>JAEURR010000009.1 GCA_016788115.1 Chthonomonas sp. | reverse complement strand
TGCACCTGCCCCCGCACCCCGCTTCTCTGATCAGAAGTCAGAAGACTTAGTTGTCCTCTTCCTTCTCGTAGTTCGCGTTCAGGATCAGGTAGTCGAAGAAATCGATCGTACCGTCACCGGTGAAGTCCGCGTTGATGTTCGCCGTGTAGAGTGCGTCAGGGGTTGACGACTCGTAGGCGTCGCTGAGGATCAGGTAGTCGAAGAAGTCGACCACGTTGTCCCCGTTGACGTTACCATTGACCATCGCAGCATTGACCGTGGTCGTTCCGCCGCCGGTGAGAGTCACCGTACCGGAAGCCTTCGCCAGGAATCGCGGGCCCTTGAATCGGATGTTCACGGAACCGGTCTGGGTCGTCTGGAACGAGTACGCGCCGTTGTTAGCCACGGTCACGTTTTGCGTATCAAGGACGGTCATGCCGTTGCGAACTTGGACGGTGAAGCTGCCTGCGTTGGCAAAGCCGCCACCCGTGCCATCCCAACCATCAAGGTTGAGGGTGCCGCTGACAGTTGCCTTCGGACCGCTGACTTCGTAGATGTCGAGCTGCTGGCCGCCACCGCCGAGGAGAACCGCGACGTACTGCTTGCCACCGATGTTTCCGGTGCGCGTCGTGAGCAACGGATTCGTCCAAGCGGTCGGAGTGACTGCTCCGATCGGCTCAGCACCCGTCAACTGGTTGGTCGGGAGGAACCCAGCGGCTGCGTTCGAGAACGCTGCTGCTGCGTTCGGCGTACCGTCCGTGAGCGAGTAGTACACCTTGTTCTGGTTCGTCGCACCGATCTGCCCACGAGTGTTCATGAACAGTGAGTCGGCATAGCCTGCTCCGCCTGGAACGTAGGCAACCTTGGTGTACGAGCTGAACGGCACGTTGCCTGTGTCCAACAAGACAGGGCTGTAAGCGCTCAAGTTTGTTGCGTCTATGCGCGTGCTCTTGGCGAGCTGGTTGTCCACCTTGAAGTAAGCGTTCCCCGAAGCATCGAACGAGAGGTCGCGCCAACCTGCCGAAGCAACCGTAGCGAAGTTGGCCGCGGCGGCCGATGCTCCCGTCGCCAGGTTAACTCGGAACATGAACCCCTGGCCTCGGTTCATGATCGCCAGCGTGCTTGTGAGCGGATCGACTGCCATGGCCTCGGTGCGCTGCGTCTGGCTGGGGTTGATGACGCCGCCCGTCTGCAGGTAGCGGATTTCAACCGGGTTCAGCGTTCCAGTTTCCGGATCGAGCGGATCTATGTTTCCAAAGCCCGTGTCCTGGACGCCAGCGGTGCTGTACTTTCGCACACCGCTCACGAGGACGCCTGCGTTGACGCCAACTGTGTAAGCGCCGGCACCATCGGTCCCCACGTTCTGGCCGAGGCCATAACCGAAGTAGACGTTAGAACCATCAACCACTACTCGGCTCTCTCGGTCGCCGCCCTGCGCACCCGTCGAAGTCGCGAACAGCGAGACGGCGTGGCTTCCTACTGCATTAGCGATCTTAAGCACACCGACGGTGCCCGCTCCGCCAGCCGATCGCTGGGTGGCGACATAGATCGTCCCATCGGAGGCAATCGCCAGGTCAGAAGGCTGACTGTCAGTCAGCAACTGGCTTGCGCCGGTGTTCAAAAACGGAATAAGGTCAATTCTCTTAACGTGGGTCAGCGTAGGGACCTGAGCCGACACCACTGTAGCCGACGCAACGAGCGTCAGCGCTGACAGCATAGTTCTCTTCATCGTAAAATATCACTCCTTCGAAACTGGGGCAGGTTCAGTTGAACCCAACTCTAGTATAGCGGAGCTTTGCCCAAAGTGGACCCGGTGTTTATACCAATCCCGTGAATCCGCAAGGAATCCAGGTTGAGTTACGAGAAGGTTATCGCATGGGCAGCGGTTCCAGCACTTTCGGAGCCTCGGTCCCCTGAGGGGCATCGGTCCATACGCCGTCCGCCTTTAGCAGTGCGACCAGCTCGGCAACGCCGTTCTCCTGGGGGATACCGTGCTTCACAACGTCCCGCTTTCGGTAGAGCGTGATCTTGCCTCCCGCCGCCCCTACGTAGCCGTAGTCGGCGTCGGCCATTTCGCCCGGGCCGTTCACGATGCAGCCCATCACCGCGATATCCAGCCCCACCAAGTGCTTCGTGGCGTTCCGGACTTCGTTGAGAACGGTGGGAAGGTTGAACTTCGTGCGCCCGCAGCTCGGGCACGCAATGTACTCGACTTTCGTCTTGCGCAAACCCAGCGATTGAAGGATGTCGTAGCAAACTGGAATCTCGTTGACCGGGTCTTCGCTCAGGCTGACGCGGATCGTGTCTCCGATCCCTTCCATGAGCAGCGTGGCGATTCCCGCCGTCGATTTGATGCGCGCATACTCCCCGTCGCCCGCCTCCGTGACTCCCAGGTGCAAAGGTATGTCGAGCCCTTCGGCGTCAAGGCGCGCAGCCAGGAGCCGGTTCGCGCTGACCATGATGGGTACGCGGCTGGCCTTGGCGCTGATATTGACGTTGCGGTAGCCATGAGCCTCGCACAGGTGGACGTACTCCATTGCGCTCTCCGCCATGCCTTCGATGGTGTCGCCGTAGGTCACCAAGATTCGCTCGCTGAGCGAACCGTGGTTCACCCCAATGCGCATGGCGATATCGCGCTTCTTGCAGGCTTCGATGACCGGGACAAAACTCTCTTCGATGGCTGCGAGTTCCTCTGACCACTCGCTCGGGTCGTAGGCGAGCTCGGCTCTCAGATCGTCCACGCTCAGGTCTTCCCCGCGTCCGCGGAGGTCGATCTCAGCGGCTGCGCCAACGTCTTGCGCCCTGGAACCGTGCCGTCGAAACACGAACAAGCCAGGGTTTACGCGGACTTCGTCCACGTACTTCGCCGCCTCAACCGCAATTGCTGTCCCTTGGTGGTGGACATCGGCCGTCAAAGGCACGTGCTGGTACTGCTCTTCCACCTTACGCTTGATGTCCAGAAGGCACTCTGCTTCGCCCAGAGTCGGCGTGGTCACGCGCACAATCTCACTGCCTGCTCGATGCAGTGCGATGATCTGCTCGACGCAGGCGTCCACGTTGCGAGTCTCCTCCGTTAACATCGACTGCACGACCACAGGGTGGCCCGCGCCCATAGTCACGTTACCCACGCGCACGGCGCGGGTCTTTCGTCGAGGGAAAAGGGGTTGCAGACTCATGGCGTTTGAGAATGGTACCGGACTGATGGATACAACGAAGCCCGCAGGGTCATCGTTCCCTGCGGGCTACTCCGGAGAACCGGGGTCTAGCGGCGGTCGTCCCGATTGGCGTCGTTGGGCTCGGCCTTCTCCTTGTCAGACAGGCCCTCCTTTTCCCAAGACTTCACATCGCTATCCGAGACCTCCGTCTTGGCGCAACCGCCCAGCAGAAGCGCGGCGAGGACCAGCCCGATGGGCCAAAGCCTTCTCATTGACCGAGGCCCCAGAGGGGGAAGTTAACCGAAGTGACCGGCGTGGCAGTGTCCGCAACCGGGAATGCCGAAGTAGCGCGGCGGCAGTTCGAGTTGAACGTCGAGGACACTTGGCCCATCGAGGTGCTCGGCATGTACTGCGCCAGCGTAGGGGTCTGCCCAAGGAACGACATCACTGGGATGAATTTTGCGCTGCCGTCAGCCATACCGGCGACCACACCTTGGTGAGGGCCTGAACCCACGGCATCCGGCTCGTCCGAGGTAGTGCAACCGCTGATCTGCTTCAGGAAGATTGCGCGCCAGTACTCGCGAATGGCCATCGGGTACACGGTTTCGAGGGTGTCGCCGTTAGCGTCCTTGACCGTCGATTTCGGTGCGACGAAAGGTGCGGCGTACGTATTCGGCATTTCAAGCAGAAGCATGGCGGCCGAGACGTTCGCAATGCCGCTCTGGGTACCGCCAGTCCACGGAGTCGAGATGAAACCAGACGTGCTCCCACCGGTCAAACCGAGGTTCAAGGCGAACCCGTTCAAAATTTGACCGTTGTTGTTCCAGTCGGTCATGCTCTTCTGCCGCACGGGGTGTTCGAAAATCTGTACGTTCTTGACGTACGGCATGATGTACTTCTGCCAGGTCTGCCAAGTCATGCTGTGAGCAAAGCCGTTGGCACCGCCGCAGCGGGTCACGCCGTCGTTCAGCTTGGAATTGAGCGAGGAGTTCAGCTCGCAGCCCCGGCGGCGCGGATACTGGTCGTCATTATCGCCGATATACATGAGCAAGCCGAGGCTGATCTGCTTTTGGTTGCTGATGGCAGCCGTCTTCTTCGCGGCGGTCTTTGCTTGGGCGAACACTGGGAAGAGGATTGCCGCCAGGATGGCGATGATGGCGATGACGACGAGAAGTTCGATGAGGGTGAAACCACGTCGAAGCGTGCTGTGCGAATTATGTTCTCTCATAAGGGTTTATTGGCTCAGGCGCAGGGTTGGGCACCGACAGTGTTGATTGACTAGATTGTACTTGAGTGGATGTTAAGAGACGACAAACCGGGCTGCAAAATTTTGGCAAGAATCTCGGTTCGGGTATAACCGCCGGGGACTATGATGTCAGAACTTCTCGCTTCGACCCTCATCCGGGACGTACCCGATTTCCCGCGCCCTGGCATCGTATTCAAAGATATCACCCCGATCTTGCACCACCCCGCTGCGATGGCAGAGGTTGTCAAGCGATTGGCCGACGACGCCAAGAACCACGACGCTGACGTCGTCGTCGGGATCGAGAGCCGCGGGTTCATTTTCGGCGTTCCCGTCGCGATGGAACTAGGTGTCCCGTTTGTCCCAGCCCGCAAGCTCGGCAAACTTCCCTACGACCGAATCAGCGAGGAGTACGCGCTGGAGTACGGGACGAACACGATCGAAATGCACGTCGATGCGGTCAACCCAGGTCAGCGTGCCTACATCATTGACGATCTGCTTGCGACGGGCGGCACCGCCGCCGCTGCAGCACGCCTCATAGAACGGCTGAACGGCAGCGTAGCTGGATTCGGATTCCTTGTCGAACTAACGTTCCTGCACGGCAGAGAGAATCTGCTCGGTTATCCCGTCAACGTGCTCATCGATCTCTAAGCGCCAACCACCATGGCGACCCCAAAACTGATCGCGGTCTACGGGCCAACGGCCTCGGGCAAGACCTTGGCCGCCGAATGGATCGCCGACCATCTCGACGCCCAGCTCATCTCGGCAGACGCATTCCAGGTCTACCGTGGTTTCGATATCGGAACAAACAAGCCCGCCGATCGGGAGCGCTACCAGCTCATCGACGTCTGCGACCCAGATGAACAGTTCGGCGTCGGAGCGTTTATCCTTGCAGTCCTGCCTTTATTGGAAGGGGCCTTCGCCTCAGGACGAAATGTGGTCTTGGTCGGCGGCACCGGGCTGTACATGCGCGCACTCATCGAGCAGTGGGAGAACCTCCAGCCGTTGCCCGATCCGAACCTTCGCGAGCGAGTCACCGCGATGGCAGACGGCGAAGTCGTTGCTCAACTGAGGAACCTGAACCCACCCGGACTCGATGAGCTCGACTTCCAGAATCCTCGGCGCATCCGCCGCGCCCTGGAGCGCGCACTCAGCACAGAACCTTGCCTCAAATTTGCGATTCCTGGCTTTGAAACTACAAAACTCGGGATGTCGCCCTCAGTCGATTTGCACAATCTGGCGATCGAAACCCGAACGATACAGCTCGTGCGAGCAGGCTGGCTGGAAGAAGTTCAACGATTGCTTGAACAAGGCGTGTCGGAGTACTGCCCGGCGATGAAAGCGATTGGGTATGATTCCGCCACTCGAAAGTTACGGGGGGAACTGTCCGAGTCAGACTTTGTTGATGAAGTTGTCCTGCTGACGAAGCAGTACGCAAAGCGACAAAGGACATGGCTCAGGTCGGAACCCGGCATCGTATTCTTGGAGCGTGAGTCTCCCTTGGTGGAGTTCTCGGAAGAATGGCAGGCCAAACTTTTTCGTTTGATTTCGCCTTGATTGATTTGTATTGAGTGAACGCATATGGCCAAAACAATAAATCTTCAAGACATGTTCTTGAATCAGGTTCGCAAGGAAGGAATTGGGGTTACGATCTACCTCATGGGTGGAGTCCAACTCCGCGGACAGGTCCGCGGGTTCGACGCTTTCACTGTGATGCTGGACTCCCCGGGTAAGCCAACGCAGTTGGTTTACAAGCACGCAATCACCAGCGTGGTCCCTGCTCGCCCGATCGGCAGCAATCGGCCCGAAGGTGGGGCGGAACCGCACCCCGAAGAGGAGTGATCGCGTTCCGTAAGATGCACGGGTTAGGCAACGACTTTGTTGTCCTAAACCGGCTTGCACAGCCCCTCGAAGACAATCTCTCGTCGCTAGCACGTCGAGTGTGCGACCGGAAGTACGGGGTCGGCGCGGACGGGTTGCTTCTCACCGTGCCAGGCGATACTGTGTCCGTTCGCATGAGAGTCTTCAACGCTGACGGCAGCGAAGCGGCCATGTGCGGGAATGGGTTGAGGTGCGTCGTCGAGGCACTACGCTTGGACGGGCTCCTCGCGCCAGGTGCCACCACCATAGAGGTCGGCGCGCGCACCGTGAGCGCCGAATTGCGCGGCGATGGGCTTGTGCAAGTCGATATGGGTCCTGTCAAGTTTGACCGGGCGAGCATCGGCATCGACGGCGACCCGTGTGAGCCATACCTCCGACAATCGCTTCGATTCCGAAATCAGGTGTTCCAGGGCTCTGCTGCGCAGGTGGGGAATCCTAACCTCGTATTCTTCGTCTCCTCTGTGACAGAGGTCGATCTTTCTGCCCTTGGACCCCACTTTTCGCGATTGCCGCAGTTCGCCCACGGCGCAAATGTGCATTTCGTTGAGGTACTCGGCCCCGGCAACGTCAAAGCGCGTACCTGGGAGCTTGGTGCAGGCGAGACTCTTGCTTGTGGGAGCGGTGCTTGCGCAATTGCGGCCATCGGGTGCCATCTGGGCCTGACCGGTCGGGCGGTGACGGTCGAGTTGCCAGGTGGCAAGCTCGAGATTTACGCTCGCGAAGATGGCCACGTGATCATGACCGGCCCCGCTTCGCACGTCTTCACCGGCTCGATCGCACTCTAGCGAATGTTCCGCATCCGCCCTTTCTCAAGACGGGTTTCCTTGTCCTTGATCTGAGTGCGCTTGTCGTACTCTTTCTTGCCTCGGCCGAGACCAACTGTCACCTTGACTTTGCCGTTCTTGAAGTACATGCCCAGCACGAGCAGGGACAGCCCCTTCTCCAGCGACTTACGCTCGAGAGTGTTGATCTCCTTGCGATGCATCAGGAGTTTGCGGTCGCGTCGTCTCTCCGGTAAGAAATGCGAACTATGTGTGTAGGGCTCTATGTCCGCGTTGAGCATCCAAAGCTCTTCGTTGATGACCTTGCAATAGGAGTCGGTCAGGTTCACGCGTCCCAGAAAAACGCTCTTTACTTCGCTCCCGACAAGGACCAACCCCGCCTCGAAAGTCTCCACGATCTCGTAGTCGAAGCGCGCCCGGCGATTGTTAATGGTTGCCGGTCTCTTTTTCTCATCAGCGGATTTCTTCTTGGCCATGCGGGAGCAGTAGTGTACCAACCCGGAGGTGTGGGGCCCGCCAGCGGGTAAATTAGACTCTATGAGCAAGACCTTTACTCTCGGCCTTGTGGTCGTCATCGCGTCCGTGATCGCGGGCTGCGGATCTTCCAAAGTGGACGCGTCAACCTCGACCTCTGGAGCGAACGGTGGGTCAACGAACTCGGAAGCTCCAGGTTCGACCTCGACGACTGCGGCTGCTGCACCGACTGTTCCTGATGCCAAAGACTTGAAGATTGCGGACACAAAACCGGGAGCGGGCAAGTTGGTCCTCGAGAAAGGTGACCTGGCTGTCGTGCTCTACACCGGCAAGCTCACCAACGGTAAAGAGTTCGACTCAAACGCAAGGGGCACCGACAAGCAGCCATACATCTTTGAAGTGGGCGCGGGGCGCGTCATCGCGGGTTGGGATCAAGGCGTGCTTGGCATGAAGATCGGCGGAAAGCGAAACCTGGTTGTGCCCCCAAGCATGGGCTACGGTGAAGCGGGCTCGGGCGAAGCGATTCCCGGTGGCGCGACGCTTGTCTTCGACATAGAGCTACTGGAAATCATCAAGAAGGGTGGTTACAACGACTACACCAAGAAGATCGTCAAGGAAGGTACCGGCGAGCCCGCCAAGAAAGGCGATACCATCGCCGTCCACTACACGGGCACGCTTCTAACTGGTAAGAAGTTCGACTCCTCACGCGATCGTAACGAGCCGTACAAGGTGACTCTTGGCGCAGGCGGAGTCATCAAGGGTTGGGACATCGGGCTCATCGGAATCAAGAAGGGTGAGCGCCGGATCATGCGGCTGATGCCCGGCGCCGCCTACGGCGAGCGCGGAATGGGACAAGACATCGGTCCAAACCAACCGCTTGAGTTCGATATCGAGTGCGTCGACATCACGCGTGCAAAGTAAGAACTGGACAGCTCGGCCGTCAACAGACCCGCACCTAGCGCGGGTGTTGGCGGCCGATCCTTTTGTGCAACTGGCCGGTGACGAATGTGCTGGGCTCATCCTCAGCTCAGGCCAAGAAACAGTTCAGTTCGATCCGTCTGGGGCCGTCGTGCGCCCTTTGGAGTGCCTAGGCAGTGCCCCTCCGTGCCGGACCATTCGATGGGCGCATCCTGCGACACAACTCATCTTCCTGTCGGTCGCGCCGTTGGTTCATGCGGGCCTACTCCTGGAACCACCCGGCGTGATGTGGTGTGACTCGGTGCCG
Organism: Chthonomonas sp.; assembly: GCA_016788115.1. Taxonomy (NCBI): domain Bacteria; kingdom Bacillati; phylum Armatimonadota; class Chthonomonadia; order Chthonomonadales; family Chthonomonadaceae; genus Chthonomonas; species Chthonomonas sp. The sequence goes on along the minus strand of JAEURR010000009.1, from coordinate 139,282 downwards.
GACACCGTCGGTGACGAACTTCTCGCCATGGGTTGGGAGCACGGCTTCACGGCGATCTCGCTCGTCGAGGAAACCACCGCGGTGCTCGCTCTGAACGCCTTGCTTCACGTCCGCAAACTCCCCTCACCCCAGGACCTGGACCGCCTGTACGAGGCTGCATATGGCTCCTCAACTTCAATCCGGTGCGCGGATGATGGGGAGTGGGCGCCCGTGCTTGCCGAGACCAGCTCGGAGTTGCTCTACCGCCTTCGGTTCTCCCCCGGGGAAGACTCAGATCTTCTCACCGTGCAATGGATGGGCAACCGCACCGGACGGCTCGGCGCTACCGGCATGATCCAGCTCGCCAAGTTCTGTTTACAGTCCTAAGCGGCTCGCGGGGACGGGCGGTACACTCCGAATTCGATGCTAGACAATCTCACCAAGCGCCTGGGCGACCTGATGATTGGCCTTCGGCGCAAGGGCCGCCTCAGCGAATCCGATGTCAGCGACCTCCTGCGGGAAGTGCGCGTCGCCCTGCTCGAAGCCGATGTCAACTTCCAAGTCGCGAGAGAGTTCGTTGCACGGGTGAAAGAGAAAGCCGTCGGCGAGGAGGTCTTCGGGAACCTGAACGCTGACCAGACGATCATCAAGATCGTTCGCGACGAGCTCGTCGAAATCCTAGGCACCGATGAAACGCGGATGAACTGGTCGAGCGCGCCGCCGACCGTGATTCTCATGGTCGGTCTGCAAGGCTCAGGCAAGACGACCACCACCGCCAAGCTCGCGCGGCAACTGCAGAAGCAAGGCAAGAAGCCCATGCTCGCGGCCTGTGACCTTCAGCGACCCGCTGCCATCAAACAACTCCAAGTCCTGGGCGAGCAGATCGATGTCCCGGTTTACGCCGAGCCCGCCTCGAACCCGGTCGAAGTGGCTAAGAAGGCCCTAGAGCGCGCCCGCTACCTGATGCTCGATGTACTCATCGTTGACACCGCTGGCCGATTGACCATCGATGAGGCGCTCATGAACGAGCTGAGAGCGGTGAGCGATGCAGTCAAGCCGAGCGAGACGCTCCTCGTGCTCGACTCCACCACTGGCCAAGAAGCGGTCAACGTCGCCAATTCCTTCCACGAGTTGCTGAGCCTTACCGGGTGCATCTTCACCAAGCTCGACGGCGACACGCGGGGAGGCGCGATCCTCTCCGTCCGAAAAGCGACAGGCGTACCGGTGCGCTACATCGGCGTGGGCGAGCAGGTCGAAGCGCTGGACACCTTCTTCCCCACCCGAGTTGCAGAGCGCATCCTCGGCTTCGGGGACATGCTCGGCATCATCGAGCGGGCCGAAATGGCGATCAGCCAAGAGGACGCCGCCGCGATGGAGGGCCAGATGCGCGGTGGCCAAATGGACTTCAACATGATGCTCCAGCAATTCGCCACCTTGAAGAAAATGGGGTCGCTCAAGAGCCTGATGAAAATGATCCCTGGCTTGTCAAACATGGTGCCGCAAGAGGCACTTGACCAGATCGACGACAGTCAGATGGGCCAAATTGAGGCGATTATCCTGTCAATGACTCCCATTGAGCGCTCCAATCCGGATATAATCAATGGTTCGCGGCGAAAGCGCATCGCAGCGGGTAGCGGCCGAAGTGTCGAGGAGGTGAATCGTCTGATCACCCAGCTCTACGGCATGCGCCGCCAGATGAAGCAGTTCACCCAAATGGAAAAGCGCATGAAGAAAATCAAGCGCCGGTGAGTCGCCTCGCGAACAGGAGAAAGAAAGCACAGTGGTAAAGATTCGATTACGAAGGCTCGGAAACAAGCACCGTCCGTTCTATCGCGTTGTTGTGGCCAAGAGCTCGGCCGGCCGCGATGGCGCGTTCGTTGAGGTCATCGGTACCTACAATCCTCTGACGAAGCCGGCATCGGTCCAGATCAAGGAAGAGCGCGCTCTTCACTGGCTGATGGTCGGTGCCCAGCCCACCGAGACCGTCGCCTACATGCTCAAGAAAGCAGGCGTTCTGGACAAGTTTTTTGCGGCTCGCCCCGCAGCGGCAGGCAAGTTCAAGTCGCTCGACAAGCGCACCGCGCCCATGAGCCAAGAGTCGGTCGTCGCCGCTCCCGCAAAGGAAGAGGCAAAGGCTGAACCGAAGGCTGAAGCTGCTCCGGCACCCGCCGCAGAACCCGAGGTGGCTGAAGTCGCTGAGGTGGCTGAGGCGACTGAAGTTGCCGAAGCCCCTGCTGCTGAAGAAGTGACCGAAGCGCCCGAGGCACCGGCAGAAGCATGAGCCTCGCTCCGCTGGTACAGCATTTAGTCCAATCGATCGTCGCGGAGCCCGATGTGGTGAACGTTGACGAGAAGAAAGACCGTGATGGAGTGACCTACTTCGTTCGCGTTTCGCCGAACGATGTGGGAAAGGTGATTGGCAAGAGCGGCCGCGTGGTAAGCGCGATCCGCTATGTCGTGAGTGCCGCTGCAGCCAAGGCGCGACTCAAGGCATTTGTCAAAGTCGTCACCGAATAGCGCTCCGTCGCCCCCTGTGCTCTCTTTGAAAAAGGCGCCCGAATCGACGCAACCCGAGAATCGCAAGATGATCGACGTGGGTCGGATCGTAGGCGCCTTTGGACTTGATGGCCACGTCAAAGTCCAACCCACCACGGACTTTCCCGAGCGATTTGACCGCGGTTCAATCCTGTATCTGGACGGCGAGCCCCGCAAAATTCAGAAGAGCCACTGGCTCAAGTCGCAAGTCCGCATCAAATTTCTCTCGGTTAATCGGATTCACGAAGCCGAGCTTCTCATTGGCAAGTTGCTCCAAATCCCGGCCGACGAGCGGCCTGAGCTCGAAGACGACGAGTTCTACGTTACCGAGCTGATTGGACTAAAGGTAGTGGACCAAGACGGCACCGAAATTGGCACGATCGGCGATGTCTTACAGCCCCCGGCACAAGACGTTCTTGTGGTCGGCCAGACACTCATTCCCGTTGTCAACGAGTTTGTCAAAGACATCGACCTGGAGAACGGTATTGTCCGTGTTCACCTCATACCAGGTATGCGCCCGGAGGAAGCCTAACCATGTTTCTCGATGAAGCGCTCGTAGAATTCACGAGCGGTACTGGCGGTTCCGGCGCGGTCGCCTTCCACCGCGAGAAGCACGTTCCGCGAGGTGGCCCCAACGGCGCAGACGGTGGTCGCGGCGGGGACATCATTTTGGTCGCCGAGCGCGGATGTCGCACATTGTTTGATTTCAAGTTGCGCGGCAAGTTTCGGGCCGACGACGGGGTCCACGCGGTGGGTAACAAGCGCGGCAAGAACGGCAAGGACATCATTCTGAAGGTGCCGGTCGGTACCGTCGTGCACGACCTGGTGCTTAACGAAGTCATCGCCGACCTTACACTCCACGGAATGAAAGTTGTGATCGCCAAGGGCGGTCGCGGCGGATTCGGCAATGCCCACTACGTGAGCAGTGTTCGCCAGGTACCCAATTTCGCCCAGAAAGGCGCACCGGGCGAAGTGCTGCCTGCTCGTCTCGAGCTCAAGCTTCTTGCGGACGTTGGCCTCATAGGCCTCCCCAACGCAGGAAAGAGCACGCTCCTGGGCCGAGTCAGCGCGGCGAAGCCCAAAGTCGCCGATTACCCGTTCACGACCATCGTGCCGAACCTAGGAGTCGCTCGCGTCGCCAACGACACGTTCGTCGTCGCGGATATGCCGGGGCTCATCGAAGGCGCGAGTCAGGGCCATGGACTGGGTCACCAGTTCCTTCGCCACATCGAACGAACGAAAGTTCTCGTCCATGTGGTGGACATCATGCCGATCGATGAGAGCGACCCACTCGAAAACTTCCACCTCATTGAAGAGGAGCTTATGCAGTACAACGCGGAGGTGGCAAAACGCCCGCGCGTGGTTGCACTCAGCAAGATTGACGTCCTTCCGAGCGGTGAGTTCAACGCAATTCGAGAGCGATTTGAGAGCCTCGGGCTTCCCCTCTTCCCCATCTCGGCGGTTACGGGGCAAGGCATCGAGCCCCTGATGTTCGAGGTTTACAGCCTGCTTCAGTCCGCGGAAGAAGCCGAGCCGATTGCGGTGCTGCTCCCAGCGCAGGAGCGGAAGATGGACGACAACTGGGAAGTCACCGCGGCCGAAGAAGGCGGATACGAGATCAAGGGTAAGCGGATCTTGCGCATGGCAGCGATGACCGATCTCGGCAACAGGGACGCCATCAGGTACCTTCACCGGCGTCTCCAGCGCTTGGGGATCATCACCGCGCTTGAGGAGATGGGAGCGCAAGAGGGTGACAACGTCTACATTGGCGACTTCGTATTCAGTTTCTCAGAGTGGTAAGGCATGAAAATCGGGATCTTTGGTGGTACGTTCGACCCTCCGCACGCGGCTCATTTGGAGATGGCGCACGCCGCGCGTGCGACATTGGGACTGGACGAAATCATCTTCGTACCCGCCTACCAGAACCCGCTTAAAGTGAAGGCTCGTAATGGAGCCTCGCCCCGCCACCGTTTCCGCATGGTCCAGGCCCTGATCCAGGGCGAAGAGGGGCTGAGCGTCAGCGACATTGAGATCACGCGTAGCGGCCTCAGTTTCACCGTCGAGACCCTGGAAGAAATGCAGAAGATGATCCCCGGCGAGTACTGGCTGATCATGGGCTCCGATTCGCTGGACTCGATCTACAACTGGAAGCAGCCCGATCGGATCGCCTCGCTTTGCCGCATCGCAGTCATCCTGCGGCCTCCGCACACCCAGGATGATGCCCTGCGCCACGTCCCCGACTATGTCGTCCCCGTCATCGACTGGATCGACATGACTCCTTCGAAGACCTCCTCGACGACGCTCCGAACGACCATCCAACTGGAAGAGCGGTCGCGCGAGCAAGTCCCCACCGCTGTTCTCAACTACATCGCAGAGCACAAGCTCTACCCACTCCACTAGCCTATGGAATCACAAGAGAAACTGAACGCCATCCTTGAGTACGCCGACGACATGAAGGCAGAAAGGATCGAGACGCTGGACGTCCACGCCAAGACGACCGTCGCGCACTACTTCGTCGTTTGCACCGGGACCAGCGACGTGCACGTACGAGCAATCGCCGAGCGTGTCGCCGAGAAGATGCGCGAGAACCACAAGATCAAACCTTTGCGCACTGAGGCGGGCGACGCGAGTTGGGTGCTGCAAGATTTTGGCGACGTCGTGTTCAACGTTATGCGGGATGAAAAGCGTCAGTTCTATGATCTGGAGTCGCTATGGAACACAATGGCCCCCGACAGCAGCCTGATCGTGGAATGAGCGATCTCCCGCCGCTGGATCCTCAAGACGCCGAGAAGCTTGAGTTTCTTGAACGTCAGCTGCGGATTTTGCGCAACCGCGGGGACCAGGCGGGCGTGCAGAAGACGTTTGAGGAGATGCTCTCGCTCGCCCCGAACAACACAAAAGTGTTGGAAGCCGCGGGAGACGAGTTTCTCGTGCGCGGTCAACGATCCAAGGCTCGCGAGGCGTACAAACGAGCATTTGAACTCGACCCGACAAACGCCTCAGCCGAAACCAAATTCGCCGAGACCGTCTTTGCCATGGATGCCGCCGACGTGTCCAAGCTCTTGGGCACTTCAGAGTTTGAACTTAGTTCGGTCGGCAAGCTCGCCGTCGTCCAATCGCTGCTCGTGCCTGGCTTGGGCCAGACCACCACCGGTCGCACCCAAGTCGGTGCAATGATGATGTTCGGGTACATCGTGGGCCTCTTGATCACTTTATTGACGCCGGGCGGACTGTCTGGGATCTTCACCGCGCTTGGAATGTCAGGGTCACGAGTCCCGTTCAACCCGCTCGTCCTGCTTGGGATCGCCCTCGCGGTGGGTACCTACCTGTGGTCGCTCATCGACATGCGAGCCGCGACCGCCAACATCAAGCGCACCGTGATCGTCCACCCGAAGCCCCCAGTGGACAAAGACTTCGAAATCTGATTGCGCTCTTGCAATCGCCCAAGAACGACGCGCATACTGACTTTAGTGTGTGGAGATCGTCTTATCGTGAGACGATTGAAACAACGGGGAAAGTCCGGTGAGAAACCGGCGCTGTGCCGCAACGGTAAAGAGAACGCGCGAGTTCTTTAAGCCCGAATGCCCGCTTCACGCATCATATATCCGTCATCGCCTTCGAGCATAGGGCGCATGCGCGAGTCTAACGACTTCCCTGCGAATTTGCCGTTCCGCGATCCGGATGAGGAGCGCAATGAACGAGCAGGCAACGCGTCGCACAGTTTCGAAAGCCTTCACCCTGGTGGAGCTTCTCGTCGTCATCGGTATCATCGCCATCCTGGCATCGATCCTGTATCCCGTCTTCGCCCGCGCCCAATCCGCCGCCGTGACCACCGCGTGTGCCAGCAACCTGAAGCAACTCGGCCTCGGCGCGCATCTGTACGTCGGCGACAACGATGACCGCGCCTTTCCAAGCTACTACTACTCCGAAGACTTCTCGACGGAGTATGCCTGGGACTTCCAAACTACTTGGGGATCGAGCCTCACTACCCGCCTCGGATTATTGGGGAGTTATCTGCGTGAAGGACGCATCAATGCGTGCCCGCACTTCCACGGCGAGACATGGGGGCGTCCCTACTCGGGATATGCCTACAACACGACCTTTCTCGGGGGAGACGTCTACCGGGGCACAACGCCTGCGGTCATAACCCAAGTCGCCGATCCCAGCGATACGGTGCTCTTCGCTGATGCCGCCTTTGGCGAAACGGCCCAAGGGTGCAACTACCTCCGTGCGCCAAGCGATCCACTCTTCAGCGCGGGGACCGTCCACTTCCGCCATGCGGAAACGGCCAATTGGATTCGCGTTGACGGGTCGATCCGCAAAGCGAAAATGAAGTTTCATCGCCTCGGCGAGACCGGGGGATTGAGTCAGGGAGATGAAGTCTATGACTTGGAGTAGGTCGCTCGCCGTGGCGGCACTTTTCCCGGTCGTGGCCTCGGCGCAAGACCCCCGGTTCGCAGCCGGTGTGGTCAGTAGTTCAAACCTCGGGTCAGGAGTCTACGGGGATCCTACGGCGGCGCTCGGCAAACCCACGACTTGGGTCCGGGACACCTTCAATGGCGGACCAAGCCAAGCGGTGGCCGCGAGCCTTATCTACGGAGCGTTTGGCACTTCAGCAACGGGTCAACCGCTGGTCGTGACAATTCTCTCCGGAGGACAGCTGACCCTTGAGTTCAATCCGGTCATCGAAGATTCTCCCGCCAACCCGTACGGGCTCGACTTCATCGTCTACGGAAACAGCTTCTTGGGAGCGACCCAATCTGGCAAGTGGAATACGGACTTGGAAGTCGCCAAGGTGACGAGCGGTCCCGACTTCATTGAGCCAAGCCCGATCAGTGTCAGCCCTGATGGCCTGCAGTGGTACACCTACCCGCTCACCAGCACCCAATCGGGTGATGCCTACTTCCCCACTCAGCCATTCCAATACGACTTCGAGCATCACGGATGGGGACGCGAAAGCTCGTGGTCGCGACCGGTGCCCCCGTGGGTGACGCGCAGCTCGCTCACTGGGCTCACCGTCGCGCAAGCAATCGCGCTCTTCAACGGCTCGGCTGGCGGTTGCGCTTTTGACCTTGCGCCCAGCGGTTTCAGCTGGATCCGCTACGTGCGTATCACCGGGACGGGCGGAGAGATTGACGGTCTCGCACGGACCGCTCCGCCCAAATTGCAGTTCGACGAACCTAACGAACGACCCCGCACTCTTCCAAGGACTTCACCATGAAAACTACTGCCGCCTTTATCTTGCTCCTGTCTCCTGCCGCATCTATCGCATTTGGCTTCTCGGACGTCCACTATTGGGTCGGCACAGGTAGCAATCGTGCTGCACTGGTGATCGACTGGGTCACCGGCCCGGGACCGCGCTCGGTCGCGATCGGCTACCGCTTCGACGGCCAAAAGACAGGGCGGGACATGCTCGATGCGATGTCCAAAATGCAGCGCTCGATCACTTACGTCTTGGTGCCGGGTGTGCCGTACACCGCGGTCTTCGGTATTGGCTACGACAGAAACGGAGGAGGGCTAGACCCAGTAGACCCGGGAGACAGCTATGCTGAGGGGTGGTTCACGAGCGGCTTCTGGGGCTACTACGAAGGCACCACGACATCCGAGACTCTCGGCGGTTGGAAGTTCGCGGATTCGGGCTTCCAAGACCGACTCCTCGTGGATGGCAGTTGGGATGGGTGGGCTTGGGCCCCAGAGTTCTCGGGAAGTTCTCCCGCCACACCGGTTGCCGTGCCCGAGCCCGCGTCGCTGGCCATGGTGGTAACCGGCCTAGTCTTCCTAACAAAGCGTAAGTTTTTGCGCGACTAGCGCCGAATTTCTTGCGAATTCTTCACCTATGCTGTAGAGTGTAGTCTAGGTGAGGCAAGGATACTTATGAACCTAGGTAGGTCGGTTATTGTATTTGGTTGTTTCGTGCTGGGAGGTTTTGCTTCCGCTGAGACGATCTTTGTCCCAGACAGCTCGAACGGCTTGATCTTCAAATTCGACTCGGTCGATGGAACATACGACGGGTACGCACCTTCATTGGTGCCCTCGGGGATGACGATCGTCGATCTTGACCAGGGACCCGATGGTTACCTATACGTGCTATGCAGCAACTTGGGCACTGGAGCTGGGCGCGTCCACCGCATCAACCCGTACGACGGCTCGTACCAAGGGGCCGTTGCCGATGGCTTCCTCAGCTACGCAAATTCGATCGCGTTCTCGTCGAATACGATGTTCATCTGCGATTCCGTCGGAATCAAGAAGTTTGACCCCGTCGATGGGAGCTACGAGGGGATGATCGGCGCCGGGTTCACGACCTATGGCGCGTACGACGGCATGGCCGTGGATCAGGGCGGCGTTCTCTCGGTCGTGAGCCGAGCGGCTACTCCGTCCATCCTTCGCTTTGACTCAAACGACGGGACGTACAAGGGTTCGTACGCGTTCGGATTTGCGAACACCTACTACAGCCTGGATATCGTCCGCGATTCGCTCGGGGCGGACATCGCCTATGTCGTAGTGAACGACAGTTCTGGCAACGGTCAGTACCGCTCGCTGCGATTCAACGAGACCGATGGCACCTACCTCGGTGCGCTTGCGACGGGCTTCTTCCAGAGCTCCGGTGCGGGCGGATCAGCCATCGACTCGGCCGGTAACGTCTACTTCGGAACCAACACCACCGCGAGTCAGTGGTGCGCGATGCGGTTCGTGGCAAACGACGGCACCTACAAGGGTCTCCTTGGGTTTGGATTCTTCACGGGGACTCGAGCCCTGGCAGCCGAGCAGCCTGCGAAGATCTGCGGCGACGTGGATCTATCGGCCAGTTGGTTCGGTCCATATGCCGGAATGCCCGTCACCATCGAGATCCGAGCCGTCGGTGGTGCTGTTCCGCTCGATACGCAGACGACGGTCCTGGACGCATCGGGCAACTACTGCGTCAATACATTCCTGCGCAATGGGAACTACGACATTTATTGCAAAGCATCGCACTGGCTGAAGAAACGCAACAGCAATGTCGCCATCGGTATCGGTGGCGTCAACGGGGTGAACTTCCTGCTCACCAACGGCGACTGCAACAACGACAATTTCAACGACTTCTTCGACTACCTAGTGCTCTCAGCAGCGTACGAGTCCGTCTTTGGCGACGCGACGTACAATGCAGGCGCCGACCTGAACGGTGACCTTGCCGTCGACTTCTTCGACTACTTGATCCTGAGCGATAAGTACGAGCTGGACGGCGACGACTAAGAGCGCTCGCCTAAAGAGGAGAGGCTGGCCGCGTTGTACTTCGGTGCAACGCGGCCTTTTCATGCAGAAACGCCACCAGCCCATGCGGGCCGGAGGCGCTTTGCTATTGCTGCTAGACGCGCTTAGTGAGCGTGTCCTTCGTCTTCCTTCTCCGGAACGTCCGCGATGGCAGCCTCCGTGATCAAGAGCAGACCGGCGATGCTTGCAGCGTTCTGCAGACACGTTCGAACGACCTTGGTCGGATCGACAATGCCCGACTTCAGCATGTCTTCGAATTCCAGCGTGTTCGCGTTGAACCCTTGGCCCGTCTCGCGAACCTTGGACACCACGACCGATCCCTCGACACCCGAATTCTCGGCGATCGTGCGGAGCGGAGCTTCGATGGCGCGCTTCACGATGTTGATGCCGATCATCTCGTCATCCGATGCGGTCAGACCGTCCAGCGACTTGCCCGCGAGGATAAGCGCTTGGCCGCCTCCGGGTACGACGCCCGCTTCGAGCGCAGCGCGCGTTGCTGCGAGAGCATCCTCGATCCGAGCCTTCTTCTCCTTGAGAGCAGTCTCCGTCGGTGCGCCCACTTTAACGACGGCCACGCCACCGCTCAACTTCGCCAAACGCTCCTGCAGCTTCTCCTTGTCGTAGTTGCTGTCGGTCGACTCAATCTGGGCCTTGATCTGCTTGATACGGCCTTCGATCTTGGCGGATTCGCCTTTGCCACCCACGAGAGTGGTGTTCTCCTTCGTGATGACCAGCTTGGAGCAAGTGCCCAGCATCTCCGGCTGAACATTCTCCAGCTTTAGGCCGAGGTCTTCGCTGATGAACTGTGCGCCGGTGAGGATGGCCATATCCTCCATCATCGCCTTGCGTCGATCGCCGAAGCCAGGAGCCTTCACCGCCGCGATAGGCAGGTTGCCGCGCAGTCGGTTCAGCACCAAGGTTGCCAGAGCTTCGTTCTCGACGTCCTCGGCAACCACGATGAGGGCCTTGCCCATTCGCAGAACCTTCTCAAGGAGCGGGATCAGATCGGCCACGTTGCTGATCTTCTTCTCGTGGAACAGGATCAGCGGCTCTTCAAAGATCGCTTCCATCCGTTGCGGGTCGGTAATGAAGTAGGGCGACATGTAGCCCTTATCGAATTGAAGACCATCGACCATGTCGAAGTGCGTCTCCGTCGATCGGCTCTCTTCTACCGTCACGACCCCTTCCTTGCCGACTTTGTCCAGGATTTCGGCGACGAGTGCACCGATCTCGCTGTCCTTGGCGCTGATCGTCGCGACTTCTTCGGAGCCCTTGCGACCGGCGACCGGCTTGCTCAGCTTCTCCAGCGATTCGACGACGAGGTTGGTGGCACGCTCGATGCCGATGCGGATCTTCGTCGGGTTACTTCCAGCGGCGACGTTGCGCACGCCTTCTTTGTAAATTGCCTGAGCAAGGACGGTTGCCGTCGTCGTGCCATCGCCCGCAATGTCGTTCGTCTTGCTGCTGACTTCGCGGATGAGCTGTGCGCCCATGTTCTCGAAGCGATTCTCGACCTCGATCTCCTTCGCGATGGTGACGCCGTCATCAATCACGAGCGGCGAACCAAACTTCTTTTCGAGGACGACCGTGCGACCGCGTGGGCCCAGGGTCACCTTGACCGTATTGGCGAGCTTGTCGATGCCGACTTCGATGAGCTTTCGGGCCTCATCGGAAAACTTGAGTTCTTTCGCAGCCATGGGTTACGCTCCTGCTCCAACAGCCGCCTTCACACCGGTGATCACAGCCAGCACGTCTTCGGCACGCAGGATGATGTAGTCCTTGCCGTCCACAGTCACTTCGGTGCCGGAGTACTTGCCGTACAGGACCACGTCATCAACCTTGACGTCAACCGGTGCCAAGGTACCGCTATCCAAGCGCTTGCCCGGGCCAACTGCCAAAACCGTACCGCGAAGCGGCTTCTCCTGTGCGCTGTCCGGCAGAATGATGCCGCCTGCAGTGACCTCTTCTTTGGCCGCTGCTTCGATGATGATGCGATCATGCAAAGGTTGCAAAGTCATCTTGAGTAAGTGTCTCCTTAAGGGTGTTGACGCCCTGAGGGCATCGTTGCGTTAGCAGTATACCGCCGCGAGTGCCAATTTCTGTACCTTCGCAGAGTCCAGGCAACCCAATTCCGGGCGATCTAGCGCGGCGTCCATGGAGGCGCGCATGTCACAATGGAACCACAACGATGCCGTACATCCCTCACACCGAGCACGACCGCGAGGCGATGCTCGCGACTATCGGAGTCCGATCAATCGACGACCTCTTTGTCGATATCCCCGCCGAACTGAGGCTCAATGCCCCACTTGAGATCCCCAGCGCAAAGAATGAGTACGAGTTGTACTTGCACCTTGCCCATCTTGCGCGACAGAACCTGGACGCCACTCGGCTCGACTGGTATCTCGGGGCGGGATTGTACGATCGCTACATCCCATCGGTGGTCGGTGCGCTCATTTCGCGCGGCGAGTTTCTTACTGCGTACACACCGTATCAACCGGAGTTTAGCCAAGGCTATCTGCAGACGATCTACGAATTCCAATCCATGATCGCCGAGGTCTACGGAATGGACCTTGCGAACGCTTCGATGTACGACGGTGCGACGAGCATGGCCGAGGCCGCCTATCTCGCTTCGGCAGTCACTAGCAGGAGCCGCATCGCGATCAGCCAGGGCGTTCATCCCCATTTCCGCCAAGTCTTGGACACCTACGCTTGGGCGAATTCGCTCCAAGTCGAGACCCTGCCTCTGATGAACGGTGCGACGAGGGATTACTCGACGATCGGCACTGAGACTGCTTGCGTCATCGTCCAGTATCCGAACTTCCTCGGCACCATCGAAGACTTGCACGCCGCGAAGGAGGCAGCGCAAGAGGCGGGAGCGCTGTTCGTGGTGGTCGCCGATCCGGTCGCTTGTGCGATCCTGCCGCCCCCTGGAGAGTTCGATGCCGATATCGTTGTCGGCGAGGGGCAGCCGCTGGGCGTTGCGATGGGCTTCGGCGGTCCGCTCGTTGGATTATTCGCGTGCAAAGAAAAGTACGTTCGCCGCATCCCCGGGCGCATTGTCGGCCGCACTCACGACCATTTGGGCCGCCCCGGGTACACGATGACCCTGCGCACCCGTGAGCAAGATATTCGCCGGGAGAAGGCGACGTCGAACATCTGCACCAACGAAGCGCTGATGGCACTCGCAAATACGGTGTACCTGTCTGCGCTTGGCAAGAACGGTCTGCGTAGCGTCGCGGAGAGCACGGTTCGCAACACCCAGTACGCCATGAAGGCCCTGCAAGTGAAAGGCGCAAAGCTTAAGTTCGAAAAGCAGCGAGTGTTTGGCGAGTTTGCGCTCGAACTTCCGAAGCCGGCGCACGAGGTTCAGAAACGCTTGATCGATCGAGGGATCATGGCGGGCCTCCCGCTCGGTGACTACTACGCCGGGATGGAGAGTGTCCTGCTCGTCGCCGTGACCGAGACACGCTCGAAAGCCCAGATCGACCGGTTCGCCACCGAACTCTCGGAGGTTCTCTAACCATGCCAACCAAGAAGGTTCAACAACCTCAGCTCATCTTCGATAAGTCGTCCCCAGGTCGCATCGGCTGCAACCTCCCGGTCGCCGATACGCCCGAGGTCGATCTTTCGGCCGCCCTTGGCGATCTGCGCCGCGAACTTCAACTCCCTGAGCTTGGTGAACTCGACGTGGTCCGCCACTTTACCAATCTGAGCCACCTCAATTACGGCATCGACACCGGCTTTTACCCTCTGGGTTCGTGCTCCATGAAGTACAACCCGCGCATCAACGAGCGGACCGCAGGCATCCCCGGATTCACCCACATCCACCCGATGCAGCCGCCCGCGACTGTGCCGGGAGCCCTGGAAGTCCTCGCTCAGACGCAAGAGATCTTGTGCCAGGTCACCGGCTTCGACGAGATCACGCTGCAGCCGCTTGCGGGGGCGCACGGTGAACTCACGTGCCTCATGCTCATCAAGGCATTTCACGCGGAGAACGGTGAAGGCGACCAGCGTACGGTCGTTCTCGTGCCGGACTCGGCCCACGGGACCAACCCGGCCTCCGCCGCGATCTGCGGATACTCGGTCAAGACCGTCCCAACGGATACCGACGGAGGGTGCGACCTGAACGCGTTGCGCGCAGCGCTCGGTCCTGACGTCGCGGCTTTCATGGTCACCAACCCATCCACACTTGGACTGTTTGAGACCAACATTCGCGAGATCTGCGACATGGTGCACGCGGTCGGGGGTCAGGTGTTCTGCGACGGTGCGAACATGAACGCCATGGTCGGCACGACTCGCCCAGGCGATCACGGCTTCGACTGCATGCACCTAAACCTCCACAAGACGTTTTCCACCCCGCATGGTGGCGGCGGCCCTGGCTGCGGAGCGATCGGCCTGAAGTCGCATCTCGAGCCGTACTTGCCGGTGCCGGTGGTAAGACGTTCTCGCGCTTCAGGTTCGGTGGAGCTTGACTACACGCGCCCCCACAGCATCGGCCGGGTCTCAGCGTACTTCGGTCAGTTCCTCATGGAAGTGCGTGCGCTCACCTACCTACTGGCCTTTGGACGAGAGCACATGGCCGACATCTCGCGCCATGCAGTGCTTAACGCGAACTACATCAAGGCACGCCTCAAGGATGTCCTGCCCGCAGCTCACGATCGCCCGTGCATGCACGAGTGCGTGTTGACCGCCGAGAAGTACAAGCGAGAGTACGGAGTGCGTGCACTAGACATCTCCAAGCGGCTCATCGACTATGGATTCCACCCCCCGACGAACTACTTCCCTCTCATCGTGCCCGAGGCGCTGATGATCGAGCCAACCGAAACCGAGTGCAAAGAGACCCTCGATCAGTTCTGCGATGCGGTGATTGCCATCTGCGAAGAGGCCCGCACGAACCCGCAGCTCCTTCACGATGCACCGACGACTCAGATTGTCGGACGGCTGGATGAGGCAGCGGCGGTGAAGAACCTCGATGTACGCTTCCGCAGCGCCGAACCGTCGAAGCTGAACGTCTAATCCCATACGAGCAACCCGGCGTTATTGCCGAGTTGCTCGTATAATGATCTAGTTACGTTCCAGGGAGATTCCTCAGTATGTCCAACCGGCTTTTGGTTTTCGATACGACTCTCCGCGACGGTGAGCAGAGCCCGGGCGTCCGCCTGAGCAACGAGCAGAAGCTCGAGATCGCGCACCAGCTTGCGGCCTTGGGTGTGGACATTATCGAAGCCGGTTTCCCCGTCAGTTCGCCTGGCGATTTTGAAGCGGTCAACATGCTTGCGCGCGAGCTCAAAGGTGTGACCGTCTGCGCCCTCACGCGCGCCAAGGAGAACGACATCGATGTCGCCGCCGAGGCGCTCAAGCCCGCAGCCAGTCGGCGGATTCACACGGGTCTTGGCGTCAGCGACAATCACCTTGAGCACAAGCTCAAGATGACCCGCGCGCAGGCACTCGAAGTCGGCGTCCGGGCCGTGCGCCACGCTCGCCAGTACACGGATAACATCGAGTACTTCATGGAGGATTCGGGTCGAGCCGATCCGGATTACGTTTACAAGGTCGTGGAGTCGATCATCGATGCCGGAGCGACCACCATCAACGTCCCCGACACGACCGGGTACACCTACCCTTCCGAGTACTACCGGCTGATCAAGGGGATCATCGACAATGTGCCGAACGTAGACAAAGCCGTCTTGAGCTGCCATTGCCACAACGACCTAGGGATGGCGACCGCAAACACCCTCGCGGGTGTGATGGCCGGTGCACGTCAGGTTGAAGTCACCGTAAACGGCATCGGCGAGCGCGCTGGCAACACCGCCCTCGAAGAGGTCATCATGGCGCTGTACATTCGGAAGGACCTGTTCGGGATCGAATCAGGGATCGACACGACAAAGCTGGTCCCCGTTTCAAGCCTCGTTTGCCGCCATACCGGCATGGTGATCCAGCGCAACAAGGCGGTTGTGGGAGCGAACGCCTATGCCCATAGCAGCGGCATCCACCAAGATGGCGTGCTCAAGGAACGTTCGACGTACGAGATCATCGATCCCGTGCTCGTGGGCGCGGCAAAGACGGAGATCATCCTCACCGCGAGGAGCGGACGCCACGGACTGAAACATCGGCTGCATGAGCTCGGCTACGACTTCCCAACCGACCGGTTCGAGACGATCTACACGCGGTTCTTGGCGGTCGCAGACACCAAGTCGGAAGTCGACGACGAAGACCTACGAGCCCTCATCGCGGGCTAGAACACACAAAGGCGGGGTGGCATCAGACCGATGCCACCCCGCCTTGTCCCGTACGAGCTTATTTGTAGAAGTCGAACGTCTCCAATCGCTTCTTCACGCTCTGAAGGAATCGACCTGCGAGCATGCCGTCGATCAATCGGTGGTCGTACGTCAGCACCAGGTTCATGATCGACCGAATGCCGATCATGCCGTCCACCACCGCCGGCACTTGCTTGATCGTGTAGGTACCCAGGATCGCCGCTTGTGGGGCGTTGATCATGGGGGTCCCCAACATCGCGCCGTAGCTGCCGGGGTTGGTCAGCGTGAAGGTGCCTCCCTGGACATCTGCGACACCGAGCGCGTTCGAACGGGCCTTGGCCGCAATCGCCTCCAGATCCTTGGCAATCTCGATCAGCGTCTTAGAATTCGCATCGCGGATGACTGGAACGATGAGTCCCTGGTCGCCCTTTGCACCCAGCGAAACGGCCACGCCCATGTGGACGTTCTTAGACATCACGATGTTTCCGTCCTGCAGCGAGGCGTTCACGAGTGGAAATTCAATCAACGCCTCGGTGATCGCTTTGATGAAGAACGGAGTGTAGGTGAGCTTAACTCCAAACTGCTCGACGAAGCTGTCCTTGTTGCGCTCACGGAACTTGACCATGTTCGTCACGTCCACCTCGGTGAGCGTACTAACGGTTGGGACTTGGCTACTGCGCACCATCGCGTCGGCGATCATTTTGCGCATCCCCACCAGCGGGATGATCTCTTGACCCTCGCCCGCAACCACAGCCGCAGACTCGGTCTTCGGTGCGGCGGCGGGAACTGGGGCTGGGGTTACCGCTGCAGGAGCGGCGGGCGCTGGCGCAGGCGCCTCTCCGCCCAGGTACGCTTCCAAATCTTTCTTCGTGACGCGGCCACCCGTACCGGTTCCGGCGATGGTTGCCAATTGTCCCTCCGAGAGCCCGTGACCCTTGGCGATGCTTCGCACAACTGGCGAATACCACCGTCGCTCGCCATCGCTGGCGGCTGCAGGCTCGCTTGAGGGAACCGGCGGCTCGGACGCACCCGGCGCGCTCGCAAACTGCGAGGTCGTATTCGGCGGAGCGAACGACTTCTTGGGTTCGGGCGCGGCCGGAGCGGCTGGCGTGGCGGCAGCGGCGGAGCCATCATCGATGAGCCCCATCGCTTTGAAAACTTCGACCTGACCACCCTCGGGGATCAGAATCTTGACGAGTACGCCGGAAGCCGGAGCCTGGAGTTCAGTGTTGACCTTATCGGTCATGATCTCGACCACGGGCTCGTCTTCCTTGACGTAGTCGCCTTCGGCTTTGAGCCACCGGCTGACAGTTCCTTCGTGAACAGATTCGCCCAGCTCGGGCATCAAGATTTCAACTGGCATAGTTAATCCCTATTCTAGCCCTTTCTACGATGTTCCTTCGAGGTCCCGCGGCTTTTCGGGTGGAAGCCGATCTAGCAGGCGCAGCTTCACATCAGGCCACTCGGTATCCACGATGCTGAACATCGCAGTATCGCGCACGTATCCGTTGATCTGTATCCCGTGTTTGCGCAGAGTTCCCTCGTACATCGCTCCCAGCTTGCGGATTGCAGCTTGGCTGTGCTGATTCCTCGCATCGGTCTTCAATTGCACGCGGATCGCCCCTGCGACCTCAAACGCGTGGCGCAACATCAGGAACTTGGCTTCTGGGTTCACGTGGGTGCCCCGCCAAGGCTCGGCAATCCAGGTCAACCCGATCTCTAGCCCCTTGCTCGCGGCGCGAATCTCCATGAAGGCAGACTCTCCAATGAGCCTGCCGCTGTCCCGGTCAACCATGACAAGCGAGACCGCATCATGCAGCGCAAGGCGCTTCTGAATGTACTCGCGATACGCCTCGATGTCCCACCGCAATGGCGCAACGGCGACGTAGTACTGATACGTCTCGGCGGTGGACGCGGCGAAGAGCTCGTTCGCATCCTCTACTGCCAACGGGCGTAGGATGATCGAGGGACCGACCAGTTCCACCGGTCTGATCCAAGGATCACTCACTGGCCGCCATCCAAGAAACTCTGGATGTCCGCCTCCTCCAGCAATGGCTCCCCGGGGGCGACGTTGTCCAGCCGTCCGTCCTTCATCCATCGCTCAAGCTCGCCGACCATGTCAAACAGACTGTCAAACGAGTCAACGATGAACAGCAGCGGCTGATAGTGGTCAATCTCGAAACCCTGGTTTATGATCCACTCTAGCTGAGCTGGGTAGCGCTGTACGTCCGGCGATTCTATGCTGTATTCCAACTCCCCATGCGAGGACAGGAGTCCGCTGCCATACGCTTTGAGCGCGCCCGACTGGCGATCGCGCATCAGTCCGAATTCCACGGTGAACCAGAAGAACCGCGCCATCGCCTTGATGATGCTGCTCAACCTGCGGACTCTTTCGTGCCCGTCGGAAATCCCCCGACCCATCTCCGCGGCCAAATGTGCGCAATCACCGAACCGAACGAGGGTGTCCGCAAACGCACGATCGGTATGCATGGGGACGTGGCCTGCGATGTCGTGGAAGATATCTGGCTCGGGCAAATAGTCGAGTCGATCGCCGCGCCGGATCGTGATGGTCGTCGGGAACTCCCGATTGCGGAGGCAATCGAAGAACAAGAATGCCGGGACGTAACCACTGACTGCCTTAGCCCGAAATCCGGTGAGCGGGTTCAGGAACTGGTTTACATCCTCAAGCTTGGGCACGCGCGTCGGATCCAAGCACAGGTTCTCAATGCCCTTGAGAAAGTGCTCGTTGGCATACGTCTGCCAGTGCTGGGTCATGCGCTCGTACAGGGCGCGCCAGACTTCGTGATTCTCCTCGGAATACAGCTCGTACGGTTGCTCGATGTAGAGGTTGCCGTCCTTGCGAGCCTGCTCAATGAACGGAGCTTCCGTCGTCGTTAAGCCAATGAATGATACGGGTTGAGCCACACTGCTCCTCCAATGTTCTGTATAAGAACATTGTAACGGATCAGATGCGGGACTCGTTGTGGATCAGCCGATTGAAGAGGAACGAGATGACGAGGAAGAGCACGAGCAAGCCAGCGGGAACGATGAGTGCAGCGTTGTAGGCCAGCTCGCTCTTGCCGCCGATCATGCCCAGATTCTTGACCATCTTATCGTTGGCGTACTTGAAGTACGGCCAGCCGATGTAGCATCCGATGAGAAGGGGTGCGAAGGAAACGTACTTGACCAAAGGGTTGCCGCCGTCTCGCTCTTTGCTGATGCCAAACCCGAAAATCGCGACTGCGAGGAAGCAGGGGATGGCGACCATGAGCGCAAGCTCACCCGCTTGAGTTTTGCCCGGCTCGGCGAAAAGGTTTAGAAAAATCGGCAACATAAGTGGTCTCTCCTCGTACTCTTGCTGGTCACTGTACCGCAGGGCACACCAGGGGTTCAATGGACCCAAGCATCGCAATTATGATGCCAAACGGAGGTTTGCGCCGACCCCCAGAGTCGGGAGTCGACGCAAAGCGATCTTAACGTTGACCAGGAGCCGCCGTCGAAGCGCCCGCTGGGGCAGCCTCACGCAGCTTAGCCTTGTAATCAGTCTTTTGCTGATCGGTGATGGGCAGGTTGTCCACGGCGATGTCCTTCTGCTCAAGCGTCAGCACCGTGTCGTTCTTGATCATCTGGAAGCGCTCTTCAGCAGGCAATGCCTGAATCTGAGCATTGACGTCTTCCGCCGGATTGGCATCCTTTGCGCATCCTGCTACGCCCAAGACGGATCCGAGCAGAATGGTACCGACGAGAATCGAGAATAGTTTTTGCAAGTGTTCCTCCAGCAAGGCGAGCCGTCCACTCAGGCAATCCAGCGTGGACGGCTTAGGTAAGGATTATCGAACGGACTCGTGGCCCCAGTCGAAGCCCCAAGCCTTGACGTCGATGCGCTTGGTCCCACCCTCGGCGGAAGCCTTCGCAAAGGTCTCCTTGTTGCCCGGGTGCATGCGCGAGTACTTGTAGTACTGAGCGTGGCCATCGAGGTGGTTCACGTTCGAGCCCTGGCTGAAGTAGCCCTTGAAGTCGGTACCCCAGTATCGAGCGGTAAGGCTAGTGGGAGTTGCACCGTAGTCGCAGGTTCCATCCACGCAGCCGCCCGGCCACATGGTACCGATGCTCGGGAAGCCGATCCACATAGCGGCCTTCGCCTGGTCCGTGATCTTGCTCGCAGTCATCGACATGCCGAGATCGACACCACCGCTGCAGCCAGGGAGGGCGCCCGACCAGTCTTGTCGCATGGAGTCGTTCCAAGCGTAGTCAAGCGGCGGATAGATATCGTCGTACAGGTTTGCAGCACCGCGAGTCGATGCTGGGAGTCCAATACACGGATCGTTCGGAGCCGTGACGTAGTTACCATAGGGGTTGCGGCCCTGCTTCTGCTGGACCGAACCGACCTTGTACGGAGAAGTCGGATTCTTGAAGATGTCCTTGTTCTTCGTATAAGGCAGCAACTTTGTGGCGATGGCATAGAAGTCCGGCCACTTGTACTGCGGCAACGTATCGTCCTGGTCACCGGCATACATGATGCTGGCGGTTGCAATCTGGCGGACGTTGGACAGGTCTTGCGTCTTCTTGGCCGCGACCTTCGCCTGGGCGAACACCGGGAACAGAATGGCAGCAAGGATCGCGATAATCGCGATAACGACGAGAAGTTCAATGAGCGTAAAGCCCAGTCTTCGTTGACGATTCATTGAGGAGCCTCCATTGAATGATTGCTGTGATCGAAATGATAGATAGAAACTGTTTCTGGGTATGCGCGACGGTTCAGCACGACGGCGGCGCTTCTGGGTGCAAGCCGGATGGTCAACGATCTGCTCTGCGAGGTGACCGCTTGGCTGCCAAGCACGTCCGCACCTTTTCCGAAGTTATTTACTTTGACTACGGCAGTTTGCGGCGAGTTCGCGCGGTTGATTGCGATCACCGCTCGCTGCGCGCCGAGCGTGCGTCCGAACGCTGCCACATCCGTGCTGTTCGAAGTCTCAAGCGCGACCGGATCGCCCTCCACCAAGATCGGGTGGCGATGTCGCAGGGCGATCAGCTTGCGGTAGTGGGCAAACATGTCGTTGCCGTCGTTCGCGAGGTCCCATCGCATAGGACGGCGATTGTCTGGGTCGTGCGCACCTTCCATGCCCAGCTCTTCGCCGTAGTACACACTCGGCGCGCCCGGCCACGTGAACTGAACCACCGCGGCTAGCTTCTGCGCAGACCGGTCGTTTCCCGCCTCATGAATGAACCGAGGCGTATCATGCGTGCTGAGGAAATTGAGTTGGTTACGGCTGACCTGCGGAGCATACAGGCCATAAACCTGCATGAGCTGGAACGTGAACTCTTTGGCAGTCATGGTCTTCTTTGCCAGGAAGTCGCGGACCGCATATTGGAACGGGTAGTTCATGCTCGCATCCCACTGGTCACCCTGCAGCCACTGGTTGGCGTCGGACCAAACCTCGCCCACAATCCAAGCATCCGGATCGATCGTCTTCACGCGCTGGCGAAACTCACGCCAAAACCACTGCGGCACTTCGTTGGCGACGTCCAGCCTCCAGCCGCTGAGTTGAGCGTGCTCATGCCAGAAGTTGACCGAATCGAGCAAGTACTTCTTGAGCTCCGGATTCGCCAAGTTCACCTTTGGCATAGACTCTACGTTGTACCAACCCAGGTAGGGCGGGTTCTTTCGGACCTCGACGGGCCATTCGTTCACGAAGAAATAATCCTTAAACTTCGAGGCCTGCTGGTTCTTGAGAAGGTCAACAAACGGCGGAAACGTGGTCCCGACGTGATCAAAGATCTGGTCAAGTACCACTCGGATACCGTTGCTCTGCATCGCCCGAGTCAGCCTGCCGAACTCTTGGTTGGTCCCAAACTCCGGATCGACTTGGTAGAAGTCAACCGGGTCGTACCGATGGTAGGCCGGGGCCTTCATGATCGGGTTGATGTAAACGCCATTGACGCCCAGCTTCTTGAGGTGGTCGAGTCGCTTCTCGATTCCGACCGCATCGCCACCGAACCGGGTCAGGTACGTCGGCATCGCCGACCAAGGCGACACTTCCGCAGGATCGTTCTTCGCATCGCCGTTCTCAAATCGATCAGGAAAAATCTGATAGAAGATCGTCTTCTCAACCCAGTTGGGGACTCTCGGACCGACATACGAAGTCGCAGTAACCTGGAAGTCCTTCCCGCCCATGGTCACCGCACGCCGGGTCGCTCCATCGGTGATCACGAAGCGATAGCTTAAGGGCGACTTGCCGTCCCAAGGCATCGCGTACTCGTACCGCTCCCGCAACTCGTTCGAATCGATGACCCGCATTGGCGCGGTCTCAGCCTTCCCGCCGCGCGTCACTTTCGCCTCAACTCTCTGGGCGTCGTTGCTTCGGACGTCCACCCGGAGTGAAAGTCGCCCACGGTCGAAGTTGATCATGGGGGACGCTTGGGCGTGGCGAATTGCAGTCTCGGTCAGGACCCCATCGCCTCGCTTGGCTGGCGTGCCGTACCCCTCCGGCGCGAGAAGCAACACAGAGTTCACGTGACCGCCGCCGTCGGTCTCGGTCTTCGCGTTCGGATCAGTGATCCAATCGGTGCCGTTGAGAACAAACTTGTACAGGTGCTTACCGACATCAAGCGTCACGTCCGTGCGCCATGTCCGACCATCAGGATCGACCGTCATCGGGTTGGTTCCGTAGCTCCAACCGTTAAACGTGCCCGCCACGTGGACCGTCTTGACGCCAGCACTCGGAGCCGTGAATACGAATTCATGCTTCACTTGAGCGCTAAGGAGTGCGGTAATCGCTGAGGCGAGCGCAAGGGTCATAGCATTGCGACCTCAGGACGCCTGAGTGAGGATCCGCGGACCTTGAGTTCGGTCGGAACGATCTTGCGGCGATCTTCCCCATCAGCCGAATCTTCGATGATTCGCAGGAGTCGACCGCACGATTGGCGGACGATCTCGGGAATGTTCAGGCTGACAGACGTCAGACCACCCGGAATCAGGTGACAGATATTGGTGTCGTTGAAGCTCACCAGCCCGAGCCGAGCCGGAATCGCGAGGCCAAGTTCGCGCGCAGCGTCTGCCACCGCCATGGCCATGAAGTCATCCAGAACCACCAGAGCATCGGGCGAGAACGGGTCGCGCAGTGCGTTGATCGCGCTACGGCGGGTGGCCTCGAAGCCAAATTCGCTATGGTAGACCTTGGCAGGCAGGTTTGATGCCTTGAGCACCTGAGCGTATCCGTCCAATCGGTCCCGGCTGACGGTCAAGCTCTCCGGGCCGGACAGAAAGGCAATGCGCTTGAATCCCTGCTCGACGAGGTGGCTGGTAGCAATGACACCGGCCCGCACGTTATCGTTGTCGACCGAGTGCATCGCTTCTACGTCGCCCGGGTTGCCGATCAAAACGAACGGGAATTCATCGCGCTGGAGGCGAGCAATTCTATCGTCCTTCGGCTCGCTTTCGACCAAGATCAGGCCGTCCACGCGGCGGGTGCGGAGCATTTCGTCGTAAATGTACTCTTGTCGCAGGGCGCTCGCAGCGATGTCCACGCAGAGGTGGTACGGGGTGCTGGACAGATAGCCCAGAATTTCGGCACTAAGAATTGAAAAGAACGGATCGCCCTGAAGATCGCGCGCTTCGCGCCGCATTACGAGGCCAATAAGGTGGGTGCGCTGCTGGCGCAGTGAGCGAGCTCTCGCATCAGGACTGTAGTTGTTGTCCCGCATGGCACCCAGCACGCGATCGCGAATGTCGGATTCGACGCGCACGTCCCCGCCGACCACACGCGACACCGTCGCCTGTGAAACTCCCGCAATCCTTGCGATGTCTTGTTGTGTAATCCTCATCGATTCACCCGTTCCGCCTGCGGCATCGCTGACGGAGAGAATACGTATTCTCATCTCATCTTATCACACGAAATGTGGGTCGAGTCAAGAATATTCAGACATTTTCTGATGGCAGCAAAAAACATGCCAGCCGTTCCGCAGGGGATCGGCTGGCTGCTTGTTGAAGATTGTTCTTGAACGTATCGGGTCTAGAGATCGTAGCGTTTGGGGCCACCGGTGTCGCCGGTCGTGGTTGCAATGCGCTTTACGAACGACACGAGTTCCATCGGGTTGAACGGCTTGGTGAGGTACATGTCAGCGCCGTAGTGATAGCCCTCGAACACGTCCTTGTCCTGAGCCTTGGCCGTCAACATAATTACGGGCAAACTCTCGGTTGCGGGGTCTCGCCGCAGGTTCTTCAGAACTTCAAAACCATCCATGTAGGGCATCATCACGTCCAAAACGACGAGGTCAGGCTTCTCAGCCCGAATCTTCTCGAGTCCGTCTTTTCCGTCAAATGCCGTGATGACTTGATAGCCTTGCTTTTCCAGGTTCACCTGGATCAATCGCACAATATGGCGTTCGTCGTCACACACCAATACTCTAAGGGCCATTGCGTCTCCTACGCTCCAATTGGGTCGTCGCGTTATCCTACCCGATGCAGGGGGGCCTGTCAAAGGGCCAACAGTTGGACGGGAAATTGATACGCGATGTTCACGCCAGCGACACGTAATGCGCCAACTCGTACGGCTCGAACGGCTTTGGCAAATAAACGAACGCTCCGAGGTCGTACCCGCGCTGCATTGCGTCGTCTTCCACACGCGCCGAGACCACGATGATCGGGAGGTGCGCGGTCGCCGGATCGCTCTTGAGGCGCTGCAGGAGATCAAAGCCATCGACCATTTCAAGCATGACGTCCATGACGATCACTCCGGGTGCCTCATCGCGGATTCGGCTCAAGGGGTGCGGCTCGTGCGCCACCAACACGGTCTCATGGCCGCTGGAGTGCAGATTCGTTTGAATCAGTCGTCCAATGCTGGAGTCGTCTTCACAGATGAGAACCTTCTTCATGCCACCCTCCTTCTATCAGACGAGTACGCAAGCGAAAGGTTCGAAAGGTCCCGCAATTATGGAGCGCCGCTATCATCTCGCTTGATCACGTCCGCGCCGTCTCCCGCAATCCGCTCCCACACGCCGCTCTCCGACCGCCGAAACGTCGTGAAGCCTCGTTTGGCCGCCTTGTCGAAGTCGGTTTTCGCCGATCTCATTGAGATCTCCGCTCGACTGATGACTCGCTTGACCTCCAGCCCACACCAAGGGCAGAGCGCGAGCGCATCTTCGCTGGCACTCTGAAGGATCTCAATCCGCCCTTCGCACATCAGGCACTGCCGACCCACCGGCTCATATTCGTAGATAGGCATAGGCTAACTTGGGAAGGCGTAACACTCGACCACATTCGAGTAAGTCGCAGCGAAAAGCAACTTCTCATTCATCGCCGGAGAACTCAGGAAGTGTCCGGGCGCGAGACGCAACTGATCGACTAACTGACCCTGATCCAGGTCGATAAGGTTCAAAGTCGAATCGACACTTCCGATCGCCGCGTACTTCGAATTCAACGCGGGGGAGCTGTCGTAGACCGTCAGTCCGACCTTGCACATCCATCGCTCCTCGCCGGTCGCACGATCGACCGCCCGCACTTGGCCGGTGTCCCCAAGGCAACCCGCGACGATCAACCCGCGTTTGGCGTCAACCGCTGGGCCGCTGTAACCGAACTTGTCTCCGTCCGCCGTCGCAGTCCACACGGTCTTCCCCGTGCCTAACTCCAGACAAAAGAGACTATTGCTGTTGGCGACCCCCAGCACATGCCTTCCATCGACCACAACCGAACCGATGGCGGGCGAATAGGCGAAGCTCTTCTCCGTCGCGGGCACCCGCCACAGCAGCTTGCCCGTGTGCTGGTCCAGCGCATACACACACTTGTCCCACGCACCAAAAACGATCTTGCCATCCGCTGCGCGAAGCATCGACTGGACAAAGGCCGTGTCGCTCTTGGGTAAGTCGTATCGCCACACTTCCCTGCCCGATGCAATCTCCAGTGCCCGAACTGAGCCATCGCCGGAAGCCAAAACTACCAGGTCACCGGCAACTACGGACGTCGCATACACTGGACCACCCGTCTTGGCCGACCAGCGCATATGTCCATTCGACCGCTTCACACAAGTCAACGACCCATCCGAGCGGCCGACGAACACATCGTTTGGGCTCAACACCGGCGAAGAGTGCGCGTAGCCCAAGCCCTTTGCCTCCCACACTTGATTGCCCGTTTCGGCTTCCATTGCAACTAGCGATCCGCCCATTGTGCTGACGTAGAGTCGATCGTCCAGCACCAGGTGCGACATGACACCTCCGGAGAGCTTGACCTTCCATTTCGCACCCAGAATCCCCTCACGCTCCAGCGGGAAATCGCTGATCGACCACCGACTCGTATCGCCCTTGCGGATGGTGAGACGCTGCTGTCCTCGAGTGGGTGGCATCGCGAGCCCTGAATCCGCCGGGAATGGAGTCCATTTAGACTGGTTCCAGCGGTAATGGGTCGGACGATTGCTGGCCTTTGTGCGAACGCGCATCACCTCACCGTCTTGCCCGATCACTGGCCAGAACGGCCTCTTGGCTCGCTCCGGAGCGAGCTTGATCTCCCGCACCAGCGTCATGGTGGGCGTCTCGTTCGTCCGGCGGAATAGCCGTATCATCGATGCCGCATGGTCGATCTCTACCCGCTGATAGGACCCTTGATACAGCCCTTTGTTCATGGTGCAGGCGATGCCGTCACAATCCCAATCGAGGTCACTATGCCCGTGGCCCGTCAGAATGAGCTTTACGTTGAGCTCGTCAAGCACGTCTAGCAGCTCCGCCTCATTGTCGATCATGATCGAGTCGCGCCCGACCCAGTGGTGGGTCGCGAGGATGATGGGAGTACCTGGCTCAACTTTCTCGAGTTCGCCGCGCAGCCACACAAGCTGCTTGGCCTCGAAGTGACCGTAATGCGAAAGTGGGACAGTGCTATCGAGCAGCGCGATGGCGACTCCCTCGTGAAAGATGACGCGCGTCGGGGGACCCAACGGCTCAGAAAACGCCTTCATAGCGAGCGGTGACCAGCGCACGTCGTGGTTCCCGGGGATCTCGTAGATTGGGAAAGACACCTCTTTCTTGAGCGCAGTGTAGTTCTCGTACTCACCGGCCCAACCGTAATCGGTGATATCGCCGCCGTTGATGGCGAACGACTGTGGCGCTGTCGCCATCTCGCGCAGCATCGCCCGGTTCTCTTCGATGTTCCGGTTCAAACTCACGTGCGTATCGCTGAAGTAGTGGAATCCGAAACTGCTCGGGCTGCGGCGTGCAAAACCCAATGTCGGGAGCACCGCCAGGGAAAACCCTGCGCCCAGTACTTCGCGACGACTTGGCCAAAAGCTCATAAATTTCAGCTTACACCCTCGGTGAGTGTTGAAATCGAGACCATGACTGAGGCAGAATGTGCGGATAGGACCCCGATAGGGACAGGGCGATACGCGCCCTAGGTGATCTGAATGATCATGAACCGATTACGCTGACACCACAACCACATTAGACACCGCGAAACTCGTGGACCTCCAACTTGGGAGGCGCATCGTGTCTATCTATGTCAGCCCCTAATCTATCTCTGCAGCTTTCTGGGCCGCGCTATCTCTGGCGGTTGATTGTTGCACCCGTCTTTGTGGACGCGCGCGTCCACCTTCATAAAGGAATTGCATGGAACTCTCAACAGAAAATAGTAAGGAACCTGAACAACGTTCCGCCGTCCTCGATGTCCTCGCAGAGCGCCTCATTGAGCTTGACGCGGACTTCGATGCCGACGGCAACTTTGGTCACCGAACCCTAGTCGTCACGGCGCTGGGCGTTTCGGTATTGGGCAGCGACGGTACCCAGCTTGAGCGGATCGACATGGCGGACATCGCCAGCGCACGGAACGAACCCCTCGTGGGTGGCGGTCGGTTGGAAGTCAAAACGAAGCTCGGGCAGATCCTCCCCATCATCACCTATTCGAACTCGCTGGCAGCTCGGTTCAGCGAGGCTGCGCGTGGTATCGAGCAACTTGCACAGGGCGAGCCGCTTCTCATAAACCTCAAGCGGGAACGCACTCGTTGCGCCAAGTGCAACCGGCTTCTGCCAGAAAAGGACGGCGTGTGCCCGAGCTGCGTGAACCGCGGTCGGACGATGCTCCGCGTCGCCCAGTTTATGAAGCCGTACAAGAAGCAGGCCGTGGGGTTGGCCCTGCTGTCTTTCGGCACGACAATCGTGAACTTGGGACCACCCAAGATCCAAGGCGCACTGATTGACGAAGTCTTCCGTACCCACCGGAACCTGCCGTTCCTGTATCAGATGGTCGGGATATGGCTACTCGTGGTCATCGCGGGCAACGTCATCAACATCACCCGCGACCGTCTGAATGCAAAGCTTGCCGGATGCATCGCGGCAGACATTCGAGCGACGGTCTACCGCGCGATCGAGTTCTTGCAGATCACGTTCTTTGACAAGAAGCAAGTCGGAGCGATCGCTAGCCGCGTCACGAGTGACACCGACCGCGTGTGGGGATTCCTCGTGGAGGGTATGCCCTACTTTCTCCTGAATGGCCTCACGCTCATCGGCGTGTCAGTATTCCTGCTGAGCACGAACCTGACCTTGGGTCTTGCGATCCTTGCGCCCGTCCCCGTCATCATCCTGATCGGTGTGATCTTTTGGCGGCCGATGTCGCAGATGTTCCACCGCGTCGGCCAAAAGTGGGCCCGGTTCTATGTCCACCTGAATGAGTCGCTCCAGGGGATCCGAGTCGTCAAGGCGTTTGCGAAGGAGGATCGGGAGTACTCCAAGTTCCAACAGCGCAACAATGAGCTTCGCGACGCGGGCGTGCGGGCCGATACGCGGTGGTTTACGATCTTCGGCGCGATGATGTTCTGCACCGGCCTTGGCAAGATCATCTGCTGGACAGTCGGCGGCTACATGGTGTACGCGCAGAAGCTCACGCTGGGCCAATTCTGGTCATCCGTCGCGTATCTCGAGCTCGTCTACGGTCCGATCCAGTGGTTCGCAGCGGTCAACAACTGGTTCAGCCGGGCGATGGCTGGCGCAGACCGGATCTTCGAGGTCATCGACATGGAACGGGAGAGTTACCGGCATGAGGTCGCGCGCCAGTACATAGAGGGCGAAGTCCAGTTCCAGAACGTCCGGTTCGGATACGACAAGTCGAATCCTGTGCTCAAGGGGATCACGTTCACCGCCAAGCCGGGTGAAATGATCGGCCTCGTTGGAAAGAGCGGCGCAGGCAAGTCCACCACGATCAACCTGATCTGCCGATTCTACGAACCCGACTCCGGGTCGATCCTGATTGACGGCAAGGACTACCGGGAGTTTGCGCTCCAAGATCTACGCGAGCAGATCGGTATCGTCTTGCAAGAGCCGTTCCTGTTCAACGGGACCATCGCGGAGAACATCGCTTACGGCAAGGCCGGAGCGAGCCTCGACGAGATTATTGAAGCCGCGCGCGCAGCCAACGCGCATAGCTTCATCCTCGCGAAGGCCGATGGCTACGACACGATGGTAGGCGAACGAGGTTCAAAGCTATCCGGAGGCGAGCGTCAGCGCGTGAGCATCGCGCGTGCGATTCTCCACAATCCTCGCATCCTCATCTTGGATGAGGCGACAAGCAGCGTGGACGTCGAAACCGAGAAACAAATCCAAGAGGCAATCACGCACTTGGTGGCCGGGCGAACAACCTTCGCCATCGCCCACCGTCTCTCGACGCTGCGCAACGCGGATCGTCTGGTTGTGCTCGAACGCGGTGAAATTGCCGAGATCGGCACCCACGAGGAGCTCATGGAAAGGAAAGGGGTCTTCTACAACCTAGTGCAGACCCAATCCGCGGTTCAAGAAATCCTTGGCCTTGCTTACAGTGAAACGGAGGGCGCGTAATGAAACAACCAAAGACCCTGAATCTCTTCTACCATCCCGAGGATCGACTCCGGCTCACCATTGAAGACCGGAGTTACCCTACGGTCAAGCCCGTATGGGCGTCTCCCCTGACGCATCCGAACCGGTTCTTGGCCATGCTCGACGGCAAGGACCAGGAGATCGCGACCGTGGCCGATCCAGAATCGCTGACTCCCGAATCGCTCGCGGCAGTGCGGGAAGAGCTCCGCCGGCGCTACTTGACGGCGACGATTTACCGGGTCGTCGATGCCAAGGGCGAATGGGGAGCGACTTACTGGACGGTAGAAACCGACCGCGGAGTACGCGAGTTCATCACGCAAAGCCTCCAGGAGAACGTGCAATGGCTGGAAGAGAACCACCTCCTGCTCACCGACGTGGACGGCAACAAGTTCGAGTTACCCGACGTGTCGAAGATGGACGAGCGCAGCCGCACAATCATTGCTGGGATCCTCTAAGGGTCCCAGCTACTTCGCCACTTTCTTCTTTTCGGGGACCAGCGTCCAAACGGACTTCTTCGCATCCCACGTCAGCCGGTATTTCACGACATCGTTGGTCGGGCGCAGGCACTTCTGGCCGTCGCACGCTTGGTAGCTGATCTCAATCGTAACGTCCGACGGCCTCTTATCCTTGCGCAGGGTGATTGGAGTTCTGAAGATCACCTCGTCAGTGAAGAGAGGCAACTCCTTGCCGACTGTGCCGTCGTACTCCAAGCTCGCTTCCGAGGCAGCCGACTTGCCCAGCTTCAGGCTCGGAGCTTTCACGACGAACGAAGTCGGATAAGGCACGTCCGGGCTGGACTCCATGCCGTAGATGTGCCAACCGCGGGCAATCTCACCGCGAACGTACAGGTGGAGCACATTGGCGTCTTTCTTGTCCGGCTGCAGCGCCGCCATCCAGGTGATGACCTTCTCAGTCTGGGCGGCGGCCATGCTTGCGAGCAATGCAGCGATGCAAATCGATAGGGTTCGCATGCGCTTAGGATACTAGAGATGCGCTAAAAGCCAATCTCGGTTGTTGCCGATCATCTCCGGGTGCCAGTCGTGCCCCCAATCGTAAATTACGTGACGATGCTCACCGGGCAGTGCTGCCACGATGGCCTCGACCGTCTCCGGACGTACCGAGGGATCCTTGAGCCCCGCCGAGACGAGCGTGGGGACTTTGCATCGCGACGCCTGGTGTACCGTGTCGAAGTAGCTAAGGGTGTGCCGAACTTTTTCGGGCCCGAGCGGTTCCCTTTCCATGAAGTCGACAAGTTCCTTCAGCGGATACCGGTACGCGTTGCGACCAAGCGCGGTCGTCATTGACCCCAAGAACGGCATGTCGGCCGCGACCGCTTTGATCACCGGCGAATGTGCACCTGCCCAGATGGCGAGCCCAGCGCCTTGGCTCATTCCCATCGCCGCAACTTTGTCCTCATCCGTCTCGATCTGAGCCTGAAGCACACGCGCTCCAACCATCACGTGCTGGACGAGCGTCTTGAACACAAAAGTCTGGGGCGAGCCTGCTCCCTCGGCGAAGTAACCCCGCGCGGGAACGTATTTCTCCTGGTGAAAGGCGTCTTCTCCATGAAGGTTGAAGCTGAGCGACGTGAACCCCTCGCGCGTGCCGTATGAGTTCGGTAACAGCGACTCGCGCCCATACGGCGGAATCCAAACGAATCCGGGGAGGCGACGCGCCCCCTCGGGGTAAGCAAACCATCCCGAAATGCGGCGGTTTCCTACACTTGTGAACTCAAGACGCTCGACGACGAAACCATCGAGCGGAAAGTCCTTGCGCAGAGAGCGATGATAGTCCAGCCGCACACTTTGGGCTTCGTGCGCGACCTCAGCCCAGAACTCGTCAAAGTCCTCGGGCATGGTCGAGAAGAGTTGACTCATGCACCGACGGCGCGCTGCTGGGCTTCGATGTGCAGCCCGGTAGTCATCAGCCATGCGGTCGCGCGATGGATCTCCTCAATCGGACCGGTCAACTGCACATGAACCCAACCGTAGTCGGTGTCCACATTCGCCTTCACGATGTTCACCTGGACGCGGAACTCCTGGCCGAGCTGCCACAGCCAAGGTCGGCTAACAGCTTCTTGACGCGCAGTGATGGTGAGATCGACGGTATTCATGTGCTCGTTATTTTAGCCCGAACGGCGACGTCGCCCGGCGAGGATCTTCCGCACTTCTGCCGCTTGCTCGGGCGTGTCGATCGCTAACTCGCTTGCGGCCCCCTCGGACATCATGATTCGGACGCCATTCTCAAGGAACCGCAATTGCTCCAAGCCCTCCGCAAACTCAAGTGGGGAAACGGGCCACGCCGCGAACGACTGAAGCGCCAGCTTACGATACGCATAAATGCCCACGTGCTTCTTGACTTCGAGGGGGCGCGGATTCCTGGCGAAGGGTATGGCGTGGCGACTGAAGTACAGAGCGAACCCATTCTGATCGGTAACGACCTTCACCACTGCTGGGTTGTCCACGTCTTGGTGCGCGCACCGGGTGTAGATGCTCCCCATGGCGATGGTGGCATCCCGCAAAAGCGGTTGTGCGCACGTCTTGATAGTCTCGGGACTGATCAATGGCTCGTCACCTTGAACGTTGACGTACACCTCCGCATGGACCGCGTGAGAAACTTCCGCAAGTCGGTCAGTGCCGCTCGGATGATCGGCCCGGGTGCGAATCGCCTCGGCTCCGAAATTTGCGCAAGCCTTAAGAATCGCGTCGTCGGGTGTTGCGACGACCACGCGCTCGGCCACTCCGCTTGACATGGCCGCCTCCCAGACCCACTGGACCATCGGCTTGCCCTGCAGGTCCACGAGGGGCTTCCCGGGAAATCGAGTCGAGTCCATCCGACTCGGAATGACGATACAGCAGTCCATCTAGCCGTAAGACTACACTTTCCGGCACGACCGTGCGTCTGAAATGTGATGTTCAAGAAGATTTGCGTGGTCACCGTAGCCACTTGCCTAGTATTGATCTCCCATGGACAATCTTTGCGCGAAGACGTACAGAGTTATCTGGACGACATTATCCAGACTCGCCAAGCCCCGGGCGTCGTCGTCGCCATCGCCAAAGACGGAAAACCGCTTCTGTCGGCCACCGCGGGTGTCGCCGATGTCTCGACGCGCAAGCCGATGACCAGAGAAACCCCGTTCGCCCTTGGCGAGTTGTCGTTTATGTTCGCATCGACTGCAGCGCTGGCTGCCGTCGATCAAGGACGGATGAAGCTCGACGCCCCTTTGGAGTTTGCGTCGCCGCTCACCCTTCGCAACGTGCTCTCGAGGTCCTGCGGCGTGGACGATTTCTTCGCTGATGAGACCTATCTGGAGCCTGACGCAAACTTCGATTCGATCTGGAAGGCTGTGCGGCCCAAGTCTCTGGTTCCCAAGGATGAGACCAGCTCGACCAACGGGCTCCTGCTCACCGAAGCACTTAGGCGCGGCAGCAATCGCACTTTTGAGGACGCCGTGAGGACCCTCGTGCTGAAACCGCTGGGCATGAACAGCGCAGCTTATGGGAAGCGCGACGGTAATGCACGAGGCTACGAAGCAAGCTCGTCAGGATTCACTCCCGTCGAACCGCACCTCAGCGCGTACTACCCCTTCGCTGGATATCACCTCTCCGCTACCGCCGACGATCTTCTGAAGTTCGACGCGGCCATTGTGAAGCAGAGTCTGCTGAAAGTCGCGACGTGGAAGATCGCTTGCCGTCCCGTGTCGCTCAACGGCGTGCTCACCGCATCGGGACTGGGCCTCACGGTCTACACCGACGAGGACGGTACTACGCTCGGAAGCGAAGGCGGATCCGATGCCGGCGTCACTTGTTTCTACCGTCGCATGCCGAGCGGGCTTGGTATCGTGGTGATGGCCAACGCCGCCGACCTTGACGTTCAGACTATCGCGCAAGACCTCGATCAGCTGGTGATCAATGCGTTGGAAGTCGACGGAGGTTAGACCGGGTACCCTCTGACGCGACATCATGCTGACCGTCCGGGATCTGAACGTCTATTACGGAGCCATCCACGCGCTGAAGAGTGTCAATCTCGACGTCAATGCGGGCGAGATCGTCAGCATCATTGGATCCAACGGCGCGGGTAAGAGCACGCTCCTCCGATCGATCAGCGGCATGATTCGTGCGCGGTCAGGTTCGATCCAATTCATGGATCAGCCCCTGATTGGCGAGGACGCGGACGCGATCGTCAAGCGCGGCATCGGTCACTCTCCCGAGGGTCGGCGCATCTTCACCAACATGACGGTTCTCGAAAACCTCCAGCTTGGCGCGTTCATCCGCACCGATGATGAGACCGAGAAGGATATGGACGCAGTCATGGTTCGCTTTCCCCGCATCCGCGAACGGCTCCGCCAGAGCGCGGGCACCCTGAGCGGTGGCGAACAGCAAATGCTTGCCATTGGCAGAGCGCTCATGTCGCGCCCCAAGATGCTCTTGCTGGACGAACCCAGTCTTGGACTCGCTCCGAACCTCGTCGCGGAGATCTTCCGCATCGTTTTGGACATCAACAAAGAGGGCACCACAGTATTGCTCGTCGAGCAGAACGCCCACCGCGCCTTGGAGATCGCCCACCGCGCCTACGTGCTTGAGACGGGATCGGTGGTCCTCAGCGACACTGGCAAGGCTTTGCTTACGAATCCGAAGGTCAAAGAGGCGTATCTGGGCGGCTGAGATGAAGCCTGATCTCAAGACGATACGGTTTACGCGGCTTCTGACCGAGCACATTCCCGCGATCTTGGAAATCGAGCAGCGCGTGAATGGGGCAGCGTGGTCCGAGCAATCGTTCAAGAATGAACTCGATCAGGCTGCCTCGTCGTTCTTGGTCGCGCTGCTCGATGGCAAGCTCGTAGCCTACGGCGGTTGCTGGCACGTCGTCGACGAAGCTCATGTCACCACCATCGCGGTTGACCCTAACCATCGCCGGCTTGGCATTGGCGAACGGCTGATGGTGGCACTGTTGGAGACTGCGTGCGATGCCGGAATGACCTGCTCGACCCTCGAAGTACGGGCCAGCAACACGGCCGCCATCGCGATGTACGAAAAACTGGGGTTCCGCCAGGCAGCCGTGCGCAAGGGTTACTATCCCGACAACCGGGAGAATGCGATTGTCATGTGGCTCCATGGTCTAGGCCATTGGGAGACGCCCAGTTGATTTCAACCTACCCTGGTGTTGTCCTCGGCATCGAATCGAGCTGCGACGAAACCTCTCTTGCGCTCCTGGAAGGCACCCGGGTACGTGGGTTGCACATTGCGAGTCAGGTGGACATGCACGCCAAGTGGGGCGGGGTCGTACCCGAAGCGGCCGCGCGCGCTCACGTGGAAGCGCTGCTGCCGGGACTGGCCGAGTGCCTAGAGCAAGCCAAGCTTTCACTGGCAGAAGTCAGAGCCATTGCGGTGACCAATCGCCCAGGTTTGATAGGAGCTCTCTCCGTCGGAGTCTCGGCTGCCAAGGCTCTCTCGTTTGGCCTCGCAGTGCCTCTCATCGGCATACACCACCTCGAAGGACACATTCTCAGCCCCTACCTGACTTCCCCCGACTTCCCGTTCCCCCACCTCTGCCTCATCGCCAGCGGAGGTCATACCGAGCTTGTTCGGGTGAACGCGCCGGGCAAGCAGACGCTACTCGGTCAAACGCTGGATGATGCCGCGGGCGAAGCGTTCGACAAGTGCGCTCGTTTGCTCGGACTGGGCTATCCCGGGGGGCGCGCCGTCGAAGAGTGCGCACGCCAGGGCGATCCGAGGCGGTACCGACTTCCCCGGGGTGTCCCCAACCAGCCGTTCAACTTCAGCTTTAGTGGGCTCAAAACAGCGGTGATGCGCACGGTACAGACCGAAGGCGACCGGCTCAACCCGGCCGATCTTGCTGCCTCGCTGCAAGCGGCCGTGGTTGACGCACTCGTGACCAAAGCGGTCCGCGCCTGTGAGCAGGAATCGTTGAGCGCGCTCACGCTCGTCGGCGGGGTCGCTGCGAATACACCTCTACGGGAGACTCTACGCCGCGAAGCCGAGCGCGCCGGGGTCGTGTTCGCGACTCCGGAGCCGATCTACTGCACCGACAACGCCGCCATGATCGCACTTGCGGGATCCGTCAGATTGGCTGGCGGCGAGGTCAGCGATTTCACCCTCGATGTTTTTCCTAATGCTGACCTACCCTGACTGGATCGCGTAGAGTGCACTATGGTCGATCCGTGCCCGGTCAAGATGTGTCTGTGCGCCGGAATCAGTTTCAAGGCCCTCAAGGCGGAAAAGATTGAGAGCGTGGATGACGCCCGCGAGCGATTCGGCTGTGCCCAAGGGTGCGGCATGTGCGAGGTGTACATCGAGATGATGCTCGAATCGGGCAAGACGGAATTCCCAATTCTCCGCGCGCATCAGTTTTAAGGTCGAGGGTGAGCCTTGGCGTATTTGCGCCGGACCTCGTCCATATCAAGTTGCGTGTAGATCTGCGTCGTCGAGATCGACTCGTGCCCGAGCAACTCTTGCACGGCGCGCAGATCGGCTCCGCCTTTCAACAGGTGCACCGCGTAGGTATGACGTAGGTCATGCGGCGAAACCGGGGGAAGTCCCGCCCGCACGCTGAGCCGCTCAAGATTAGCAAATGCGGTTGTGCGGCGCATTTGCAACCCACGATCGCTAAGCAGTACCTCCTCGCGGGGCTTTTTCACGAGACGCGGACGGGCATCGCGCAGGTACCGCTCGATCCACTCCAGCGTCTCCCCTGGGATCGGAATCAGCCGCGTCTTGTTTCGCTTACCGTGAACTCTTAGGGTCACGCTTTCGCGGTCAATTGCGCTGATCGGAAGCGTCACGGCTTCCGATATTCGCAGCCCCGCGCCGTACAGGAGTTCGAGTAGAGCTCGATCGCGCAAACCGCTCGGGGTCGAAAGATCGGCGGACTCCAAGAGTCGGTTGCAGTCGTCCACGCTGAGTGCTTTGGGCACCGGTCGACGGTTTTTCCGCTGGCCAGTCTCGGGCATCTCGATGGCGATCCCGCGACGTCGCTGGAGGTACTTTAGCAGCGAGCGGAGCGCGCTCAGGCGGCGGGCGGCCGTGGTTGGGGCGAGCGGCGCACCGAGCGACCGCTCGAACTGCAAGATCCTCGCTGCATCCAAATCGGCCCACCGCTCCAGACCCGCCGTCTCGAACAGTTGCGCAGCGATGGTCAGGTCGTTGCGGTACGCGAGGATGGTGTTCTCGCTCACCCCCCTCTCGTGGCGAAACTCGTCCAGAAACTCCTCGATGACGAGGTTTAGGTCTTCGTTCGCTTCCAAATCCGCACCGTGGGATGGGTGTACTCCATGTCGTGCACCGACGGCTTCGCCGGGCCAAACACTCGGTAAGGCGTGTACTGCTCGGCGAGCCGCTTCATGAACCGCTCGGCCCGATTCCACTCGGCCTCAGGACTCTTATCAATGCCAGCGTTCCAAATCCGCTCGACGTCCTCCAGCTCGAAACTGCTGATCACGATGAAATCGGGGGCGACTTCATCGATGAGTTCGGGGGCCCAAGGCTTGCGGGCGTCAAGCCCGTCGGGAGGGATGTACTGCACAACCTTGGGATTGTTCGTTTGGCTTTGAAACTCCAATCGACTCGCGAAGGGGATCGGCCTTGGTGCGGCGGAGGTTGGCCACAAAGTCGGCGTGTAGAACCAGGCATCCGAAACGATCCCCACGGTCTTCCCTACTCCTTCCTTGCGCAAGAGACCTGCTGCTGCGTCTCGCGGGTCCTCGCCCTGCATCCACACCGTCTCGGCCGCCGCACCTGCAAGTCCCCCAGAACCGAACCCCGCCAGAGCGAGGAAGCTGAGCGGGACCAAGGTGACTCGGAGCTTCCCACCCGCGACATGGGCATGATGCACGAGCCAACCGAGCCCTATGCTCAGCAGCGGAATGAGCGGAAAGACATACCGCATGAACTTGACTTCGGCTCGGCCGATGAGGATGTAGTAAGCGAGTCCGAAGAGCACGAGCGCTAGCGCCCCCGGTACTCGCTTGATGCACATCCAGATCAGTCCGGCCCCGCCCATGAGTACCGCGATCCCGCCCAATCCCATCAGAAGGTTGGTGAAGTGCATCTCGAAGCCGCTCGGGGTGGCCATGAAGACGAGACCGTGGCCGGTGCTGGTGTGGGCCATCTCGTACTTGAAGTCCACCTTGAACTTCGAAAAGTTGAGGATCAACCCGGGAGTGCCGATGAAGAAGCCCGCCATGCACGTCGCCAGCGCCGTTCCGAGGGTCTTCCACCGGACCGTTGGAGCGAGCGTCCAAGCCATGAGCCCCAGCGCCAGCAGCCCCAATATTCCGGTGTACTTGGTCCCCGCGCTGAGCCCAACGAGCAGCCCAGCCCACACTGCCGTTCGGTTCGGAGACGGGTCGATGCCGTCGATTGGATAGCACCATCTGAGCGCATAGACGAGTCCGGCCATGAGCAAAAAGACGGCGAGCATATCCACCGTTTGGAACCGGGAATGGACAACCAGGGCCGGAGAAAACGCAATACTGAGGCCTCCAACAGCGGCACCGATGGCACCCACACCCATGCGTCGCAGTGCCACCACCACCAGCCAGGCCAGACCTGCGCCGGCGAGTGCGCTGATCACGCGCCCGGCTAGGTGTGCGTTGCGGTCGGTCGCGTCCGGTGCGGCGTATGCAGCAACCACCTTGCTCGCGAAGTTCAGCGTCGTGAGATAAAGCGTTCCATAATTGTAGAAGCCAGGATCCAGCTTCCCTTCGGCGAGGTTGATCTGCCGCGCGTACGCGAGGATGATCGGTTCATCAGGATGCAGGCTGAACTGCTTGGTGGCGTCAGGCAACCCCCACTGGATTCCCATCAAGCGGATGAGTAGCGCGACAGCAAAGACCGCCGGCCCGATCCACCGCAGCCACTGGCTAACTGAGGGCGAGGTCTCGGGCTGTTCCGACATAGTGCTCGGATAGTACCGCTTGCAACGCTCGCACCACGGCAGGGTCGTAAAGCTGCCCCTGTTGGCTTGCGATGTGATCTCGGGCGAAGACACTCCCTGCCGCGCGCTCTTGCATCAGGTAGCCCGTGACGACGTTCAAAATCCGGCTCTGCACCGGCGCATCCTTCATCTGCCGGTACGGGGTGTGGTGATGTCGGACGATCGGCGCAAGGTAACTCAGATTCGGAACCAGGTCTAGCAGGCTTGCCCCGACCTCTGCGTGCCGCTCGAAAGACGCCGTCTCGGAGTCGGACCACTGCGCCGGGTTCTTTTCGTTGATCAGGACGTACGGCACCGAGCACAAGCCTAGATCGCGCAACGCTGCCGACCACTCCAGCGCCTGCAAGTCGCGCTTGGACAGCTTCATCTCTGCCCCCAAAGCCAGCGCAAGCTCGGTGACCTGGGTGGTCATGTCGACGTACTGCGGGAACCGCAGTTCCAATGCGCGATTGAGGGCAGCGAACGACGATCGGTACCGTTCGTCCAGTTCGCGAGGAAGGCCAATTCGGATGTACCAACCCAAACCAAGGACGCTCAGCACGCACAGCCCCAACACGACGCTGACGATCATGCTTCACCTCCCAACAGCACATCTCGAAACGCAATCACGACACGGCGATCGAACTGGGTGCCCGCGCAACGATCTAGCTCAGCAAGGGCGCCTTGCAGGTCCATCGGGTCGCGGTAGCTACGCTTCTCACCGGGCATGCCCCCACCAACCATGGCGTCAAACGCGTCCGTCACAGCGATGATTTTGCTTTCAATGGGGATCTCTGCATCGGGCAATCGCTGGGGATAACCTCCGCCGTCCGGACGTTCGTGGTGGCTACGGATCCACGGCACCAACGGGAGGAAATGATCGCATTCCCCGAGAATCAGCGCTCCATACTCAGCGTGCTTCTTGACATGCTCAAACTCCTCCTCTGTGAGCTTGCCGGGCTTCTCTAAGACTTGCTCGTCGATCGCAATCTTTCCGATGTCGTGGAGGATCGCCGCCTCGCGGACTTGATGTGCGCGCCGCGCTGAGAGACCCAGTTTGAGCGCGACTTTCTCGGCGAGTGAAGCGACGCGCTCCAGGTGCCCGTGGGAGTACGGATGCGCACGCTGCAGCATGAGCATTAGCGCGATGACGGTCTCAAAGGTGTGATCGATGCTGCGCGCTTTCAGGTCCATAGCGGCCCGAAGCATCAGGACCGGAATAAGCATGAACGGCAGGAGGAAGTTCGCTCCCGTCTCGATCGCCGCCGCCACGCCGAGTCCCAAAAGTAAAAGCAGCCCGACCGCTGCGACCATCGAAACCGCGTCGCGAGTCACCAGTCCACGGACGTCCCGCCACGACTCGCCCTGCGCTACCGCCACCAGCAAAATGTTGGTCAATGAGTAGATTGCGCCAAAAACCGTCACTTCGCTCATGATCGAGCCTCCAGCCCCGCCCGAAGCCGCCACCTGAACAAGGCCCGCCACGCCAGCGCTCGTCGCGCTCACGAGCGCGTTCAAGAAGAACTGACTGGTGTGGATCCGATGGCGCTGGACTAACCAGAATCCGATGGCGGCGATGCTGAAGGCCAGAAAGTCGATCGCAATTGCAGTGAGCGGACCCGCCGTGGCCGACAGAGCCGCGAGAAATGGAAGGGTCACGGTGATGCGCAGGTTCCAGCGGCTGAGGTGAATCGGGATGAGCTCCGACGCAATCATGCACCCTGCTAGAAATGCTAGTAGAAGCGGTGAGACGACCCCGCCCGACGGTGTTAGCCATAAAGCCACGATGCTCGCACTGGCGGCAAATCCTATCGCCAAGTGTAGATAGAGTGTTCGTCGGGCACGCATAGAAAAGGGGAGTGACCCGCCCGTAAAGACGGTATCGCTCCCCAATTCGCCGCGCAAATTACTTGCGCTTGGGCTTGGAAGCTGGTTTCGATGGCTTGGCAGCAGGAATCGCGGTTGCCGAGACGAAGTCAAGGGTGGTGTCGCCCTTCAGCCGACCTTCAGCCGACGCCTGACCCGGTGTCAAGGTCGACCACATGGCCCACTCACCCTCAGAGCGAGCGCGGGTCTTTATCGGTGAGAGAGTCACTGGGTCCAAGTAGAAGTCCACATTGGCATTCAATTTTAACGGGACCTTAGTAATGGGGATCTCGTCGCCATTGCTGAACTGGCCCTTGAAGAAGCCAGCGATGTCCGAATTCACTTTGAGTTCCGCCGTGACCCACTGGTACGACTTCCCTTCGAATGTGGTCATGCCCCTGTAGGTGTAGTTGTAGTCCAGCCTCTGCATGGCGGCCTTCTTTGACCCTCGCAGCGGTTGCGGAGAATAACCCACGGTCTTCTTCCAAGTCTCCCCGACGGAGACGGGGTCAAACGGGAAGCTCGGCGCGAGATCGAGGGAACTGTCGAAGCTGCCGGTGAACGACGCCAGACGATAGATTTCCGAAATGTACGGTGCAAAGTAGACGATCAACTCCGGCTGAACTGCGGACGCTGCCGACGTGGACCGAATCCACTCGCTACTCTCGGGTGTTGATTCCTCTGGCTTCTTTTTAGGCTCCGGCTTCTTGGGGGTCTCGTCCACCATCCCGAGCACTTCGTTCACGGGCGAAACCGTCATTCGCAGGATCCAATCCAGCTTGACGTTCACCCGCCTTTCATCGCTGAGCGCGGTCTCACCCACGACTGCCGTGATCGTCGGTCGGCGGTAGAGGACCGTCGCGATCCCATCGGGCTTGCGCTGCAGCACATCGATCATGAACGTGTACTCGGTACCCGAGACCTCAGGCATGAACGTGTCCATCGAGTAGTCGCGTTCCTCGCTGAACAGCTTGCTCACGAGCTTGTAAGTCAGCCGCTTACCCTGGGGATACACCCGCTCAAGCGTGACCTTCTCGGCCGGCTTGGGAGCGACCTCAGGTCCGGCGACCGGCGGCGCGGTCTGCGACAAAATGGCGGTGGTGAGAATGATGGATGCAATCGACATGGTGCGGTGTGTTCCCTATAAGTCCTATGATGTTGAACGGCGCAAAAGTTCCGGTGACTCTACTTCAAGACGGTCTTGCTGATGACCAGACGCTGGATTTCGCTGCACCCTTCACCGATCTCGGTGAGCTTGGCATCTCGCCACAGCTTCTCGACCAGAAACATCTGCGTCATGCCTCGGCCACCGTGAATTTGGATTGCGCGGTTGGTGATGCGATTCGCCGCTTCGCTCGCGAAGAGCTTGGCGATCGAGGAGATCTTCACGACGTTCTCACCACGATCAAACATCATCGCGCCCTTGTGAAGAAGCAGACGTGCGGCCTCAAGGTCCACTTCGCCGTCCGCCAGCATGTTCTGCACGCTCTGCATATCGCAAAGCCGTCGGTTGAACTGCTCGCGCTGCTTGGAGTATTCGATCGCCAGTTCCTGAGCCTTCTCGGCGATCCCCACAGCCATGGCGGCGATGCCCAAACGACCACGATAAAGCAGCGAAATCGCCTGCTCGAACGAACAGGGCGTGTGCCATGCGACGGCGTCCTTGAGCGAAAAACGTACAGTGTTCGAAGCGCTGACGCCAACCGTGTGGATCCGTTCTTCGAGCGTGAAGCCTGGTTGATCGGTCTCCATGAGGAAGGCCGAAAGTTCAGTCTCGCTGGTGCGCGCGACCATGACGATCAGATTGGCGTTGCCACCGTTCGTGATGAACATCTTCTGACCGTTCAAGTGGTAGAAGCCAGGCCGATCGGCGATCGGATTCGCGACCGTCCGAACTCGCCGGGCATCACTGCCTGCGTCGGGCTCGGTCAATCCCCACGCGAGCTTGATGTCGCCCTTGACGATCCCGGGCAAATACTTGTCTTGCTGCTCCTTTGTCCCGAAGGTCGCGATGTGGCCGACGCAAAGGGCATTGATCGCGGCGATATTCATCGACAGCGCGGGGTCGCCTTTGGCGAGTTCCCGGCACGCTTCCACGTAAGCGGCGCACGAGAGCCCCATGCCGCCTTTCTCTTTCTCCAGCGTCATGCTCAGAAGACCGAGCGCGCCCAGTCGATTCCAAATGGCCGGGTCAAAGCCTGCATTCTTTTCCCATTCGCGCGTGACGGGCAAGACCTCTTCGGCAACAAAGTTTCGGACCCGACCAATAAATGAGGCCTCTTCTGGGCAAAGTTCAAACAGCATCGTTCGATAGTTCTCCTAGTGAATCTCCGCTATTGTACTACCTGGCTCACATGCCCGCGGCTGAACACCGGTACGCACGAATATGAATATTCTTGCGGGAAGTCTGAAATATCACCGTATACTCTCCCGTAGATGCTGTTATCACTGTCGAGTGATACATCCTGAGGACTGCATCGAGTGAAAGACCTTATTCGAGAGATTGCCGAACCTTCCAAGCGCGTGCTGCTCGCGGAGTTGCACAACGGCCCCCGCAATGTCTCGGAGCTCGTTTCGACGACGGGGCTTAAACAGCCAAATATCAGCAATCACCTGGCAAAAATGCGAGCCAAGGGGTTCGTCCGCGCGACCAAGCTCGGTCGCCAGGTTTATTACTCACTCGCCAGCGGCGACATCGCCAATTCGCTCCAGATTCTCCTCAGCCGCGAAGCAGAGCTCGCCGAAGAGCCGTTTCCGCTGCACGAGGTCGCGGTTGAGTTTGCCAAGCTCGCAGTCCACGGCAACGAAGAGCGCT
Source organism: Chthonomonas sp. (assembly GCA_016788115.1). Taxonomy (NCBI): domain Bacteria; kingdom Bacillati; phylum Armatimonadota; class Chthonomonadia; order Chthonomonadales; family Chthonomonadaceae; genus Chthonomonas; species Chthonomonas sp. The sequence goes on along the minus strand of JAEURR010000009.1, from coordinate 95,824 downwards.
GTTCCGCTCTCATCCACCGCCTGAATCGCCAGGGGGTTGACCTCAGCCGTATCTACAGCGAGGTTCTGGCCACAAGCATGCAACACGTCGGGCGATGGTATGAAGTTCAGGCCGTCGATGTTGCCGAGGAGCACCTTGCCAGCGCGATCACCGAGCGGATGATGACCCAGCTGATGCAGTTCGCCAGCCCGCTTCGCGATGGTGCGCGTGTGGCCGTCCTGGGTTGTGTCCCAGAAAACCAGCACGCAATCGGAATCCGAATGCTCAGCGACATGCTGCGCATGCACGGGTGGCGAACCATCTACTTGGGAGCTAACGTGCCGGCCGAGTCTTTCATCAGCGCAAGCCGTGAACACAAACCCGATGTGATCATGATCTCCTGCGCCAGGATTGATGGCTTCCCGCACTGCCAAGACCTCATTCAAAAGCTTCGCGCTTCGGACATCCAGAAGCGGTTCCTGATCGGTCTCGGCGGACGGGCGGTGAACGAGAATCCAGATCTGTTCCGCGAACTGAACCCGCACTTCATGGCCCAATCGCTGGCCGAGTTTCTGGAAGAGGTTCTCCCGAACCTCGCCCTGCCCTCACCGGTAGGCAGCGCGACAACCGACGACTGAACTAGCTGCGACTCACTTCGCGTTGGCCGATTCCAAGGACTTCAGAAGATTCTCCCACATCGTCTTGGCCGCCCCGGTGGCCGTCTTCAACTTCTCTTCCACCGTGGCTTTGACCTGAGCAGCTGATTCCGGGCTCTGCTTTGCGAGCGCGGCAAGAACTGGAGCGGCGGTGGCCTGGACCTTCTCGTCTGCAGACGCGACCGAAGAGTGAACAAACGCCCAGCCATCTTGCGCCGTTGCCTGCGCCGAGGAAAGCTGCGCCGCCAAACGGTCGCCTTCACTCTTCCAGCGCCCCACGTCGGCTTGGAACTGCTTGACCTTCTCGGTCATGGCTCCCGCTTCCTCTTTGGCCTGCTCAATCTTGTGTTGAGCGTCGGCCAGCGGCTTCGTATCCACCGCGACCTCGCCGCAACCGGCGAGCGCCAGGCACGACGTGCAAAGTGTGATCCAAAATTTCATCGGGTACCTCCAAAGAGCTGTTGCAGAAGCTTGAGCGACCAAGTCCGCAAATACGCGGTCGTGGATTGGAGCGCAGGCTTCACGGCAACTTGCGCCCCTTCATAAGCTCCGCGTGCTCGGTCCCACCAAGTCACTTCTCCCGATCGGTCTGGCACCTCCTCGGTGCCTTTGGCCGCAGGTTTCGAAAGCTGGACATCCAGAGTCGTGGTGAGCTTTCGAGAGAACTTGGTTCCTGTCTTCAGAACTGTCCCGGCGCTCGAGGCTACCGCAGTGACCTTGACTGCGCGGAAAACCCCCAGCTTGGGGTCGAACGTCGCCTTGCCGGATCCTTCCACTCGGGTCGTTACTTCGTTGACGGCTTCCGCCTTGTCTTTTACACTCTGGAGCGAGTCGTCTTCGAGGACCGTGTAAGTCTGACCCACGCTGATGACGATCACGACCTTGTCCGCGGTTGCGGACTCGACCGTACACTTGTAGGTTACGTCACTGCCCCCGAAGTCCCGAGAATACGTCCACGATTCTCCAACCTTCTTTGACTCGGGAGAGAACTCCACCGGGATGTACGTCAACTCGGGGAACCGCTTGACGTCGAGTCCGGGAAGTTTGATGGGAACGTTGACGTTGGGCGCGTCGGTTGTCAGTGTCTTGCCCAGCGGCGAAGTCGTGATGGTCGTTTTGGGAAAGTAGCCCTGCACCGACTCCACGCCGAGCGGGAGGGGCGCGTCATTGAACTTGATTTCCGCGGCGCTGATTTCGCTCTGTACCTTGAACTCTTCTGCCTTGTCGGACTTCAGGACCGTCACTGGCACCGTCATCGCCACCTCCACCTTGCCTTCGTTCCCGCCGAAAATGGGGAGGAAGCCATCGAACTGCACCGCCATCTTGTATTCCAAGGGGACGGTCGGCGAGAACCCGTAGGCAAACGGGCTCAGCGCGGCGGCTAAGAGCAGGCTCGTCATAGTCTCTCTGATTTTACGTCTCTCGCCCCGGAGCGTTGCGCACTTTCCCGTGCGCGGGGCGTCAAGATGAAAGAATGCGCGGCCCCGAGCCCTTGCCAGGAGGAACCTTACTGAACTCGCGCTACGAGGTCGTGCGAGTGTTGGGACAAGGCAGCTTTGGCATTACTTACCTGGCGCGGGACACCGCACGTGGCGACTCTTGCGCAATCAAAGAGATGGCCCCTACCGCCTGCCAGCGGCAACCCGATGGGCAACTTGATTTCTCGGGCGTTGGCTCGACCGCCGCCCAGCGCCTCCGGCAGCAGTTCCTTCGCGAAGCGAAGACCGTGCGCAGCCTCAACATCCGAGGCGTCCCCCGAGTGCGCGACGCATTCAATGAAAACGGCACGGCCTACTTTGTTTCGGACTACATCGAAGGGGTTCGAAGCTTGGCCGCGCTGCTGACCTCCAACCACCAGTTCCGAGCTGATGCGGTCGAGGAGTTTGGTCGAAAGGCGTGTGCGATTCTCAGTCCGCTGCACGCGTTATCGGTGCTCCACCGCGATATCAAGCCGTCGAACCTGCTGCTGACCCCCGCGGGCGAAGTGGTCCTCATTGACTTCGGCGCAGCCCGCGAATTTCATGCGGGCGAGACGCAAGATCGGACCGTGTTCTTTACGCCCAACTACGCTCCGCTCGAACAACTGAGCGAGCGAGGGCGACACGGACCGGCAACTGACCTGTACGGGCTCTGCGCGACCCTGTATCACATGCTGTTGGGAGTTGCGCCGCCCGCGGCAACAGAACGAGTGAACGGCACGCCGCTCGACGAAGACGGGCTGGAGACTGTCGATGCACCCAACCGGCTCATCCAAGCCATCCGCTCAGGCCTCGCAGTCAAGTTCGACCAGCGGCCGGGCACGGTCGCCGAGTGGCTGGATCTACTCGGAGGCGCGAGTTTCGACGATGACGCACTGAGCCTGGAAGAGCTCGACCGACGCGCCATGCTTCTCCGATCACTCCGGCCCGGCAAGCGAGCGTGTCCAGCCTGCCCCGGCGTCCTGGAGCAACCCAAACCGCTAAAGGTTGGCCAGTGCTTCGTGTGCCGGCGCGGGACTGTCCGAGTTCGGAAGATCTATCAGCGCTTGTGCCCCAGTTGCAAGACGGGATACCTCAGGACGCTGCGTTTCGAGGGTGAGCCGCCCTACTGCCCTGCATGCCAAGGCGGCCCTCTGCGGCGCACAGGACTCCTAAAGAAACGCTGGACGTGCGACACGTGTGCGGTCGCGTGGATTCAGACCCGCGATGGGATTGTGAAAGACGGGCACGACGCCGTCGCACCCTGGTCCGAGTGGGTGATCGCGGCAGGACGGTCGGCTGTCCTGGAGCGATGCGATTCTTGTAGCGGCCAGTTCGATCATCTGCCGGACGGACGTTGGAGACAGTGCGCGCCCAAAGTGACCCGCGATGGCTTCCACGAGCTCTATCCGGACGAATGGGCCATGGTCGCCAGCGGGTATGAACCCGGCCAGGGGAATGCAGAGTGCGACCAATGCGGCGCGGACTACTTCGTCGAGACGGGGGCAACGACGCTGCTCACCGCCCACGAAGACCCCTACCATATCGGCCAGATGTACCAAAGCGTGAAGCTCGACCCAGAGTCGATGCGTTGGGTGGGCGTCGGCAAAACGAGCGGAAACGCCGGCCTAGTCTGCTCGCTGTGCCCCACGGAGTTCGACTTTGAGGGGGATGTGCTCGCGTTGGTGCGGTCGAATCACGAGCGTCTGCGGAGACATGTTGACGCCGAGTTTGCGCTCGAAGACTGGCATCGTATTGCTCATGGCTTGCCTCTGGTCGGGAACGAAGCAGAGCTCGACGAAGCGATGCGGGATCGTGCCCGGGCCGAATATCGGTCGGGCCTGCTTCAGATTTCCTCTCGCGAGGACGAGGCCCTCTGGCGAGGACCGGCCGTTTGGGAGAACCGCACAGGGACCCTACTCGTCGGTACAACCCGACTGAGCCTCGGAGGGACCCTCCGTAAGCGGAGGATCGAACTTGCCGAGTTGCTGTCCATCGGGGCCAAGGGCGACCTCCTCTCATTCGAGGAGCGGGACGGCACCGTCTGGGATGTGACCCTGACCCCGATCGAGCTAACCGTCCGGTTGCAGTCGGGATCGCTCAGCATCGAGCTGCGGGCAACCGATCTTGCCGCCCGCATTCGCGCGCGCTGACCTTTCGGTATTCTTCGGGCATGACCGATCCGGTGGTAACCAAACTACATGCATGGCTCAAGGAACACGAGTCTGAGCTCCTCGCTGACTACCAGACAATGCTCCGGTTTCCTAGCATCGAAGGGCCCGCTGAGCCCAATGCTCCGTTTGGCCGAGCTAACCGTGACGCACTCGATTTCGCGCTCGCCAAAGCCAACGAGTGGGGGATGAAGACGACGGACCTTGAAGGCTTCTGCGGATTCGCGGAGTTCGGGTCCGGTGAGCGCATGGTCGGAGTCTTTGGTCACCTGGATGTGGTCCCAGTAGGCCCCGGATGGAAGTTTGAGCCCTTCGATGCGACGATCCACGAGGGCTACGTGTACGCGCGCGGTGCGACCGACGACAAGGGGCCTACAATGGCCGCGTTCTATGCCGCTCGTGCGCTGCAAGTTTCTTTCCCCGAGATCGGTTCACGCATCCGGATCGTCTTCGGTTGCGACGAGGAGAGCGGTTTCGAGTGCATCCACCGCTACACCCGCACCGAGGAGTCTCCGACGTTCGGCATCGCTCCAGATGCGGGTTGGCCCCTGATCCATGCCGAAAAGGGGATCACGAGCCTTGTTGTCCGCGTTCCGAAGATTCGCGGAGACATGGAGCTCCTTGAGCTCACCGGGGGTCAGCGTCCGAACATCGTGATCGACTCGGGCACCGCGAAGGTACGGGTTTCTGCGGGTGCGCGAGCGCACGTCGAAGCGAAAATCGCCGACGGCTGGGACCGCAACATTGCGACCCGCTGGGACGGTGACGTACTCTCCATCGATGCCGTTGGCAAGGCTGCGCACGGTTCGTGGCCGTTCGGCGGTGACAATGCGATCATTCGAATTCTGCGGTTCCTCATGGACATCGCCCCGCTGAGCGTGCAAGAGGCCTTTGTGGAGATGTTCGAGCTCACCTATTTGGGTGGCGAAGGCCTCGGCATTGATGGCCGCGACGACATCAGCTACCTGACCTGTAATCTCGGCGTGGTCACGACCGAGGAGACGGCCATCGACATGCTCTTTAACATCCGATACCCGGTCACTTGGAAGGGCGAAGACCTCTTCGCAAAGACTCGGACCCATTTGGCGACGCTCGCGCTGGGTGCGGAACTGGTCAGCACCACTGACAGCACGCCTTTGTACTTCCCACTTGATCATCCACTCGTCAAGACGGTTTGTGAGGTTTACGTTGAGGAGACCGGCGACACCTCGCGCAAGCCTGGTGTCATGGGTGGAGGGACTTATGCCCGAGCCGTCCCGAACGCGGTGGCCATCGGAACCGGTTGGCTGGGAGACGGTGAGGCGCACCAGACCGACGAGCGCTGCGCCGTGGAATCGCTGTTCAAAATGAGTCGAATCTACGCCCACATCCTGTACCGCCTCGCGACTCTGCCCTAAGTTAAGATACACTTGCCAGCGATGAGCACTCCTACCAGCGAACCCCGCTATCGACGAGTTCTATTGAAGATCAGTGGGGAGGCGCTGGCAGGGGCTGGCGAAACCGGCATCGACCCGGCAACCCTGAATGACGTGGCTGCCGAAATCGTCAGTGCCCACAACCTCGGGGTCCAGACCGCCGTCGTCGTGGGAGGTGGCAACATCATCCGCGGTGGCATCTTCAGCGAGAAGGGTCAGATCGACCGGACATCTGCCGACCAAATGGGGATGATGGGCACCGTGATCAACGCTTTGGCCCTCCAATCTGCGATTGAGCGACTCGGAGTAGCCGTGCGTGTACAGAGCGCGATCGCGGTCAACCAGGTCGCGGAGTCGTTCATCAAGCGCAGGGCGGTACGCCACCTGGAAAAGGGGCGGGTCGTTGTCTTTGCCGCTGGAACGGGGAACCCGTTCTTCAGTACGGATACGGCGTCCGCCCTCCGGGCCCTGGAGATCGGGGCGGACGTGCTGATCAAGGCCACCAAGGTCGATGGAATCTATGACAAGGATCCGCGCAAGCATGACGATGCCGTGCGATATTCGACGGTTGGATACACCGAAGTACTTGCTAAACGACTTGCCGTCATGGATCAGACCGCCTTCACGCTGTGCCGCGAGAACTCGATGCCCATCATCGTGTTAGACTTGAATCAAGAAGGATCGATCCGCCAGGCGCTTATGGGCGAACCGGTGGGTACCCTCGTAGACGGAGAGTAAATAGCCATGGAAGAATTTTTCAGCGACGCCGAGCGGCGAATGAAGCACGCAATTGAGGTCATGGTACATGACTTTTCGACCATTCGCACGGGACGCGCGAGCCCGCTCGTGCTTGAGCGAGTCCACGTGGAGTACTACGGTACCGAGACGCCAATCAACCAGATCGCGAGCGTCTCTACGCCCGATCCGCGGCAGTTGTTGATTTCGCCGTACGAGAAGAACATGATTCCGGTTATCGAGAAGGCGATCCTCAAGAGCGATTTGGGCATCACTCCGACGTCGGACAGCGCTGGCATCCGATTGAACTTTCCGCAGATGACCGAAGAGCGCCGCAAGGAATTGGTAAAGCAGGTGAACGCCCGCGCGGAACAGGCCATCATTGCCATCCGCAACGTGCGTCGTGATGCGAACGAGCACGCGAAGAAGCAGCAGAAGGACCAGCATCTGAGCGAGGACGACTTGAAGAGCTTCGAGACGAAAATCCAGAAGCTCACAGATAAGATGGTCGAAGAAGCTCACGGCGCACAAAAGAAAAAAGAAGCCGAGTTGATGGAAGTCTAAGTAAAGACACCTTATGGCGACGACGGTGATGAATTCGATCCAGCAGCAGGCCGTTCAGATTGGGATCAACCTGGAAGCACTCCCTGCGCACGTGGCGGTGATCATGGACGGGAACGGTCGCTGGGCAAACTCACGCGGGATGGGACGACTCATCGGCCACCGCGAAGGATACAAGACGCTGCGTGGCGTGCTGCTGGATGCCAGCGAACTCGGGATCAAGTACCTCACCGTTTACGCCTTCTCGGCCGAGAACTGGCGTCGCCCTGAGGAGGAGGTGCGCGGCTTGATGCAACTCATCGAGCAAGCCGCACGCAACGAACTCCGCGTGATGCACCGAAACAATGTCCGCGTCCGGGTGGCGGGCCGCATCGACGAGGTCCCTGCGACGCTCCGGGAAGCCCTCGTGAACGGAATGGAGACGACGGCGCAGAACACCGGAATCACGTTTACACTAGCCATCAATTACGGCGGGCGTGCAGAAATCGTGGACGCGGTTCGAGATATCGTCGCATCCGGTGTAGAACCGGAGACAGTCACCGAAGAGCTTATCGCTGCGCACCTGTACAATCCAGACATCCCCGAACCGGACCTAATGATTCGGACCGCGGGTGAGATGCGGTGGAGCAACTTCCTGCTTTGGCAGGCGGCCTACTCGGAGCTGTGTGTGACTCCTGTGCCGTGGCCAGAGTTTGGTGCGGAACAGCTCCTTCAAGCCGTCGCTGAGTACCAGAAGCGAACCCGGAAGTTCGGGGGCCTCGTCACCTGATCCCGAATTCCTGCTCCGCGCGCATGACCTCTTCGACCACCTTCGCCGAGATGGCGTCCATGTCCTCTTGGCTGAGGTTGACCGTTAGCTGCGCGACGACATCCAGCTCCGGTGGAAGGATCGTGAGGCCAATGTTGAACCCCACATTGTAGGCGAGCACGTCCGCGAGCGTGATGATGCACGTCGATTCAAATTCCTCTCCGTCAAGCCCTGGATTGTGGTGGAACTGCATCGCGTTTCCGACGACCCGCGGGAGCTTCCACATCTCGGCGAGCTTTTTGCCTGCATCGCAGTGATCCCAACCCAAAACACGGCGCTCGGCTTCGGCAAGTGAGCACTGATCGCGCTTGGCGAGGATAAGGGCGGCTCGGCAGTGCGCGAAGGCGAAGCGCTCGATCACGAGCATTCCCAGGTCGTGCATGAGTCCAGCGACAAAGAGCTCATCGGGCTTGCCAATCTTCGACTGTCGACTGATCTCGCGAGCCGCTACTGCAACCGCATAGCTGTGGCGCCAGTATTCAAGCTTCTCGTAGGCGCTCTCGCCCGACTCCTCGAAGACGGACTGCTGGAACGAGATTCCTAGGACAATCCGCTTGATTTCCGCCGAGCCCAGCAGCTGAATGGCACGAGCGATACTTTGAACGTCTTGCCCACCGTACTGGGCCGTCTGGACGACTTTCAGAACCTTGGCCGTGATGGCAGGATCAGCCTCCATCAGCCGTTCAAGACTCCCGGCGGAATACGATCCTGAGTCAATTTGCTTCAGGATCGACATTGCCACGTGCGGAATGCTCGGCAAGTTCTCTGTCCGAGCAAGTCGCAGCTCTAAGCTTTCAACGTTCACCGGTGTATAAATCGGTCCGCCAGGCGACAATTCTTACCTGGTGAATACAGTTATTGCGATCTACGCCGCATGATTCAGATACTTACCAGTTACGCATTGGGTGGCCAGTTTCATGAGTTCCATCGACTCTTCTTCGGAAAGACCAACAATGTCCGCCGCCAACTCATCGACGACCCCGCTCAGCCAAGGAGCATGGTGGTGAATTCCCGCCTTCAGGGCCAGAGCGTCGGCAATGGAAACGATGCTGGTCTCAATCAGAAACTCTTGCTCTATCGCCGGAAGACCGGCCGACCGTATCGCAGAGACAGTACGACGGCTCATGCCTCGCTCCTCCGCCACAACTGCGCTGATGGCATAGTGATCCCAACCCCATTCGTCCCGCTCGATGGCGTCAAGCGCGAGACCGGTCTCCTCAGACTTGGCGGAGATAATGTCCAACATGTGAGGTCGGTAACGTTCAAGGAGAAGGAGCCCCGCATCATGGAACAGGCCCGCCGCGTACAGCTCGTCCGGGTCCGCATCGCCACGGGTCGTGGCCATTTGTCGTGCGATCAATGCCACCGCATATGAATGCTTCGAATAGTGCACGGTTCGGCGCTCGACACGCTCATCCGCTGACTCGAACGCCTGTCGGAACGCCTCCAGTTGGAAGATGGTCCGTCGAACGCCTTCAAGCCCCATGTGTTCGACTGCCTTGCGCACAGTGATCGGAGGTGCCGGTCGTCCGGGCGAAGTCAAGACGACCCGCAGGAGCTTCGAAGCCAAGCTGACGTCCTGCTCAAACAGGGTTACAAACTGCTCGAGGGTTGCCTTTCGGTTATAGCAAAGCTCGACTCCCCAACGACACACGTCTTCGTGAATGGGTAGATTCTCGCTGCGCTTCGCCAGCAACTCGATTCTCGACAACTCCATGCGCTTCCAGGCCCTACCCAGATGGTCGGTAAGTGATGGCAAGTTGCATAGGTCAAAAGTGCCTGCGAACCATCTGCCCGACTTGAGTGTTATATACTCATGTAGTTGAGCTTAAGAACATCATGAAACCCGACCTTTACGCCACCTTGGGACTGTCACGCGGAGCGGACGACAAGGCCATAAAAACGGCCTACCGCAAACTCGCTCGTAAGTATCATCCCGACCTCAACCCCAATGACAAGGCGGCAGAGGCGAAGTTCAAGCAGGTCAGTGAAGCCTACGAAGTGCTGAGCGACCCGAAGAAGCGCGAGCTCTACGACCGATACGGCTCCGACTGGGATCGGGTCAAACAGGCCCAAGACCAAGGAGCCCCAACCGACTTCGGGTTTGGGGGAGCGGGCGGGTTCGGAGGCGACTTCGGCAGCATCTTTGAGCAGTTTTTCGGCGGTGGCGGCGCGGCGCATTCTCCGCGTCCACGTAGCGTCGAGCCCCAAGACGTCCAGCAGTCGATTGAACTCACCTTGGAAGAGATAGATTCCGGCACCAAACGTACGCTGGTCTTCCAAGTGAACGATGCGTGCAAGAGTTGTGACGGCACAGGCTACGTCCGGCTGAGGTCACCGAGAACCTGCGGAGCATGCCGGGGCACGGGGCATGTTTCGGGGGTCTTCGGCATGAGCCAAGCATGCCCAGAATGCGATGGCACCGGGAACAGTACCCTGGAGCGCTGCCCGACTTGCCGAGGTACTCAAACCCTGCCAACCACGCGTCGGGTCGAGGTCTCGATTCCTGCGGGCATGCAAAGCGGTAAGAAGCTCCGCGTGAAGGGCCGAGGTTCGGCGGGGGCGAACGGCCGGACGGGCGACCTGTATGTCAGCGTGATCGAACTCCCCCACTCCACGTTTCATCGAAAGGGCGAGGAGCTAGAGACGGAAGTTTCCGTTCCCTTTGCCCGCGCAGCGCTCGGCGGCGAGATACGCGTTCCAACCCTGAGCGGAACGGTGAGCATGCAGGTACCCGAATGCACCCAGAACGGCCAGACTTTTCGCTTGCAGGGCAAGGGGATCACGCAGTTGGGTGACAAAGGCCGCGGCAATCTGCTGGTCCGAGTGAAGATTTCCGTGCCAAAGACCATATCAGCCGAAGAGCGTGCGATCATCGAGAAGCTCGCCGCCGCCCAGGAGGTGACCGCATGAACCGCGACCGCCAGCAGCCGGTGTACATGATCGGGGTCGCGGCCCAGCTCTGCGGTGTGCACCCGCAGACTTTACGGCAGTACGAGCGGCTCGGGCTGGTCGTCCCCGCGCGAGTCGGGGCGAAGAACCGGCTCTTCAGCGAGCAAGACATCCATCGGGTCCGGCGCATCCAGCGGCTGACACAGGAAATGGGAGTCAACCTCGCGGGCGTGGAAATCATTCTCAAACTCCTCGACGACGTTGAGGAAATGCGTTCGGACATGGAGTCGCAAATGGACGATTTTCGCCGAACGGCAGAAGAGAGAATCGCGAACCTGCTTCAGAACAGCAACTTGCCGATCCGCCGCGACGAGCAACTCTTACCAACGCCCCACCTGCAGTGGCGAAAGCCGGACATTTAACGTAGAATTGGGCATGCTCGCGACACTGCTCAGCCTCACTCTCCTCGCGCAAGCTCCGGAGACGATCACATACTCCAAGATTGACGGGGTCGACCTGCAAATGGATGTCTATCGGCCGGCTGCGACCGCAGCGAAAACGCCTGCGTTTGCCGTCGTGGTGATCCACGGTGGAGCTTGGATGGGCGGCAATCGCGTCGACATGCGCGATCTCTGCACCGCGCTTACCAAACAAGGGTTCGTGGCAGCCAGCGTGAGCTATCGCCTAGCACCCAAGTTCAAGTACCCGACGATGATCCAGGACGTCCAGACGGCCGTCCGGTACCTCCGGGCAAACTCCAAGGCGCTCAACATCCGTCGCGACAAAATTGGGGCCGCCGGAGCTAGTGCGGGAGGCCAACTGTCGCTTATGCTCGGCAGCACCGAGTCCCGCATGCGAACCAGTCGCGAAGCCACGAACCAATCGAGCAAGGTCCAAGTGGTTCTTAATCTCTTTGGGCCGGTCGACATGACAATCGCGCAAGACTACGGCCGTGCACTTGACCCCGTCTTTTCGGCGGTTCTCGGAAAACCGCGAGCCGAAGCTGCTGCGCTGATCAAGGCGGCGAGCCCGTACTATTCTTTCACTCGCGAGTCTGCCCCAACGTTCACCATCCACGGGGATAAGGACCCGCTCGTTCCCGTGAACCAAGCCAAAGTTCTGGAGGCGAAGCTCACCGAGCTCAACGTCCCCCATGAGACGCGTATCGTGCCGGGCATGGCGCACGGGATCGATATGAAAGTCCCTGGGACAGGGAAGGCGCTCCAGGACGGGATTGACTACCTACGCAAATGGTTGCGATAGCCGCAGGCGTGCTGCTACTCGCGGGAGGCGGGACGACGCCTGACGAGGTCGTCGAGCGTTTCCTACATGAGATCGGCGGAAAGAACCAGCGCATCGTTGTCCTGGGACAAACGCGCGAGGACCCCAAGCGAGCGCAGTCTTCGGTGGAGTTGCTGAAAGAGCACGGCGCAACGAACGTCTCGCTTTGCGATTCGACGACCTTCGACCGTCACTCACTGAAGGCCCTAGAGCAGGATTGGGCTAGCGTCCGTGGCTTCTGGGTGCCGGGCGGTGACCAGGAACAGTTCATGACTCGGTTCGGCCGCAGGTGGGCGCGCAGCTACTTCCAACGACGCCTAAGCGAAGGGGTCGTGTTCTTCGGGACAAGCGCGGGATCAATGATCTGCAGCGATACGATGATCGCCTACAGCGACCACGCGGGCGCGCCGGTGCTCCAGCAAGGGCTTGGACTCACCCGGCTCATGATCGACACCCACTACCGGGAGCGCAAGCGCCATTCGCGGCTCAAGTCTGCGTTCGAGCAGACCCTTTCGGCTTCCGGCGCGGTGGGCATAGAGACCGGTGAGTGGGTCGTTATCTCTGGGGATCGCGTGATCGAAAGCCACGGGACACCCGAAGTTTTCACGCGCTAGTCTTCGATAGGATCGTCAGTGCTGTTCAAGCGTTCGTTCTGCCGACGCCAACACTCAAGCACAAGCGTTTCCTGCTCGTCGCGACGCGCCTGATCATCGTGATCCAAGTCCCGTGCGGGCACATTGCCCGGTCTCTGGTCCCATCGATAGCTCATGAAGCCTCTCCTCCCAGGCGGGCTCAAGCGAGCCCCCGCAGGAGTTACACCACATTTGGAACGGAGATCCCCCGGTGATGTTCCCGTATCTTCGGACTTAGCGCTGAGCCACCGCTTGGTGGCCCGACTGCAAGAATGCGGTGAACGATTCGGGCGTCAGATCGCTCCCCGCGTGCAAAGCGACGACCTGCTCGGTCTTCGGATCGAGGATCACGTAGATCGGCAGCGTGGTTTGCTTGGTGAGCTTAACTTGCAAGTGAAAGTTCGCCTCGTCCTTGCCTATCCGGTCTGTATAGAGCTTGACGCGGGTGTAACGTTCCAGTTCTTCCCTCACCTTGCCATCTGGGAAAATGTTTTGCTCAACCCAACGGCAGTTCGTGCATGTCACGCCGGTGAAATCGATGAAAACGAGCCCGTTCTTTGCCGAAGCCGAAGCCAGCGAGCCCTTATAGTCCTCCGACCACTCGAGCTCTCCCGCGACCATTGTGCCCTTCTTGCCAGGGTACGGGTCGGGCGGCATGAACGAACCTAGAGTGCCCAGATGGGCTCCCTGGATGCCCGCAAGGAACCACACTGCACACGCGGCGCTTCCAACCGCAACTGCGCGCCGCACCCACCCGATCTTCTGTGCGCTCGAGTCATGCGCCATATGGATCCAGCCCGCCAGATACAACGCGGCGAGGACCATGATGGTAGACCAGATCGAAAGGAACGCCGGCCGGGTGAGAAGCCCCCACTGGTAGACCAAATCAACGTTCGAGATAAACTTAAGCGCGGCGGCGAGTTCCAGGAATCCCATGAACGCCTTGACGGTGGCAAGCCATGAGCCCGACTTGGGCAACTTTGCCAACCACTGCGGGAACAGTGCTAGGAGGAAAAACGGAATTGCAAAGGCGCTACTGAATGCAAGCATCCCCAGGGCCGGATACAAAAGGTCGCCTTGGGTCGCCGCGATCAGGACCGTTCCCACGAACGGGACGGTACAAGTGAACGTGGTCAGACTGAACGTTACCCCCATGAGAATTGGGCCGAGCAAGCCACCCTTGGAGCCGCCAGAGCTAAACCGATTCACCAGTCCGCTTGGCAGCGCGAGCTCGAAGATGCCAAACAAACTCAACGCCAACACGATGAAGAGACCTGCCAAGAACAGGTTCACCACGGGATTGGTCGCCAGCTTTTGGATGCCACTAGCTCCGAAAAGCAGCGTCATCGCTAGCCCAACGATCGTGAACGACGAGATGATGCCAAGGCTATAGGCCGCTGCGCCTCGTACTTGCGAGCGGCCGTCCCCGCCGGTCGATTTGATGAAGTAGTTGACCGTGATCGGGATCATCGGGAAGACGCACGGGGTGAGGAGCGCCAGCAACCCAGCGCCAAACGCCACGGCCATGAAAGCCAGCAGCCCTTCCCTCTTGGCCTTGTCCACCGGGGAGGCGTCTGACTTGGGAGCGGCTGTCGGCTTCTCAGCGGCGTGGCTCATCGAAGTGTTGCCCGGCTGGTCGGGAATCGCGGTGCTCGCCGCATCGAACTCCGGTCGTATCGGGCCACCTGCGGGGATGAGCGCTACGTTGAGCGATTCTTGCGTGGGGCGGAGACAGCTCGTGGCATCGCACGCCTGGTACAAGATGTCGATCTTGAAACTCTGCGACCCCTTTGCGTCAGCACCCAGTTGGAACGGCATCGCAAACCGGACCTGCCCAGAGTGGTACTTGATGTCGAGTTTGAAGTTGGCGTCGAACCGGTCAGCCGGCTTCGGTTCTAAAACCTTGCCAGCGGCGGCAACTTTGGCATCCCCCGGGGCAAGCGTGAGCTTCGTCGGGATTGGCCCCTCGTCACCGTAGGGCTGGAAAGCGTAGATCTTCCACCCTTCCTTGATGTCGGCGGTAACCACAACCCGCCCGAACTCGCCGGGACGCAGGTCTTGCGGTTCGACCATCGCGCTCCAATTGACCACCACGGGCTGAGCTAGGGAAAGAGCTGACAGCGCCAGTACGGTCAGCATGAGGAGAAGGTGGCGAATTCGAAGCATGCGTCCACTAAGTATGCTCGATCGGCGCATTCGGTTCCATAGGACAAAGCAACTGGCCCGTACTTCAACAAGAAGTACGGGCCAGTTTAACGAAGCGAGAAGCCTCGCTTACTTGTCGCGAAGCGGAAGGCCCATAGCCTTCAGGAATACGCGCGCTTCGTCGTCAGTCTTGGCCGTGGTGCAGATGATCACGTCCATGCCTCGGATTTTGTCAAACGTATCGTACGAGATCTCCGGGAACACGAGCTGCTCCTTCAGACCGAGGGCATAGTTGCCACGGCCGTCGAAGCTGTTCGCAGACAGACCTTGGAAGTCTCGGATACGCGGGAGAACCACGGTGCACAGCTTGTCCAGCCAGTGCAGCGCGCGATCGCCGCGCAATGTCACTTTGCAGCCGATCTTGTATCCTTCGCGGAGCTTGAAGTTAGAAACGGCTTGTCGAGCTACGGTCACGATGGGCTTTTGACCCGTAATGATCTGCATATCTCGCATGCAGTTCTCAAGACCCTTGTCATCACCGGCCTTGACGGCCATGTTAAGCACGATCTTGTCGAGCTTTGGCAACTCCATCGGCGACTTGTAGTTGAACTGTTCCGTCAGCTTGGCGGTCACCTGCTCGCGATACACCTTTTTCAGGCGCGGCGCCGGCAATGCGCCAGTCGGCGTCTTCTCGGGGGCGGATTTCTTAGCCATTCGTCGTTAGTCCTTCTTAACAATGTTGGGGGTATCGACGATCGTCTTGCCATCGCTCTTCGAGTAGCGGACGATCTTCTCACCTTCGACCCGGCGGCCCACGCGGCTTGCTTTACCCGCATTGTCCAGAACCATGACATTGCTGACATGGATCGGTGCAGGAAGCGCGATGCGTGCGCCTCGCTCGCCTTGCGAGCGCGGCTTTCGGTGCTTGATGACGCGGTTGAGGGGGATTGGCTGGTCGGCGTTCTCCGGGTTCTCCTGGAGCACGATCACCTTCTGCTCTTTCGGGCTGACGGCGGCGACGAAGCCGGTCTTGCCCTTATCCTTACCGCTGATGATCACAACCTTATCGCCGGTTCGAATCTTCAGCTTGGTGTGCTTGGCCAATTCCTTGATTTCTTTCTTCGTAGGCATGAGTTAAAGCACCTCCGGTGCGAGCGACACGATCTTCATGAAGTTCGCGTCTCGCAGTTCGCGTGCGACCGGGCCAAAGATTCGGGTTCCGCGCGGCTCCATGTTGTTCGGGTTGATGACGACGCAGGCGTTGTCATCGAATCGAAGCATGGATCCGTCGGCCCGTCGAATCGCTTTGCGCGTGCGGACGATTACGGCCTTAACCACTTCGCCCTTCTTGACCGGCATGTTGGGGGTTGCAGACTTGACCGAACCCACAATGAGGTCACCCACGCCGCCGTATCGGGGCTGAGATCCCTTGAGCACGCGAATACACATGATTTCGCGGGCACCGGAGTTGTCTGCTACCTTGAGTCGAGAAAATTGCTGTACCATTTTTGCTTTTCCTTAAGCGGGAATGTCCGGCCGTTTACTTGACCTTTTCGATGATGCGAGTCACGCGCCAGTGCTTGTCGCGGCTGATCGGGCGAGTCTCCATGATCTCTACCGTATCCCCTTCATCGACCTTCTGGCCCAGTGCTGCGTCATCGACGTGCGCCTTGAAGCGCTCGGACTTAAGAACCGTCTTTCCGTACAGCGGGTGCTGAACGCGTCGCTCGACCTTGACGACGACAGTCTTTTCCATCTTGGCGCTAACGACGAGACCTTGGCGGATCTTGCGGCGATTGCGTACTTCACTCATTAGGCGTTCCCTCGCTTCTTCTCTTCGATGATCGTCAAGATGCGCGCGATGTTGTGTCGTCGAACCTTGAGGCTCGACACATCGGTCATCTGGCGGAACACCAAGTCACGTCGCGCCTTGTAAAGCTCTGCTCGCTCCTTGGCCAGCATCTCTTCAAGTTCGGGCACGCTCTTATCACGCATCTCAGCGGCTTTCGTGTCTTTCATTATTCGTTGTCCCCCGTTGCGGTCTGCGTCGCAGGCGCGCCTGCTTCGGCGGCTTCGAGATCAGCAGCAGTCACCTTCTTTGGTCCGTAATGGACCTCACCGCGCTTCGCTCGAATCTCCTTCTTGCGAGCCGCGACAGCGAGTGCGTGCTCCTTGCCGGCTTCCAGGGGGGCGCCGTTCTCATAGTCAGCCTTGGTAACAAACTTGCAGCGGATGGGCATCTTCATGATGGCCAAGCGCATGGCTTCCTTTGCCACATCTTCCGTCGGGCCAGCCATTTCGAACATCACGCGTCCGGGCTTGACAACGGCCACCCATCCTTCGACGGGAGCTTTGCCCTTACCCATGCGCTGCTCAAGCGGCTTCTTGGTGTACGACTTATCGGGGAAGATGCGGATCCAGACCTTACCACCACGTCGAATGTGGCGGGTCATGGCGATACGAGCGGCTTCAATCTGTCGGCTCGTAATCCAGCCACACTCCAGCGCAATGATGGCGAAGTCGCCGAAGTCGAGGAAGTTTCCTCGCGTGGCGATGCCGCACATGCGTCCGCGGTGCATCTTTCGGTGCTTAACTCGTTTAGGCATCAACATTTGCGGGTTTCTCCTCTGTTGCTTGTGGTGCGGGCTGCGGAGTGGCGAGCGCTTCGGCCTGGCCCGGGGCGACTGCCTCTCGGGTTCGGCGCGGTCGAGCGCTCATCTCGGCTTCCTCTGCACGGCGGGCCATTTCGGCGCGCTGCTTATCGGGAAGGACTTCGCCCTTATAGACCCAGACCTTCACGCCGACTGATCCGTAGATGGTGAACGCGGTCGCGGTGCCGTAGTCGATGTCCGCTCGGAGCGTGTGCAGGGGGATCTTGCCGACCTTGTCCTGCTCGCGGCGAGCGATGTCCGAACCGTTGAGTCGGCCCGAGACCTGGACCTTGATTCCGCGACCGTTCATTCGGACGCATCGGGTCATGGCCTGGCGCATGGCTCGACGGTGGCTTACGCGCTTCTCAAGTTGAATTGCGATGTTCTCGGCGATCAGCTGAGCATCGAGCTCGGGCTGTCGAACTTCCGAAACGTTCACCTGGACAACCGAAGTGGGATCGTCGCGGCGAACCATTCGGTTCAAGTTGTCGCTAAGCTCGTCGATACCCTTACCGCCGCGGCCAATGATCGCGCCCGGTCGCGAAGTGAAGATGTTCACCTTGATCCGGTTTGCAGCGCGCTCAATTTCGACGCGGCTCACGTTTCCGATGCCGAGTCGCTTGCGCAGTGCCGTGCGGATTCGGTGATCCTGCTCCAGCGCTACCGAGTAGCCCTTCTTGTCATAGAACCAATGGCTGTCATGCCCTCGGATGACGCCGATACGAAAACCAACTGGATGAATTTTCTGACCCATCGTTATTCCGCCTTCTCGCCTTCGGCATCGGCGACGGGCGCTTCTGGCGCGGCTTCTGCCTCGGTCACGACCGGAGCTTCTGCTTCGGTCTTCACTTCTTCCTCAACCGCTGGAGTCTCTTCCGCAGCCGGTGCAGACGCCTTCGGCTCTGCCTTCTTCGACTTCTTCGGAGCCTCGAACTTCGGTCTTGGCTTCGCCTTGGTACCGTGCGGCTTCACTTCGGCGGCTGGCTCGAAATCTTCCAGCACGACGGTGATGTGCGAGGTCTTCTTCAGGATGCGATTTCCGCGACCCTGGGCTCGCTGACTGACTCGCTTCATGCGAGGGCCCTCGTCGATGCTGATGCGAGCAATCCGCAGAGCGTCGGCTTGTGCGCCGTTGTTCTCGATTGCGTTAGCGATCGCGCTGACCAAAACCTTGCGGAGGAGCTTCGCACCCTTGCTCGGGTGGTACTGAAGCTTGTGGGCGCTCATGACCGCCGGTCCACCCTTGATCTCGTTTGCGACGAGTCGGACCTTGCGGGGCTGCACCTTAACGTATTTTGCAACTGCTCTAACTTCCATGATTCTTTTCACTGCGTGGTAGGCGAAGGAGAACCCTCACCGGACACCGGTTGTCCTTATCGCAGCTTCACTCCTCGGTCGGGGATTCCGGTTGCGTGACCCTTGTAGGTGCGGGTCGGGGCAAACTCGCCCAGCTTGTGGCCGATCATGTTCTCCGTCACAAAGACGGGCACGTGCTTGCGGCCGTCGTGAACAGCGATCGTATGACCGATCATGTCAGGAATGATGGTCGAGCGCCTCGACCAAGTTTTGATGAGTTTCTTTTCTCCAGCGGCATTCATCGCGTCCACCTTCTTTACGAGGTGGTCATCGACGAAGAACCCCTTCTTAATACTTCTTGCCATTGTCTGTGTTCTTTCTCCGGATAGTTGTTCAACGGTCGAAACGTCTGATTCTTGGGCTCCGTCTCTAGAGACAAAGTCGCACTGAATCGGACGCGTCGAACGCAAGTGAACGGTAGCCGTTCTGCGATCAGCCCATAGGCACACGCAGAGAGCACGTCGTCACCGACGCAACAAGGGAGGATACCCGAGCCACCTCGTCAGGTTCAATCCCCCAGGGTCAGAATTTTCGGAGTGGTACCCAGTTGCAAATCGCCCGCGCCGTGGTGCATAATTTGTGTTCGCGCCCCAGGTGCGTCAAAAGGAATTGGATCATGGCGAAGATTTGTCAAGTTAGCGGAAAGAAGGCGAACAGTGCTCAGCACTGCCGCCACCGACACTCGGCGTGGAAATTCCGCGCGCCGCACAAGCCGCGATTCCAAAAGCCCAACCTTCAGACCGTCACCATCAAGACCCCCCACGGCAAGGTCCGGTTGACGATCGCAACTTCGGTCATGAAGTCGCAGATGTTCGCCGCCGTCGTGGCCGGCATCCGACCGATCCCGAAGGCCTGGCTTGCCAAGGCAACTTACGGCGTCTAAGCCTCGACCCGATCCCAGTTTGAGAGACCCGAGCGATAGCGCTCGGGTCTCTTTTTGCAGCGTTCAGTAAACTCGGGCGGTCATGTTAGACTCCCGCAGCGATGAGTGGATCCTTCAGCACGAAGGTGAGTCCGTGCACCATCTCGGTGCCGTTACACCACCGATCTTTCAGACGTCAACTTTCGTGCACGAGTCCGTCGCAGCGTGGCAGGCGGTCACGGACCCCGCCGACCCGCTCGCGCCATACGTCTATAGCAGGCTGACGAACCCCACGCTTGCCGTTGTCGAGGCAAAGCTCGCCGCCTTGGAAGGGACCGAATCTGCGCGGCTAGTCGGCAGCGGAATGGCGGCCATGAGCTCGGCGATTCTCCACTGCGTCAATGCCGGCGACCATATCGTGTCAATCGACACGGGTTACGGGCCTACGATGCGTTTCCTGAAGGAGTACTTGGGTACCAAGTTCGGTATCACCACGACCTTTGTGGACGGTTCGAATACCGAAGCCATTCTCGCGGCGGTCCAGCCGAACACGCGCCTGATTTACCTCGAAACCCCTTCAAGCCTCTTCTTTCAGGTTCAAAACATCCCGCGCATCACAGCTTTCGCTCGCCAGCGCGGCATCCTGACAATGATCGACTCGACCTTCAGCGCGGGCATCCGGTGGAAGCCAGCCGCCCTGGGTGTAGACCTTGTGTGTCACACCGCCAGCAAGTTTTTCGGCGGGCACAGCGACGTCGTCGGGGGCGTCATCGCTGGCTCGCGCGCGCACCTGGACGCAATCCTGGTGAACGAGATTGAGCTACTGGGCAACATCATGTCGCCGTTCGTCGGCTGGCTCGTGCTACGAGGCATGCGAACGCTGAAAGTGCGGCTGGAACACCACGCGCAGACCGCCACCGAGGTCGCCAGTTGGCTTGGCACGCGACCCGAGATCGACCAAGTCATCCATGTCGGTTCGCCCAGTCACCCGCAAGCTGCACTAGCGCAGCAACTTGGCCTCCAGCCCGGAGCGCTTATTTCGTTCACTGTGCACCAAACCGATCGGGCCAAGGTTCACGCTTTTGTGGACCGGCTCAAGGTCTTCCAGATCGGTGTCAGTTGGGGCGGCTTTGAGAGCTTGGCGGTCACGATGACGGCTCAGCCGATGGCCTGGTCGGAACCCAGAGAGCTCGTGCGGATCTATTGCGGACTAGAGTCAGCCCAAGATCTGATCAGCGACCTCAATCAGGCGCTGGTCGCGCTCGCGTAGCTGTCTTCGGCCACGAGATTTGCAAGCATCATGTGCTTTGGCGCACGCTCGATCTCGCAGGAGAAGCAAGCGCGGACGGCATTGACAAACGTATCATCGCCACTCACTCGCGCCCGGAGTTCCACCGGCAGATAGTCGTTCGAATCGCCGGTGACAACCAAACACTGGTAAGCACCCGGATGCTTCGTCACGACATGGGCGAAGTCCCGCATCTGAGTTCGGGTTGCGCGCAGGATCCGGACCGTCATGCTCCCCTCAAGGGTGTCGTCGTCGTCGATGGACGTTGCCTGCTCCACAACCTCAAGCTCACCGATCTCTTCCACCCGAATCTCGATGGTCTTTTCACCACCACCCATGCGCTCGCGGTGGCTGACCACCCCACGGACGACGACGACCCGATCCTTCTCGATCACGTGCGTGAACTTGGAGAAGGTCGCCGGAAAGACCGTCGCCGCGACCTGACCGGTAAAATCCTCCACCACCAGGGACGCCATTTTCTCGCCCCGGCTCTTGGTGATCACCGTGCGCAGGCCTGCGATGACGCCCGCGATCCGAACGGATGCGCCGTCCTCTGCCTCCTCGATGCTCGCGCAAGAGTGGGTGGCCGCGGTCCGTAAAGATCGATCGAGCCCACGGAGTGGGTGGTCCGAAATGTAGATCCCCATGACTTCCTTCTCGTCGCTAAGGGTCTTGGTCCGACCAAAGGGCTCTTTCTCTGGGAGCACCGGATAGTGCGGCTCGTCCGTGGCTTGCTCTGAGGTACCGCCAAACAGCGAATCCTGCCCCGCCTGACGCATACGCACCGCTTGATCGGCGAACACGAGCGCGCCGTCAACGTACGCTAAGAGCTTGGCGCGGTTTTTGTCGATGTCGTTGAGGGCACCGGCCTTGATGAGCGCCTCCAGCGCAGTTCGATTCAGGCCAGCCTCCTTTACGCGCTCGCAAAATTCGTATAGGTGAGTGAAAGGTCCCTTGGCTCGCTCCTCGATGATTCCCGCGACGAGCCCCTCGCCGACGCCCTTGATGGCAGCGAGACCGAACCGGATCGCGTTGTGGGTTTCTTTCGACTTCTTGGAAGCCTGGATCGGCTCGATGCTGAAGTCAGACTGAGATTGATTGACGCTGGGCGGAAGGACACGGATATCCATCTTTCGGCATTCTTCGATGCACGCCGTGACCCGGTCCTCCTTGCTCTGATAGACCGCGAGCAGCGCGGTCATGTACTCCACCGGATAGTTCGCTTTGAGGTACGCGGTCTGGTAGGCGATCATCGCGTAGCAAATGGCGTGCGCTTTGTTGAACGCGTAACCCGCGAACGGGAGCAGCAGCTCCCAAACCGTCTCCGCCGCCGCGGTCTCAACGCCGCGCTCTGCGCAACCTTCCAAGAACTCGACTTTCATCGAGTCCATCGCGTCCTTGTCCTTCTTTCCCATCGCCCTGCGGAGGATGTCGGCCTTCCCGAGGCTGAATCCGGCGAGTGCCTGCACCAGCTTCAGAACCTGATCCTGATAGACAATGACGCCATACGTTTCTTCCAAGACCGGGCGCATCCGCTCGTCGATGAACTTCATCGGTTTACGACCGAACTTGCAATCCACAAACGTCGAGATGTGCTCCATCGGACCGGGTCGATAGAGCGCGACCATGGCTGCGAGTTCACGGACGTTTTGCGGCTTGAGCTCGATGATGTTGCGGCGCATGCCGCCGGATTCAAGTTGGAAGACACCGACGGTGTCCCCTCGACTGAGCATCTCGTAAGTCTTCTGGTCGTCCAGAGGGAAGTTTCGCCAGTCCAAGCGGCCGAGCTCAGGGCGAGTCGCCTGCAGATTCTCGACCGCTCGCGACAGCACGGTGAGGTTCGAGAGTCCCAAGAAGTCCATCTTGAGCAATCCGATTTTCTCCAGGATCCCCATTTCAAACGCGGTGACCGTCTGGCCGTCGTTGCCGCGATACAGAGGGATGTAATCGGTAAGTGGGCCGCGCGAGATGACAACGCCGGCGGCGTGGACACCAGGGTGCCGAGCAATCCCCTCGATGTCCTTCGCGACGTCCACAAGCTGCTGATACCGCGGGCTAGATTGGACGATCTGGCGGAACTCCGCGCTGGATTCGGCGGCCTTCTGAAGCGTCATTCCCGGGACGTTTTGGATTGTCTTGCAAAGCTTGTCGGTTTCTATCGGGGCGTAACCAAGAACCCGGCCCGCATCCTTGATCGCCGCCTTCGCGCCAAGAGTCCCGAATGTGATGATCTGCGCGGTCTGCTCTTTGCCGAATCGCTCGACCACGTATCGGATAACCTCTTCACGCCGGGCGTCCTCGAAGTCCAAGTCGATATCGGGCATCGAGACGCGCTCAGGGTTGAGGAACCGTTCGAAAGTCAGGTCGTACTCGATCGGGTCGACGTCCGTGATTCCCACGGAGTACGACACAAGCGAGCCTGCGGCCGAACCTCTCGCGCCGAAGGCAATTCCTTGCTTGCGCGCGTAGTCGGTGAACTCCTGTACCAACAAGATGTAGTCTTCGTAGCCGGTCCGCTCGATCACTCCGAGCTCGTAGTTCAGGCGCGCCATGGTCTGCTCGTCCAAATCCTTGGCGCGGTCGCGCAAGCCTCGTTCGCACTGCTGGCGAAGGTACTCCGAGCTCGAGACCCCGTCGGGGATGTTCGGCTGTGGCATGGGGGCACGTGACTGCCCAAGCTCGACATCACACATGTCCGCGATGTGGCCTGTGTTCGTCAGCGCTTCCAGATTGTCCGGAAAGAGAGCGGCCATTTCGTCAGTCGATTTGAGATAGAACTCGTCCGTTTCGAACTTCAGGCGCTTCTCATCCGAGACAAGCGAACCCGTGCCAATGCAGAGAAGCACGTCGTGTGCTCGGTTCGAGTCGCGACACAGGTAGTGGGCATCGTTAGTAGCGATGACGGGCAGGTCAAGTTCCTTGGCGATCCGGAGTAGGTCCGGCTTGATGCGTGCTTGCTCCATGAGCCGGTGATCCTGAAGCTCGATAAAGAAGCTGTCCTGGTCAAAGATCTCTTTGTAGAAGCCAGCGCGCTTTTGGGCTTCATCGTACTGCCCCTTCAGCAGAAACTGGCAGACTTCCGAACCCAGGCAGGCGCTCGTGCCGATAAGTCCCTTGGCGTGCTGGGCAAGCAAGTCGTGGTCGATGCGCGGCTTGTAGTAAAACCCTTCGAGCGCAGCCACCGTGTGGAGCTTGCAGAGGTTTCGGTATCCGTCGGCATCTTTGGCCAGAAGCAAGAGATGGAAGGTTTGGTTCTCTTCGCGCCCGGCTTTGTTCAGCCGTCCGTTCGGAGCGACGTACGCCTCCATCCCGATCAGCGGCTTGATTCCCTTCTTCTGGCACTCGGCGTAGAACTCGACCACCCCGAACATCACGCCATGGTCAGTGATCGCGAGCGCACTCTGCCCCAGTTCCTTGGCCCGCGCCACCATTTCCGGGATACGGTTAGCCCCGTCGAGCAGGCTGTACTCGGTGTGGTTATGGATATGGCAGAACGATTCGCACATACGAAGGGGGATGGGGAGAAACTCCCGCGTCTATTTTGACGGATCGCTCCGGTCGAACGATGCGCGCATGACCGCGGTGATTGATTCCCCAGCAAAACTACTGGATTTGGGTGATAGATTGGCCAGTTTGACCTTCAAAGCCCGAGTTGTGAATACGAATTCCACCTTCAAATTTGAGAATTCTGAAGTATTCTTGAGAAGTACAAGTCGTCCCTTGGGTCGGCTACTGAATTCACACAGGAAAACCACAGGAGGAACCATTATGCGACGCAGCATTACTCTCATTGCCGGATTGGCAACACTCACAGTTTCCGCATTTGCACAGCCTTTCTATCTTCGAGGCGGTTTCGATGGATGGCAGGCTAACGTTCTGCTCAACGAAACGTTCGCAGGATCGAACATCTTCGAGGGATCGGCAACGGGTCTCGTCCCAGGCACCGACTTCGAGTTCAAGGCCGCTCAGGCAGGCTGGGACGGCCCCGAGGCTCCGGTATTCGGCGGCAACGCTCGATCTCGAGTCAACCAGAACGGCACGCTGAACGTTCGCTTCTACAACATCGACACTCCGAACGATGGCTGGGAGCCGAACACTCGCCGTCTCGGCATCCTGAACTCGAACTTCGAGGTCTCGCCGGGAACGTGGGTTCCTTCGCCCTACATCCTCGTCGGCAACTTGGTCAACCCGAACTGGTCGCGACCGGGCGTCCCGACCGTCATCGGTGGCGATGGCGTCCGACGCGCGTCGCTCCAGATGGTTAACAACACTGAAGTCGAAGGCAAGTTCGCCGGTGGCAACGTCACGGCAAACCCCAACGACATCGACTGGTCGTACAACGTGGGCGAGCTCTTCGCTTGCAACACGAACAACATCAAGTACACCCCTTCGGTGGCTGGTCTCCACACGTGGGAGCTCGACCTGGCGGGCGGTCGATACCGAACGGTTCAGGCCTTCAGCAAGACGATCAGCGGCACTCTTGACCTCGACGGTTTCACCGGCGATCCTTCCTCGCGCATCTTCACGGTGGAAGTTCGACATGGCGGGACCAACGCGGTGATCGAGACCATCCGAGTCAAGCCCGACGCAGGCGGTGGCTTCACGATCGGTACGGTTGCAAGCGTGACTGCAGTTAACCTTCACATCAAGGGCAACCAATGGCTCTCCCGCAACAAGCTGGACGTCACCGCCAATAACGGAGCGAACACGGTCGGCACGATCACCATGATCAACGGCGACATCAACGACGATAACGCGATCGACTTCTTCGATTACCTTATCCTCAGCGGTGCCTACGAGACTTCGGCAGGCGAATCGCTGTACGATGCCAACCCGTACGCTGACCTGAATGGTGACGGAACGATCGACTTCTTCGACTTCCTGATCCTGAACGCCAACTACGAGAAGGAACCGGATCTCTGAACTTAGAAGTCTAAGTCCACTTCATCGGGAATTGGCCCCGATCTGAATCTTCAGATCGGGGCCGTTCCTTTTACTTCCGCTCCCAGTGCTTGAGAATGAAGGCGAGGTACATCAGGTGCCGATCACGATTACTCATGTCGCCTCCCATGCCGTGGCCACCCGTCGGGTCAAGGCCCAGCTCAACCAGAGGTCCCTTCCCTGCACGCAGAAGCTCCTGATAGACCTTCACCGTATCCTGGAAGAGGACGTTGGTGTCCTCCATGCCGTGCAGCAGGAACAGCGGCGAGCGCAGCCCCTTCACCATCTTTGTCAAAGAGAACGCGTCGGCGGGCTTTGGATCGCCAATGGGGCTCCGAGTTATGGTGTTGCCTGTGTACCAGTTGTTGTAGTTTTGCCACTGGGTGGGGCCAGCACCGGCGATGCCCAGCGTGAACACGTCAGGAGCCGTATAGAGGCACATTTGGGTCTGGAAGCCGCCGAAGGACCAACCATTGATCCCGACCCGTTCGCGATCCACACCGTAGGTGGCGTCCAGGTACTTCACCGCGTCCGAGAGGTCTTCGACTTGGGGCACGCCTGGATTGTTGAAGTTGGCCTTGCCAAAGGCCGCCCCGTAGCCCGAGGAGCCGCGCGGATCGACCGTCGCCGTGATATAGCCCAACTCCAGGGTCAGGTACTGCGCAAACGCGTAAGCAGTCGAGTTGAAGTCGCCATTCTGCACCGAGTTGTCGGTCCCGAGTGGACCGCCGTACACATACATGAACAGAGGTCGCTTCTCGCCCGGCTTCATTCCTGGCGGAAGCATCACATAGCCGTGTACCGTTTGCCCGTTGCGATTCTTGAAATCGAACAGGGACGGCTGGAGCTTGTTGTACTTCTCGGCGAACCCGTCACGGTGACTCTTGGTGAGTACCTTTTCGGCTGCACCTTCCTCGGTCTTTCGCACCACGAGTTCGCGAGGCTGATTCCAAGTTGCGCGGATCATGGCCACGCTGCCGCCATCCAGTGAAAGGCTCATGGCGCTGTAGCGTGCGACTTCGGCTGCCAGCGGGGTCACCTTTCCCGTCGCAACATCGACCTTCTCCAACCGCCCGTTTGCGGGATTGACGCTCGAAGAACGGACGAAGAGCGTCTTGCCGTCCTTGGAGAGCCCCACAGGAATGACTTCAAAATCGCCGGTGGTGAGCTGCTGTGCTCCCTGGCTGATGGGATCGACGATCCACGCGTGCCGGTACCCGCTGTTCTCCAACATCGCGATGACCCGCCCGTCAGGAATGTAGAACGGACTCACCATCCCCGCGGTGTTCTCCTCTCCGTCCTGCTTGGTCTGGTAGACCGTGGCGACCTTCTTGGTGCCGGTGTCCGCGACTTGGAACTTCACATCCTTCGTGTTCCGGGAGTAAGTCGAGAAGACGAGCTTCTTCGAGTCTGCGCTCCAGGGCTTGCCGTCCATGCTCATCACCATAAGGTCGTCCCCACCCTTGTAGGCGAATACCTCCCATGGCTTCTCGTCTGAACTCGGCCCCAGATCGACTACGTACACGTAATTCTCAAATCGGAACGGATCGTCCGCCACATCGCGCTGGGTCCGCTGCGCCTGCGCAAATCGATCGCGATAGGTGATGTAGTCCACCTGACGTCCGCCGGGAAGCGGTCTACCGGCCTCAAGGGCGACCTTGGTTTCGTCGGGCGAGAGTGCGTAGCCGCCCACGCTCATGTTGTTCGGGAGTTCTGGATTGAGCTGCTCGATGGCGACGCTGTCGAACCTCGCGCGGTAGATGCCGTCGTCCCGGCGGAAGTAGAAGGTGCCCGGCTTCTCACTGTACACCGGCTGCGCTTCCTGATCGCGAGTCTTCGTGATACGGGTCGGAAGCTTGTCGGCAACCTTCCAACGGTACAAGTCCCCTTTGTAGGTGAACATGAACTCGTCGCTCGTCTTGGACCAAGCCGTCGGGGAGAAGGCACCGTAGCTCGGCTGCCGATCGCCGCGACGCGCGCGGGCTTCGGCTTCCTCTTTGCGCTTCTGGAGGGCGTCGCGCCACTCAGCGTCCCCGAGCGTCAGCAGTTTGTCCTGCTCGACCTTCTCCTGTCGGTACCGCACCATCGCTTGCGGGATGTCCTTGTCGAACGGCTGCATGATCTCCATCGAGGTCAGGCGACGAGCCTTTCCCTCCTTGGCGTCGTACAGCCACAGGTCGGCCACGGGCTCTTCGTAAGCATTCCAGGTGTAGGTCAAGTAGCGGCCGTCTTCCGACCACGACATGTTCTGCGGCATCTTCCCGAACCACGATTGGCGCGGAAAAAGGTCGTCAAAGTTGATGTTCTTGTTGGTGGGGGCGAGGCTCGTTGAGCCGACGGCCAAGGCGGCGAGGATGGAGGTCACCATGCGGAGTATTTACCGCAATGGACTGCGAAAGTGTGCCCAAATCGTTCTACAGCCAACCGATCCGGCGAAAGATCCACAGTTCGAAGGCCACGATCACGGCCATGCTCCCGAGAACGAGTGGATACCCATACCGCCAGTGGAGCTCGGGCATCGAGTCGAAATTCATCCCGTAGATGCCGCTGATGAGCGAGATCGACATGAGGATCGTACTCACCACCGTGAGCACCTTCATGATTTGGTTCATGTTATTCGAGATCACGCCAAGCCGAGCGTCGAGCAGATCTCCGAGCAGATCGCGGTTCATGTCTACTCGCTCGATCAGACGAAGTGCGTGGTCGTACAGATCTTGAAAGAGCGGCTTGTCGTCCATGGGGATCGTCGTGATATCCCTGCGCAAGAGCGAGTTGACGATATCTCGCAGCGGTGTCGCGTTCCGCCTGAGGTCGAGCATTCTGCGCTTGAAGACGAGCATCTCTTGGCTGCTAGGAGGTTCGTCCGAAAAGATTCGCGTCTCCATCGCGTCAATGTCGTCTTCGAGTCGGTCCAGCACGGGATAGTAGTCGTCGACGACTTCGTCGATCAGATTAGCCAAGAGTTGAGAGGGACGATCCCCTACTTGCTCAGGATACTGGTGCCAGCGCTCGAACCAGCGATCAAGCGACTTTGACCGGCGACCGCTGATCGTGATCATGAGTTCATTGGTCAGCCGGACCCCGATGGCTTGGTAACGCTCGGGCAATGCCTCGGTGCTCACCTTGCGGACACACAGGAACAAGTCCCCCTCAGACTCTTGAAAGGTCGAGACCTCGTTTACCAGGACGTGGTCGATCGCGGAGGCATCGAGTCCGAAGAGTGCGGTTAGATCGGCGCGTGCGCGCTCGGGATCGGACACCACAAGATTGATCCACACCACCGCCCCCGGCGTCGCGACCATTTTGTCGATGTCTTCTGGGACCACCGGTTTGCAGCCGTCGCCATGAAGCCTGCAACTCGCTTGGTACTCGTACCCGTCGCCGTGGTGAAGCTCGCCTAACACCCGCCTAGTTTACGCCGGAGTCTGATCTGCAATGGTTTCGTAGAAGTCGAGATCGCGAGCATAGGTCTCCGGGAGCTTCCACACTGCGAGTACTCCCAGCACCAGCACCCCAATTCCGAGCGCCACCGTCGATCCGATGAACCCCATGTTCGGCGTGAGTGCGTTGCGCAGCATGGTGAGCGGGATTACCATGCCCCGCACGAAACTAGGAGCGGTGATAGCGACGGTGCCGCGGAGGTTCGTGCCAAAGACCTCACCCGCCGTAGTCACGAACACCGCCCAGTAGCCTGCCCCCACTCCGGCGATGAACATAAGCCAGTAGAACAGGGTCGCATCCCGAGCGACGAGGATGATCGTGGCGATGGCGACCGTCATCAACGCAAAGGCAGAAATGAACGCCCAGCGGCGGCTCTTCCAAACTTGGCTCAGACCGCCGAAGAGAACGTCTCCGACGGTCAGGCCAATCGCCGAGATCATGATGATCTCAGGGGCACTTCGGGCGGGATCGATGCCGAGCCCTTTCTGCAGCTCGGGACTGAAGACCATGAACAGCCCGGCGAAGTACCAAACCGGCAGGCCGCAAAAAATCGTTGCCAAGTACCGCTTGAACTGTTCCCAACTCGATACCAACCCCAAGAGGTCGCCCCGTCGCACATCATCGCGCTCTGCGAGCTTGGCGAACATGCCCGATTCGTAGACGCCGATGCGTAGGAGTAGCAGCGCGAGCCCCATACCTCCGCCGATCCAGTAGCTGATTCGCCAATCAAACATCTTGCCGAACATCGCCGCGGCGACCGAGCCCGCGACGCCCACGGTAGCGACGAGCGTTGTGGCCCAACCACGATGCTCTTTGCTGACGAGTTCGCTCACGAGCGCGATGCCTGCGCCCAACTCACCCGCCAAACCGATGCCGGCAACGAATCGGCATGCTGCGTACTGAGGAATCGAGTGGACAAACCCGTTCGCGATGTTGGCAGCTGAGTACAGGAGGATGGATCCAAAAAGCACGGTCAGCCGTCCGCGCTTATCTGCGAGAATCCCGAAGAAGATCGCGCCGAGAACGAACCCACCCATCTGCCAGTTGAGCAGTGCCTCGCCAAGCGCTTTGATCTGAGCATCCGTCTGGAACCCCAACGCCTGAAGGCTCGACTTCCGCAAGATCGAGTACAGCCACAGGTCGTACACGTCGACAAAGTAGCCGAGTGCGGCGGCGGCGATCACCAAGACGGTGCTCGCTCGCTTGGAGTTAGCGCTACGCATATCGTTTGGGACGCAAGATTCCGCACCAAAGGATGCGATGGCTCCGGAAACTTCCGTACACTGTGGTGCATGCTGCACCCGCTCATGCTCGTCGGCGCTACGGCC
The DNA here is from genome assembly GCA_016788115.1 of Chthonomonas sp. Taxonomy (NCBI): domain Bacteria; kingdom Bacillati; phylum Armatimonadota; class Chthonomonadia; order Chthonomonadales; family Chthonomonadaceae; genus Chthonomonas; species Chthonomonas sp. Next base: position 65,225 of record JAEURR010000009.1, on the reverse strand, counting down.
CCAGCGACCGCATTCCAGTCGTTCCATGTTCAGAGCGACGCGATCGTCATCGAGCAACGAATCAAGACGACAAGCCCGTTTGACGATGTGGTTCTATCGCTGACCGCCCGCGCGAAGGACCAGAGCTTGGTCCGCCTCGAAGTCAGGGCCATCGCGTCCGGCCGCGCGACGAAGTTCTACAGCTTGGGCGAATGGAGCGAGTGGGAACCGCTACGCCGCAGCATCGACAGCCAAGGCGACGCCGACGGGACGGTCTACACCGACACCTTGGTGCTCAAACAACCCGCGACCGAGTTCGAAATCCGTATCACCCGCCAGCCGGGCACGAACGGCGAACTTCCGATCGTGGAGGGATTTGACGTCTCGTTCGTAAACTCCAAGTCCAGGCGTCCGGCCGGGAAGCCGCGCATCTCGGCATGGGATCGGCTCATCCCCGTCGTCAAACGCAATCAGGGCGACTACGAGAATGGCGGCGTCCTGTGCAGCCCGACCACGCTTTCCATGTTGATCAGCTATTGGAGTGAAGAAGCGTTCGCCCCGCGCTGGTTCAAAGACGTCCCCGAAGTGCAGGCTGGCGTCTATGACCAGGTCTGGAAGGGCACGGGCAATTGGACCTTCAACGCCGCCTACGCCGCGTCGCTCGGTCTGCGCAGCTACGTCACCAGACTGAACAACTTGAGTGAGCTCGAAGCTTGGATCGAAGCCGGATTTCCTGTGGGATGCAGCGTCAGCTACGGATTCTTGAAGGGGCTCGGACAGCGCGAGGACAACGATGGCCATCTGGTCGCGCTGGTCGGATTCACCCCCAGTGGAGATGCGATTATCAATGACCCGGGCCGCCGCGCGCAAGAGCGCCACATCATCCCGCGTCGCGACTTCGATGACGCCTGGAACACCAGCGGACGCGCCGTGTACCTGGTCTATCCGCACGGTTCGAAAGTGCCTCGGGTCCGCGGAGCGGCCTGGGATCAGTAGGCCTTTGGACTGACCCTGGGCAAGCGACGGCTGCAATAGACAAAAATAGGAGCACTGATGAAGCGAACTCTCTTTGTCGTTGCTGGCATTCTTGGCGTTGTAATCCTTTTCGGCGTGATGGCACTCAATGGTGCCAAGAGGGCCAAGGAGGCCGCGGCCCTAAAGGGCAAAGAAGGCCACACCGTCGCGCGCGGCGATATCCGGGTCCAAGTAATCGAAACCGGCACGATCGACGCGCTCCTGGCCGTCGAGGTGAAGAGCCAGGTGTCCGGCCGGCTGGCCAAGCTCCTCGTGAAGGAAGGCGACCTTGTGACGAAGGGGCAGCTGATCGCGGTGATCGACCCACAGGAGACTCGCAACCGGGTCGAAGGCGAGCTCGCACAGCTCCGCGGCGCACAAAGCTCGGTTAAGCGGAGCTCCATCGAGATGGAGCAACGACGCGTGACGGCAGCAGCGGCTTACGACCGTGCAAAGCTGCGCGTCGCGCAGCTGGAGTCTGAGTTGAAAATCCAGCCAACGCTCACGAAGAGCGCGATCTCTCAAGCAGAGGCCTCGTACAAGTCGGCCCTGCAGGCACGCGACGAACTCGTCAAGGTACGCCAACCGAATGAGCGCGCTGCCGTTGAATCGGCACTCCAAGACGCCATGGCCAGCCGGGACAATGCCCAGAGCGAGCTAGCCCGTCGCAAGACGCAGTACGACAAAGGGTACATCAGCCTCCGCGATTACCAGGACGCACAGCTGAACGAGTCGCTGTCGCAGAACAAAGTGGTGAACGCCCAGGCACGATATGATCGACTCAAGCAAGAGGAGCAGCTTGCGCTAGCCCGTGCCGAAGAGACCATCAAGCAGAGCCGAGCCGAGCTTGATCGCGCCAACGCGAATCGCATTCAAGATTCCACCAAGCGTCAGGACTACCAGACCGCCCTTGCGAGCCTGCGCGATGCACAGGCGGCGCTGCGTGACCCCGAAGCCATGGCTCAGAGCGTACGGCAGTCGCAGGCGACCGCCGAGCAAATCCAGAATTCCCTCCGCGAGTCACAGCGACTCCTCGGCGAGACCGAGATTCGCAGCCCCATCGACGGGATCGTTACGAAAAAGCTGGTGCAAGAGGGCGAACTCGTCACCAGCATCGGCGGTTTCAGTAGCGGCAGCCCGATCGTCAAAATCGAAGATCGGCACCAGATGCTGGTTCGACTCGACATCAATGAGATCGACGTCGCGCGACTGAAGCTGAAGATGGGTGCAAAGATCACCGTGGACGCGGTCCCAAACAGTGAGTTCACCGGCGTCGTGACCAAACTCGCCCCAACGAGCAACGATCCAGCGGCTGGAGCAAGCAGCGCCGTCGTGAAGTACAAGGTCGAGATCACATTTGACAAGGTCGATGACCGATTGAAGTCCGGCATGAACGCCAAGTGCACGGTTACAACCCTTGAGCGCAAGAACGTCGTCGTGTGCCCGATCGAGTACGTCGGCAAGGACGACAAGGGACGGTTCGTGATGCTCGCCGCAAAGGATGCCAAGGGCAAACCAGTTCGCAAAGACGTGACCGTGGGTGCCGAGAGCGGTGCCCAACTCGAAGTCCTCTCGGGGCTAAAGGGCGGCGAGTCCCTGGTCAAGCCGGATTACAAGGGCCCCGAACGGCTCGGGGCGTTCTCGGGCGGAGACTGACATGAACTTCCTTGAGAGCTTCCGAATTGCCCTCGGCATGCTACGGCTGCACAAGTTGCGTGCATTCCTTACCATGCTTGGAGTGATCATCGGTGTGATGAGTGTGACGATCATCGTCATGATCTCAAACGGGTTTCAAAGCTACATCAAGTCTCAGTTTGCAAAGATCGGCTCGGACACCCTCTTCCTGACGTTTGAGCCCTGGAGGCTGAAGGATGCCGATCGTCAAGGATCGATCGAGGGGTTGAAGCTCGATGACATCAAGTACATCACTGATCGCGTTCCCGAAATCGAAGTCGCCTCAGGCTTCCGAGAAGCTGGCCGCCAAGATGTCACCTTCGGTGAGAAGAAGTCGAAATCGGTACGGATAAACGCCTCCGATGCAGAATTCACAACACTGAACCGGGTGACACTCCTGTCGGGCAGGTTCTTGAACCGCGCGGACCTGGATGCCCGAGCGAACGTTGCCGTCATCAGCGAAGACGTCTCGAAAGAACTCTTTGGGGGCGCAAGTCCCATCGGCAACCGGATCGGAATGAACGGCATCTCGCTGGAGGTCGTGGGCGTCAGCGAACCGCTTGAGCTGATGGGAGACCGCAACACCAAGACCGTCTTCATGCCGCTCACGACCGCAAACCAAAAGTGGATTGGCGGCGACAGCGTGGATGCGATCCTCATGCGCCCGAAGGATGGCTACGATCCCAACAAGGTCATGGACAAAATTTGGCGACTCCTGATGGCGAGGACCGGGAACAAGGCCGTCTACTCGCTCGATTCGAGCGCCAACGTGATGAAGGTCTTCCAGGGGATCATCGGCGTGGCGGGAGCGCTCCTCGCGGGAATCGCGGCGCTGTCCCTGCTCGTCGGCGGCATCGGCATCATGAACATCATGCTCGTCTCGGTGACGGAGCGCACGCGCGAGATTGGTCTGCGCAAGGCGGTCGGCGCAAAGCGATCGGCTGTGTTGCTCCAGTTCCTGATCGAGGCGGGAACGCTCAGTCTGATCGGTGGTCTCATCGGGATGTCGATCGCATGGCTCATGGGCCAGGGTGTGACGGCGCTGACCGTCGCAAAGGGGTTCCCCAGCAAGGACGGTTTGGCGCTGCCATTCCCGTTGGTTGCCGCCATCGGGGCGAGCATGTTCTCCGCGGCGATTGGAGTGGTGTTCGGCTTCTTCCCTGCCGTCAGTGCGGCCAAGCTCGACCCCATCGTCGCGCTTCGCACTGAATAAGCGCAAAATAGCGGCATGACCGAGCGTCCGCTGCAGATTGCCCTCGTAGGGTTCGGCTTGTTACCCATCCCGCCCACGGGGTGGGGGGCTGTGGAGAGCATTCTCTGGGAAATGCACGAACGGCTCACTGCGCGCGGACATACGGTCCACATCGTGAACGAACGAAAGCGAAAGGCGTTCCGAGCGTTGATGAACCTGCCGAAGCTCGATTTCATCCATTGCCATAACGACCGCGCGGTTAGCCGGGTGATGGCGGCGGGCATCCTCAAGCGGGCCAGAGTCATTGCTACTTCGCACCACGCTTGGCATTGGGGGGCTCTTCCAAACGACTCGCGCCGCTTACTGCGCATGACAAGCTACGCGCCATTCCAACTGCCGCTGACCGATCGGTGCGGACATGAAATCCGGCGAAAAAACCCGTTTGCAAAGATTGCGGTGCAGCCCAACGGTTGCGAGGTAAGCCAGTTCCGATTTCAGCCATCGGGAAATTGCCGCGCTATTTGCGTTGGGCGTATTGAGAGCCGCAAACGACAGGATTGGATCGTCCGTGCACTTGCCGAAAGCAAAGTGGAGTGCGATTTCGTCGGTCCCATCCGCGATGCGCTTTTGCCGGACGGTAGGAACTACTTGGGAGAGTGGACCCGTGAGCAGCTTCGCGAACGACTTACGGAGTACTCGGCACTCGTCCTCGTATCCACTGCCGAAGGTCAACCGCTGGTCGTCCCAGAAGCGCTGGCCGCCGGACTGTCCGTGGTCGTCACCCGGCCGGCCGCAGAAAACCTGGATCTCAGCAAACCGTTCGTGCATCTCTTAGAGCAGGAAGGCGACCTGCAACCCACGATCGAGAGAGCGATTCAGGGCCAAGACACCCTCCGGCAGGACGCCCGGAAGTATGCTGAGGGCACATTCGACTGGGAGATTTTGATGGACCGGTACGAACGCCAGCTTCAACTATGGCGTAGCGGCAGGGGGTCCAGTTCGTAAGTACAGAGTAAGGGAATACACGTATGAAGAAACTGATTCTGATTTGGGCATTGGTGTCCGCCCTCCTGATTGCAGGGTGCGGCGGAGGAGGAGGCTCCTCAAGCGGTGGAGGCGGCGGTGGCGGCAGCACCACGGGCAGATTGAACGCATTTATCACTGACAGCATGTCGGACTACGCCCAAGTATGGGTGACCATCAACAAGGTCGAACTTGTGAAGAGCGACGCGACTCGTGTGACGGTTTTGGGAGGCGCTGCCCCGCTGACAGTGAACCTGACCACCCTGCACGACGGCACGGGCGGGCTCTTCAAGATGCTCAACAGCCTTGACATCCCCAAGACCACCTACACTGGGCTTGTATTCACCGTCAACAAGGCGCTCGTCGTCTTTCCAAACGGCGCAACTACTGGGCAGAATCGCAGCTTCCCGAACTCGCTTGATGCAGGCGCGGGGACCTCAGCGATACCCGTCAACTTTGCCTCAGCGACCTCGCTGGGGAACGATGACAATCTGATCATCGACTTCGACCTCGCGAACTGGAACGATGACGGCACGGTCGTCACCCCAGTCCTTGCGAAGAAGGACGATAACTCCGTTTCCGATCCAGCGAGACACGCTGGCGAAGACTACAAGGGCACCGTCTCGAACCTGACGTCCGGCGGATTCACGCTCACCTTCGCAGGGGGCGGCGCGTTCGCGGTCACAATCAGCGCCGCTACAGAGATCTTCTCGGACAATGGGACACCCAATGTCGCGCTCAGCAACGGAGCCATCGTCGAAGTTCGCGGTACCTACTCCACGACCTCGCGCGCATTGGTCGCCACATCGATCAAGCTCGACGACTCCCTGGACCCGGACGTTAAGGTTCATGGAATTCCGGTGGACTTTGATGACTCAACCGGACGCATCACCGTCGAGATTAGTGAAGCCAGAGGGTTCTTCCCGACTGCCGATAGCATCGTGATTCAGCCGGCCACGGGGGCGAAGTACTTGAACGACGCCGGGGCGCCCATCACCGCAATTGAGTTCGCAGAATTGATGTTCTTGGGCGAACTCGAAGCCGAAGGGAGCGTCTCGGGTGGCGTCTTCACCGCAACGAAGCTCAAGCTGGACGACATCGCCGATGACGACGGTGGCGGGCAAAATGAAGCACGTGGCTTAGCCAGCGACGCGAACCTCGACGCGGGCACCTTCCGAATCCGGCTGAACGAGTGGTTCGGCTTCGCCGGAATGATGAACCAACTAGTGACCGTTCAGACGAGCGCATCGACGATCTTCGAAGATGGCGACGGCAACGAGCTGACGGATGCTGAGTTCTTCGACGCGATCACCTCGACCAGCGAGATCAAGGTCAAGGGCACGTACAACGGCATGACCTTCACCGCAACCCGAGCGATCTTCAAGGACTGAGACTCGCCAACACGAGCGGGGCCGCCGGAAGTTCAGCCTCCGGCGGCTTTTTTCACGCGTTTGTAGTCCAGCTCCCATTGGGTCTCCCAGCTTTTGCCCGAGTCTCCCGAGTGCTGCCAATCCCAGTGAAATCCGTCCGCGGTGATCTTTGAGAAGACCATGCGCATCCGCGTCCCCTTGGCGCTTACTTCCGCGGGGATATTGTTCTGGACAAACATAAATCCCTCTTTCGTTGCTTCTCCCTCGAACGTCAGGTACGCGCCAGAGTTGTCCACCCACGTCTGGAACCACTTCTTCTTGCGTACATCGTAGACGGACCAACTCGATCCAGTGAAACCGTCCGACTCAAAGGTCTCTTGGACGACCTTGCCACCTTGGACCCGCACAATGACGTTCTTGGCTTTGGTCTCGGTGTACTCCTCCTTGCCGGGGGCGTTGCGCATCCGTCCGGTCAGCTGCCATTCACCGAACCAAAAATCCAGCTGCTTGGACGGGTCGACCTCCGCAGAGAGAAGCACCGATGAGATAACCGCTGCAAGAACCATGCAAGGCGATACGAGCGGTCCATGCGCTAAGGTTTCATCGTTTCTGCGATGGTCCGCCACCGCACCGCATGGACGGCCAGGGCGTTTTCGCGCTCGACCCGCTGACGGCCCGCTTGGCCGACGCTGGCCGCCACTTCTGGCTGTGCAACCGATTCAGCGAGGGCCGCATGGAGCGCCGCTCGGTCGCCCGGCGAGAAGACCCATCCGTGCACCCCGTCACTGACCATATCGCCGAGCCCCCCCACCGATGTGCACAGCACGGGCAAACCGCTCGCCTGAGCCTCCAGGACCGCCAGTGGGCTACAGTCTGCGTGGGTGGGAAACACAAAGGCATCGGCGTTTGCGTATCGCGCCAGAAGCTCAGGAGATTGCGGTCCGACGCCGATGTGGCGGAGCACGTTCGGCGGTAGCTGTTCTGGGGCACCAGGGCTCACGATATCGAACTGGAGCTCCGAAAACTGCGCTGCCACAGCAAGGAGGTCTTCCCCCCCCTTGCGCTTGAAGTCACCTCCAACAAAGAGCACTCGGCGCACTTGTGACCGCGGCGGCTGCGCGGGAAAAAGGCCCGTGTCCATGGGCGGCCCAATCGTGGCGCACTCCACGACCTGGTAGTCCTGCTCGAAGCCAGCCGAGCACCAGCGCGACATGCCGACGAAGTGAGCGCCGTGCGCTGCCAGCCGTCGCATCTGACGCTCTCGGTTGCGCAGCTTCGCCTCCGGACGATTGAATCGGTAGAGATCGTTCAGCTGGCGGTGGCTCGCATCGCCGTAGATCATCGTTTGCGCAGCGCTCCTTAACGGCAAAAAGCCTGCTTCCCCATTGCTTGCCACGATCACCCGATCGACCCGGCCAGCAAGCGACCGGACAGCACGGCGCATCGCGAGCTGCTTGGCGAAGGTTCGGAATCCCCGTCGCAGGTACGGATTGCCAAAATCCTCGGGGTTGGCGAAAATGACGGAGTCGAAAGCCGAGGGCAGGCACGTTGCCCACCGTGCGCGGACAACCCTCCATCCCAGCGCGTCCGTGCAGCACACCCCACATCGCATCGAACCCACCATACCCGGCCTTTTGACAGGGTCCGGGTCGAAACCCCATAATGGAGCCTGAAATGAAACGAAGGAGCACCCGCCCATGATGACCCTACACGGAGTCGATGTCTACATCTGGACCGAGACCAATGAGACCCCCGAGATCACCAAGGAGTTCGGTTCGCTGAAGCTCACTCTGATCTCCAACAGAGGTACCCGCGTGTACCCGGGTCCGGCCCCCGATATCGCCCTTTTGAACTGGCCCCGATGCCGGTACGAATCCGATACTGAAGTCACAGACGCACAGATCCAGACGGTGCTGAACGAGCTGACCGCCTCCGGCTACCGCTGGACCAAGGCTCAGAAGCTCTTCCGCGAGGATGGCAACAACCTCTACAGCCAGCCCTACTAACCTAAGGAGAACAGATTCAAATGGCTCATAAAGTAGCACTCATTCGCGGAGATGGAACGGGTCCGGAACTCGTCGCCGCAGTTGAAAAGATCTTCCAGGCCGCTAACGTCAACATCGACTGGGTCGATGTCGAGGCTGGCCTCAAGTGTGTCGAAGCTGGCAAGCCGATCGTCCCCGACGAGACGATCGCCAAGATCAAGGAGCTCGGCGTGGGTCTCAAGGGCCCGATGACGACTCCGATCGGCAAAGGCTCCGTCTCGCCGAACGTCACCTTGCGTAAGAAGCTTGACTTGTACGCGTGTGTGCGACCGGTACGGTCGCTTCCCGGTGTCCCTACGCCCTTCGACAATCTCGATATCGTCATCTTCCGCGAGAACACCGAGGATCTCTACGCGCAGATCGAGTACATGGCGACCGATCAGGTGGCGCACACCGTCAAGCTGATCTCCAAGTTCAGCTCGGAGCGGATCTCGCGCGCAGCATTTGAGTACGCCCGCAAGAATGGTCGTAAGAAGGTCGTTGGTGTGCACAAGGCCAACATCATGAAGATCGGCGACGGTCTCTTCCTTCGCACCTTCCAGGAGGTCGCCAAGGACTATCCCGAGATTGAGAGCTGGGACAACATTGTCGACAACCAGTGCATGCAGTTGGTCACCCGCTGGAAGCTGTACGACGTCCTCGTCCTGCCGAACCTATACGGCGACATCGTCAGCGACCTCGCGGCGGGCATGATGGGCGGCCTCGGAGTGGCTCCGGGGGCGAACTATGGAAATGGTTGTGCCGTGTTCGAAGCTGTGCATGGCTCTGCACCGAAGTACGCGGGCCTGGACAAGGTGAACCCGACCGCGCTCCTCTTGTCGGCGACGCTTATGCTGGAGCACCTCGGCGAGGATGCCGCGCGCAAGAACATCGAAGGCGCGCTTGAGGCGACGTTGTCCAAGGGGATCAAGACCTACGACATCGGTGGCTCGGCAAAGCTGAGCGAATTCACCGACGCCATCTGCAGCGAACTCCGCGGCTGACACGGGACGAATAAAGAGATCGGGCCACCTTCCAATTGGAGGGTGGCCCGAATCTTTGATAAGGAGGGTGAGTTGCTTACTCGCAGTCGCCCTTGGTCGGGTTCCAGTAGCTGTCCTTACCCTTGTTGCGGAAGTTGTAGACCGCATCTCGAGCCGGAACGGACTTGGCACTGGAGTCTGCACGGATGATGTTCAACGAGCCGCTGTAGCGAGCTTCAATGTTCTTCATGACTGTACCGTTCGAAGCGTCATCCGGGTTGTTGTTGCCCGGAGTGTTGAAGTTCAGCGATCCGTTGCCGAGGTTCTTCCAGTACTGCGTGTAAGTGGAGCTAAGCGTCACTCCGTTGAGCTTGCAGTACGTTCCGCCGGGCATCGCTGGCAGGATGTTGTAGTACGTTGCGTCGGCGAGGACGAGCGTGTTCGAAACTTCGGCAATGCTGCTAAGGATTGTCGGAGACGCCGGCGAGGCTTCCGAACTCGGCTTCAGCACCCAGTTGTTTGCGCCATAGCTATTCTGTCCGCCGTAGCTGTGGAAACCAGGGTCCCACGTGCCCTTATCCTGGAAGTTGACCCAAGCGTTCGGGTTGCCCGGTGCGCGCCAAATTCCCTCGTTCTTGATGTAGACATCAAGCATCTGGTTGAAGAAGATGCCTCGGACGGCGCTGAGGCCCTGCGCCAACATGGTTGCAGCGCGCGGGTCACCAGCTGCCTGAAGCTTCAGGTACGTGGGGTTGATCGGTGTGGCGGTGCTCGTGTAGCGGTACGGAGGAAGGGCGTCATCCGTATCGTTGGCGTACATTTGCAGTGCCAGGCCGACCTGCTTTGACTGAGAAAGACCCGCCGTCTTCTTGGCGGCAGTCTTAGCCTGAGCAAACACGGGGAACAGAATTGCAGCGAGGATCGCGATAATCGCGATAACCACGAGCAACTCAATGAGGGTAAAAGCGTTGTTCTTGCGGTTCATGATATTAATACAGCTCTCTGACCTGAGTCGGTCTCGGTGAAAAGTAACTTCTATTAAACCTTGCTTGAGCAAGATTCGCAAGGAAAAGTTATCCCATCCCGAGGAAACCCGTATGATTCCTATTGGAGGACGAGTCAGTGAGCGAGAAAGTTCCCCCATCGCATGGGCTCGCTGCACCCCCTACCCCCTGCGCTAGAATGGCCCAAAGTCGGTTAAAGTAGGGTTAATTCGGACTAAAACCGAACAAGGAGATTCTCAGTGAAGAGATATGCAGCGGATCATATTCGTAACGTTGCCATTGTAGGCCACGGCGGCTCGGGCAAAACCATGCTGGTGGAGCACCTTCTCTACACAGCAGGGGCGACTGATCGACTGGGTACCGTCGATGGCGGCAATACCCAGAGTGACTTCGACCCGCTCGAGATTCGCCGCAAGATCAGCGTAAGCGCGACGATGCTACCCATCGAGTGGCACGATCATAAGATCAACCTTATCGACGTCCCGGGCTACCCCGACTTCATTGCCGACCTTCACGGCGTCGCCAAGATCGTCGAGTCGATGATCTTCGTATGCGAAGCGAAGCGAGACCTGGACGTCGGATTCGACCTCGCGTGGGAGATCGCCGAAAAATACGGCCTCGCGAAGTGCATTTTCATCAACAAACTCGAGCGCGACAACGCCGACTACGAAGGGCTGATCGAGACCCTGCACGCCCGCTATGGTCGCCGCATCGTCAACGTCCAGATCCCCATCGGACACCAAGCCGCGTTCGCTGGCGTGTTGGATCTCCTGGCGATGAAGGTCTACAAGGGCCACGACCGAGGTGTCGAGATCGAGGACATTCCGGCTGGTTACACCGAACAAGCCAGCGAGCGGCGCGAAAAGATGATGGACGCCGCCGCGGAGGGCGACGACGAACTGGCTCTGAAGTACCTGGAGGGTGAAGAACTCACCGAAGCGGAAATCGAGCACGGTTTGCTCGTGGGTACGGAATCCGGCCGCGTGGTCCCGGTGCTCCTGGGCTCGGCTGCGACCGGCATTGGCGTTGCCACGCTGCTCGACCGGATCATTGGCGAACTGCCGTCTCCCGTCGATATGCCGCGCCCGTGTGGCGATTCGATGCTGCCCTGCGACCCAAGCGGTCCGCTGGCCGCCTTCTGTTTCAAATCCACCGCCGACCCCTACGTGGGCAAGATCAACTACTTGCGTGTCTTCTCCGGCACGCTCAAGGTGGATATGAACGCATTGAACACCACCAGCGAGAAAGAAGAGCGACTGCATAACCTTTTCTATCCGCATGGTAAGGCGCAGGAAAATGCGACGGAGGTCGCCGCGGGCGACATTTGCGCCGTCGCCAAGCTCCAAGCGACGGGCACGAACGACACTCTTTCGACCGCCAAGGACAAGATCAAGCTGCCAGGCATTGAGTTTCCCGAGCCGATCTACCGCACGGCGATCCGCCCGGTCAGTAAGACCGACGAAGACAAGCTCGGTCCAGCTCTCACAAGGTTGCTGGAGGAAGATCCGACACTGCGCTACGACCGCGATGCGTCGCTCCACCAAGAGATTCTTCAAGGCATGGGTGACATCCACCTCGAGAGTGCCATCGAAAAGCTGAAGACTCGGTTTGGCGTCGCTGTCGCGACAGAGGAAGCCAAGGTTCCCTACCGCGAGACCATTCGCAAACCGGCCAAGGCCCAGGGTCGCCACAAGCGCCAAACGGGCGGCAAGGGTCAGTTCGGCGATTGCTGGATCACGGTCGAACCCTTGGAGCGTGGAACCGGCTTCGCATTCGAGTCGAAGGTCGTTGGGGGTGCCATCCCCAAGAACTTCATTCCAGCCATCGAGAAGGGAATTCGCGAGACCATGGATCGAGGGTTGGTTGCTGGCTATCCGGTGATCGACCTCAAGGCGACGGTCACCGACGGCAGCTATCACGACGTGGACTCGAACGAAATGGCGTTCAAAGTCGCGGGCTCACTGGCACTACGCAACGCCGCTGCGGACGCCTCACCGGTGATTCTTGAGCCAGTGCTCGAAGTGCACGTGGACGTCCCGGATACGACCGTCGGCGATGTCGTCGGAGACCTGAACACGCGCCGAGGACGCATGCACGGCATGGAGCCGAGCTCGCCAGGGCGCACAGAAGTGCATGCCCACGTCCCGATGGCCACGATGATGCGGTATGCGCTTGATCTTCGGTCCATCACCAAGGGGCGCGGACGCTTCAAGCAGGTGTTTTCGCACTACGATCCGCTGCCGGAGCAAGAGTCTCAGGCACTCATCGCCCAGTTCGAGAAGACTCGCAAGGATCACGAGGAGGACTGACCTCCTCAGGTCCACAAAACAAGCGGGGTGAGTTCCACTCGGAACTCACCCCGCTCTCTATTGGGGTTTGTGGCTTTACGCCTTGGCCGGCACGACTTGCGACACCAGTGCACGGAACGCGTCCATGTCGCTGATGGCAAGTTCGCTCAGCATCTTGCGGTTGACTTCGATTCCTTGCTTGGTGAGACCGGAGATCAGGTGGTTGTACTTCACGCCGCACATCTCGCAGGCGGCGGTAATGCGGACAATCCACTGTCGGCGAAAATCTCGCTTCTTAGCGCGGCGGTCGCGGAAGGCGTACTGGCCGCTCTTCATCACCTGCTCATTGGCACGGCGGAAAAGACTCTTCTTACGGCCCCAATATCCTTCGGCGGCCTTGATGATCTTCTTATGGCGCTTGTGGCGCATGATTCCACGTTTTACGCGGGCCATTTTTCTGTTACCTCTCTTGTGTGTATGGTTGTTGGCTGGACCGGGTCCCAGCCCTTTCGGGCGGTAGCGGTGGAGATCCAGCAGCTAGTTGCGAGTCGCGGTCCTAGATGACGAGCATGCGTCGGACGCGCTTGCGCTCTCCCTTGAAGAGCACCGGCTCGCCTTCAAGACGTCGGCGTCGGGAGTGACTCTTATTGAAGAACATGTGGCTATTCCCGCTCTTCCGTCGAGTTATCTTCCCCGAGCCCGTGATCTTGAACCTCTTCGCGGCCGTCTTGTTTGTTCTGATCTTTGGCATTTGATTTTCCTGGTACGTTCGGTTTGGGGTTCAAGATCATGATCATCTGGCGACCTTCTAGCAAAGGTGGCCGTTCGATCACCGAGAGTTCAGACAACGCTTCGGCAAAGCGGATCATCTTCTGATGACCAATCTCAGGGTGCGTGATTTCTCGCGCCTTGAACTGGCAGACTACTCGGATCTTGTGCCCCTCCTCGAGAAACTTCCGTGTCTTACTCAAAAGAGTCTGCACGTCGTTCTCCGCGATTCGCGGACTCATCTTTATACCCTTTAATTCTTGCTTTTGCTTCTTGTTCTCCTTCTCCCGCTTTTCGGTCATGTATTTATACTTGCCGTAGTCGGTGATGCGGGCGACGGGAGGCTGGGCGGTGGCTGTCACCAGCACGAGATCAAGGCCGGCTTCCTTGGCGAGATTCAGCGCCTGGCGGCTCTGCATAATGCCTGCCTGACTCCCATCGGCGGAGATCACTCGCAGGTCGCGGAAACGAAGGACGCGCTCGTTGATGTCTGGGCCCGGGTCACGTTGCGGGCGCGATCGAAACCTTCTTATTGTCTTACACCTCGAATGAGATTTCTATTCATCACGGCTATTATATCGGCAAACGTACCGGGGAGTTCTAGATCGTGCCTCGCGGGGTCAGGATCTGGAGAAGGCCGCGGCACGCTGGCTCCAGCATCGCGGCCATTTCGCTGAACCCTTCCGGGCCCCCGTAATAGGGGTCCGGGACCTCCTCTCGAGTCGATTTCGGGTCCCAACTTAGCATCAAACTGAACTCGGCGGTACCCGTCCCAAGGCGCTTAAGGTCGCGAATGTTCTGATGGTCCATGAGCACCATGTGATCGAACTCCTCGAAATCTGTGGGCCGGACCTGCCGCGCTCGGTGTGAAGTCGGACAGCCAAGCGCGCGCGCGACGGCCAGCGTCCGTGGGTCCGCTAACTCCCCGGCATGCCAACCGCCGGTGCCCGCCGAATCGATTTCAAAGAGGTCGCTGGCCCCCGCCTCTTCGGCGTACTTGCGAAACATCGCTTCGGCCAGCGGGCTGCGGCAGATGTTTCCGGTGCAGACAAACAAGACTCGGATTGGCATTGCCCTCAGTTTGGACCATGCGAGGACTAGGACCTATGACACGACCTTCCCGACAGACCGTTCATGCTTACATAGGAGACCCAGATGACTATCCATCGTTCACTCTCACTCATTGCGGCAATCGCCCTCTTCGCCACTGCCATCGCCGATGACGGACTGCTCGGCAAGCCACGCGGCGGTAAAGGAGGCGGTAATAGCGGTGGCCAGAGTTCAGGTGGCGGCGGCAATTCAGATAGCAAATCTGGCGAGCGTAACCCTCCCCCGCGTACCCGGGATTCGGACAATCGTGACAACGGTAGCCGCCGGACCGGCAACTCAGGGGGCGACGATAGTCTGATCGGGCGGCGGTCAGGACGCTCCGGGGTCATCCAGTACGGCACGAATAGCAACTCGGCCGCCCGAGGAAGAAACAACGACCGGGATGGGGATTCGCGGCAGCCCAGTACCTACCGCTTCCCTACGGACGACGAAATCGCTCAGCGCGCGAACCGCGAAGCCCGGACTCGTCCCAACACGCGCCGAGGCTACTACCACTACGACTCTAACTGGCGCGATGACAACTTCTCGTACCCCTACTATCGATTCGACTACGACGATCGGTGCGTCTTCTCGCCATGGTACGCGTACCCGCATTTGCCAGGCTACGTCAGCGGAATCCGGATCAGCATCAACCTGCCGCACTGGTCGTTCACCTACGACGATCGCGAGTGCGACTGGCGGTACCAGGATCGATACGACCGGTATGACAGCAACTACGAGCTTGACGTCGCAGTCCGGGATTTGGTCCGAACGTTTGAGCGGCGCGATATGCGTGCTTTGGACTCGATGCTGCCGCGTCGGTCGCGCATCGCAATCCGGAATGAGAACGGGCGGGCTTACAGCATTAACTCTGACGACTTCTATGACCTGATGAACGACGCGGTGAACGGAACTCGGACTCGCCGATACGCGATCGAGTCAGTCCGCGAAGGCCGCGGCGGAGCCCAGATCGTCGCTCGCCACGAGTTCGACGACCCATGGGGTCGCCGCGACGCCGTCTACCACCAGTACATCTTAGAAGAGGACTACCGTGGCGGTTACTCCATCGTTGAGTTCGGTACCTACCGAACCAATCCGTGCCGCTAGTTCAAGACCACCATCAAATGCTCGCCCTGCCCATCTGCGGCAGGGCTTTTTTGCGTCTCACCCAATTGGGCCTCAAGTTTTTCCACAGTCACTCCTAGAATTCACATGTCGCTGAAGGAATTTTCGAATTTTCCTTGGGCGCTGCATCGAAGGAGTCAACCTTGAGCCTGCGGATCAATACAAACATTCAAGCCATGGGCGCGCTGCGCAACCTCACCCAGACAGTTGATATGCTGGGCGGAAGCATCACGCGCTTGAGCACCGGTCTTCGCATCAACAGCGCGGGAGACGACCCAGCGGGTCTGATCATCAGCGAAGGGATGCGGTCCCAGCTCAAGGGTCTGGATCAAGCGATCCGTAACTCGCAAGACGCCGTCAACATGGCGAAGACGGCTGAGGGTGCCCTCGACGAAGTACAGCGCCTGCTGCGTGATATGCGCGGCATCTCGGTCCACTCCGCCAACACGGCAGTCGTCGATTCGGCCCAGCTACAGGCCAACCAACAGCAGATCCGCTCGTTGGTGGACTCCATCGACCGCATTGCCCGCACGACTCAGTGGGGCAATAAAAAGCTGCTTGATGGCACTGCGGGTGTTTCGGCGGCCATCACGAATTCCACCATCGCCCAGAGCCTGTACGTCGGAAGCTCTTTCGGCGGCTACACCGTTCAGAACGGCAACGTCACGCTGGCCCAAACCACCCCAGCCTCCGCAGCCGCGCTGACCGGCGGTGCTACGTATGCCACCGTCAACACCACGATCGCAACCCCAGGCACGTTCGTCCTGAACGGCTACAGCTTCACCAGTAACGGAACGGACACCGTCCAGTCGATGATCAACAAGATCAACGATCTGTCCGGTCAGACCGGTGTTGTCGCGAGTGCAGTGGCGGCAGGTCCAAACGTGTCGATTCGGCTCACGAACACCACTCCCGGTTCCCAGTTTCCGATCAACCTGAGCGACCCGAGCGGCATCATCCACACGACCGCAACGACTGCGCTCACTGGGGTGAACGGCGTATACAACGTGACTGCGACCACGACCAATGGTGCAACCACCGTCGCATTCCAGGGTGGACGCGGCCCCGGCGACTCCGGTTTGAAACTCACGGACACGTACGGCAACGTTCTCACTCTGACCGCAGGAGGTAACCAGAACTGGCCAGGCGGTACCGTCAGCATCGGCACCATCTCGAGCGGCGCTGTTCAGTTCCAGATCGGCGCAAATTCGAACCAGAGTGTCCAGTACGCCATGCCAACGGCCTTCGCAGCCAACCTCGGGACCGCTGCGATTGCGGGACAGAGCATCGGTTCGCTCGACGTTACGAATCAAGCAGGTGCCAACCAGGCCATGCAGATCATTGACGCGGCGATCAGCCAACTTGCCACGATGCGCGGTGACCTCGGCTCGTTCCAATCAAACTTCTTGGAGAGCACCGTTCGATCCCTTGGCGTCGCCAAAGAGAACCTCACCGCGGCGGAAAGCCAGATTCGCGATGCCGACATGGCATCGGAAATGACACGGTACACGCAGTTGCAGATCCTGCAGCAAAGCGGTATGTCGATGCTCGCCCAGGCGAATCAGCAGCCCCAGTCGATCCTCAGCTTGCTGCGAAACGGCGGATAATTTCCCCGCATTCAAAGCGAACGGCGCATCCTTGGAGTCATACTCTGAGGATGCGTTTTCTTCGTTTGGCAAACGAACCTTCTTCTCAAGGACTTGTTCGATGAGAAGGGGTCTCGGCAAGGGTCTCAGCCACCTGATGACGGACCGCGCGGCGGTCTCCGCGCCCAAGGAGAAGCCCAAGGCACCCGTCGCCAAGGCACCTAAGACTCCGGTGGCGGGCGCTAAGGAAACAACCGTCTTGCCCACTTCGCTGATCGTAGCGAACCAGCGCCAGCCGCGCACCCAGTTTGAAGAAGACAGCCTCAAGGAACTTGCGGACTCCATCCGCGCCGTCGGTGTGATCCAGCCGCTCGTCGTGCGCCCCGTTGGCACCGATAAGTACGAGCTCATCGCTGGTGAGCGCCGTCTCCGCGCCTCAAAGTTGGTGGGGCTGAAGGAGGTGCCTGTTCACATCCGAGCGGCGAGCGCACAAGCCTCGCTCGAGATGGCGCTCATCGAGAACATCCAGCGTGAGGACATCTCGGCCATTGAGTGCGCACGCGCCTACGAGCAACTCCAACGCGAGTTCGATCTCACCCACGAAATGATCGCCAAACGGGTCGGAAAGAGCAGGCCCGCCGTCGCGAACACTATGCGTTTGCTTCGGCTTCCGAATGATATTCAAGATGCGCTGCTGGACGGTAGTGTGAGCGAGGGCGTCGTGCGCCCCCTCTTGGCACTGCCCACGGCTGAAGAGCAACTTGACGCATACGAGCGGATTATCCGATTCTCTCTCAACGCACGACAGGTCGAGGCTCTCGTCAAGGGAATGATGACGGCCAAGCAGGACAAGGTTAAGGAAAAGCGAAAGCTGGATCCAAATCTGCGAGCCCTAGAGTCGAGCCTTAGCCAGTACTTTGGTTCGAAGACTTCCCTGCAGACTTCGAAGAAGGGCGGAAAGATCGTCGTGGCATATGCTTCGGATGACGAACTACAGCGGATTCTTGATACGATGGGCGTGCGCCTGTAAGGCCCTGCTTGCAGTTACAGCCCCCGCCCGGCCATAATAGGTTTCTGCTTGGCGGCGTAGCTCAGTTGGTTAGAGCAAACGGTTCATACCCGTTAGGTCGGCGGTTCGAGTCCGCCCGCCGCTACCATCTCACTCATTGACTTGCACTGCCTGTCGTTTGCATGATCATCGTGATGATTTGCGGTCCTCTATGCAGTAGTCACTTTGAGTTCAGTTTGAACTGAGCTTTTCCGCCGAATGCGCGCCATGCGCATTATTCGCGCATAAACTCCGAAACGGCGAAGGTAACATTCGCGCCCTCACCAGAAAAAGGTGTCGTACACTCTTAAGGTTGGGTTAGTCCACCGTCCTCCGGAATACAAGAAGCTATGAAGAAACTTGTCTATGTCGCCGTCGCTTGCAGCGTCGCAAGCATCAACTTGGCCTTCACTTTCACCATTGGCGCCAGTGGGGCAAATCCGTTCCAGTTCCAGTGGTTTGAGCCCGGCCTCTCCATGTGGATGCAGGGAGGCTTTGGCAACTCCACTTTCAGCCCCGGCAAGCTGGATTTCGGCGGCAAGGACTATGCCTACCAGATTTCGGCTTGGTACCGAGCAAAGCGCACGTCCGATTCGGGCCAGCCGCGTGAGTACCAGGTGTGCCACTTCGATGTCTCCACCCAGGCTTCGCCCAGCACAGGCATTGCCCATGCGTTTGAAGAAGTCAACGGAGTCGGCAACGTGCTGGACTTCGACTACGTCTTCACACTCCGCTCGATGGGTCCCAAGCAGGCCGTTCTGCACATCGACTGGAAGGTAACCAACAAGAAGACCGGTGCCGCGGACATCTACGATGTCAACTACTTCCCTTATCTGGACATGCAATGCCACTCGGCTGAGAACTTCAACGATACGTTGGTTTACAACACGGGTCAGCAGATGTTCACCTACACCAACACGAATAATGCAAATCCGCAACTCTTCGTGCGGGCCATGTCGCCCGCGGTTTCCGCCTATCAGGCGGGCTTCTACCAGAACGTGCGCACGGTCCTGTCAAACATGGTCAAGGATTCGATCCTGAACAATCAGGTACCGCCGAGCTTCTATGCGGACGACCAGGCAACCGACTTCCAGCACATCTTCCGACTGCAGCCCGGCGCATCCCAATCGGGCGTATCGGCAGTTGGGGTCGGAATTGTGCCGACCGAGCTCGCCCCTGCAAGCGGAAACGCCATGCTCGGCGGCTTCCTGGGAGATCCAAGCAAGCAGACGATGCGGGTTCAGCTGTACCAGCCGGGCACAAGCACGCTCGTCGAAACGATCGACGTAGCAGGTAGCGCCAGCGGGAATTTCAACACAACGCTCATGAGCCGCGGGAGCTACGATATCACGGTCAAGGGCACCCACTGGCTCAGCCGCAAGATCTCGAACGTCAACGTGACGAATGCCGGGCTGAGCGGATTGAACTTCGGAACCCTCATCAATGGCGACATCAACGACGATAACACCGTCGATCAGTTCGACTATTTGCGACTGAGCGCCGCGTTCGATACGGTCAAGCTTGACCTAGCCTACGATGCGATGGCGGATCTGAACGGTGACGACACGGTCGATCAGTTCGATTACTTGATCATGTCGGAGTCGTGGGAGATGGTCGGCGAGTAAAGCTCGCACAAACCAAGGCGGGTGCGCTTCCCATTTTGGGGATTGCACCCGCATTTTTTTGTTTACTTCTTGTCTTCACGGGATTCGCGCAGGGCGCGGAGGAGTTCACCTTGGCTAAGCGTCATCGTGAGGTCGCTGCGGGTCCGCTCGATGACCGCACGCAGCGCGTCGCACGTGCGCCGCAAACCACCCGTTAGCCCGTCCGGATAGTCAAATGTAATGAGGTCGTCGTAGATCGACTCCATGACCTGAAGAATCCGTTCTGCGCTGTCGTAGCGCCCGCCGCGGAGTTCGTCCAGCAGGTAGCGCCGGACTTCACTCGCCGCCTCGCCCATCCCATTCAGGTAGCTCGTGACCTGCACGCCCAACTCCTGGGGAGACGGAATGGGCTTCCCAAGGGTGATCGCCAGCACGGCCGCCGCTTCGACCATCTCTTTCTCGGCGTCCTGCAGGTAGCCAGCGTAAAGAATCTCAGGGGTTGCGGCCACCGCTTGCCGCGCTTTGCGGCTCATGCTTCGCGCCTCGGCCACCAGGGTCTCCGCCGCATCGAATTGCTTACGATGGACGTGCCGGATCGCCTTGCTCGAAATCTGGATGAGCGCCCGCGACTCTTTCAGTGCGGCCTCGCGTGCTTGATGCATCCGATCAAGCGTGGGTCTTAGGTCTTCAATAATCTCTTCCCAATTCATAGGACACCGCGCGCCGCCAGACTCACCCAGTCGGCGTGCCCAATTATGACGTGGTCGAGCAACTTTACATCCAGCGCCTTGCCAAGCTCGCTGAGCCTGAGCGTGATGTGCAGGTCTTCCGGGCTCGGTTCCGGATTGCCGCTGGGATGGTTATGTACCGCGATGATACTGACCGCCCCTTCGCGGATCGCCTCGCGAAAGACCTCGCGTGGGCCCACCACCGACATGTTTACCGTTCCAATGTGAATCGTTCGTATTCCGATGACGCCGTTCTTGGAGTTCAGTAGAGCGATACAGAAGTGCTCCTTCCGTTCATCTCTGAGGTGGGCGAACAGTTGGACAATGTCCTCGGCGTTGGAGATCGTTCGTACTTCCCCTTTGGCGGAGACACCAGCGCGCCTGCCGATTTCGATGGCCGCTAGCAAACGGCAGGCCTCGTAGCTGGAAACTCCAACTTGATCCACCAGGTCGCCCGCTCCCAGGTCGCCGAGGAGGTTAATCCCGTACCGACGGACCAGGGCACGCGCACTATCCTCGCTCTTGATGGCTCCCGCCTCGTCTGCGCTCATCGCGACGGCAACTAGGTCTACCGGCGATGCGCTGCGAATCCCCAAGTGGCGCATTCGCTGCAGAGGCCCGTCCTGAGCGTCGTCCTTAGGGGCTTTTGTCATCTTCGCTCTTGCTCATCGCCACGAGCTTGATGAGCTTATCCAGCCGCGGCGGGTGGACCGGGATCTTCTTCGCCTCTGCCACGAGCTCGTTCACGCGCTCCGGCTCACGGGTCTCCAGCCGCACCATCAATTCACTGGTCAGATAGTCCACGTTCTGCGGCTCAAGCGTTCGCGCCTCCTCGATGAACTCAAGCGCTTTGCCGTAGTTGCCCTGCCCGTAGTGAGCAAGCCCCATGTCGCCATAGAGCTCTGCCAGCGACACCCGATCGTTGGCCCCCTCGCACACTTTGCGTGCAGCCTCGAAATACTTGATGGCTCCTGCATCATCCTCGACCGCCAAATTCGCCTTGATCGCTCCCAGGTAGTGTCCCGGCTGCTTGGGATCGTAGGCGATCATGCGGTCGAAGAGCTGCCCCGCTCGGATGAGCCCGTTCTTTTGGACCTCGTCAAGCATGACCCCGTCTCGGAACTGCTTCAATGCATCCAAGCTAAGAGTCTTCGCCTCCTGCTGAGCGGCACGGTACTCGGACTCACTGGCGATTGCTGGCGGCCCCTCGGGAGCTGCTGGGGCACACGCGCCAAGCACCAGCAGACCAAAGAATAAAGCGTACGGATTTGATCGCATCAACCCACCACGATATTCACGAGCTTACCGGGGACGACGATGACTTTTCGCACCGTCTTGCCGTCCGTGTGGGCGCGCACCCGCTCGCGAATGAGCGCCGCTGCCTCGATCTCGGCAGGGGTCGCTGACGCAGGGACATCAAAGCTGTCTCGGAGCTTGCCGTTGACCTGAACCGCGACTGTGATCGAGTCCGCTGCTGCAAGCTCGGGGCGAGCCACCGGCCAGTCAGCGCAGTACGTGAAGCCCGACTTGCCCATGGCCGTGGACCAGATCTCATCGGCAGTGTGGGGCGAGCACGGGCTGAGCACCAGAATGAGCGACTCCATCGCCTCGCTTAGGGCAAGACGGACGCCTTCGTTGGGCTCGGGAGCGGACTTGCGCAGATCGTTGTAAGCGTTCATAGCGCTCATCATCGACGAGACGTACGTGTTGAACGCGAACCGGTCAATGTCGCGCGTCGCCTTGTCGATAAGCTGGTGCGTCTCGCGGCGAAAAGCTCTCGCGGTGTCGTCCAGCTCTATGGTGTCGATCCGGTCCTTCCAAGTCGGATCGTAGAGCGCGGCATCTTCTGATGTCCACTTGAAGACTCGCGAGAGGAACCGGACCGCCCCTTGCATCGCTTCGTTCGACCACTGCACGTCAGCGTCGAACGGTGCGACGAAGAGCTCGTACATGCGCAGAGCGTCTGCACCGAACTGCTCGACTGCCTCATCGGGTGTGACGACGTTCCCCTTGCTCTTGCTCATGCGCGCCCAGCGCCACATCAGCTCGTCCTCGGGCATGGCCTTTGCTTCTTCGAAGCTCACGAGCACACCATCTTCGCCGATCTGCAGGGTTTCTCCCGGCCGCGGCTTGCGGTAGGGCGTCATCGCCAGCACCTGCCCCTGGTTCTGCAGCCGCCGGAACGGCTCCTTCACCTGGACGAGGCCCAGGTCGTAAAGCACCTTCGTCCAAAACCGGGCGTATAGAAGGTGCATAACCGCATGCTCGGCCCCGCCGACGTAGGCGTCCACCGGCATCCAATACGCGGCCTTGGCGGGATCCCAAGCCTCCTCATCGTTATGCGGATCGATGAATCGCAGGAAGTACCAGCTGCTGCAGGCAAAGCCGCCCATGGTGTCGGTTTCACGCCGTCCCAGCGTGCCATCGGCGGTGGTGACGTTGACAAACTCGTCGATGCGCGACAATGGGCTACTTCCGTCATCACTGGGCTCGTAATTGGCGACTTCGGGCAGCGTGACCGGAAGCGAGTCGTCCGAGACGATCTCCATCGTGCCGTCGCCGTCATAGACAACCGGGATCGGGCAACCCCAGTAGCGCTGCCGGCTGATCAACCAATCGCGCAGTCGGTACTGGATCTTCCGCTGTCCGAGTTCACTGGCCTCGATCCACTCGCCCAGTTTTGTGGCGGCTTCGGCGGACGGCATGCCCGAGTACTCGCCAGCGTTGATGAGGGGCGCGTCCTTGGAAATGAACGCGTTTCGGGCGCACTTCGGGTCGGCGTGATAAGCCTCGCGTGTAATCCCTTGCTCGGCAAGCCACTCGTCGCTCGGATCCTGGATCGCGACCACAGGGATGCCGAATTGCTTGGCAAACTCAAAGTCGCGCTGATCGCCCGCAGGCACGGCCATGATCGCCCCGGTCCCGTAACCCATCAGGACGTAATCGGCGATGTAAACCGGCACCTTCTGGCCGGTAGCCGGGTTGGTTGCGTAGTAGCCGGTGAAGACGCCGGTCTTCTCACGACCCTCTGCCTGTCGGCTCGTCTCCGACATCGCCACCGCTTCGCGCTGGTACGTGCGCATCGCCGTCGCGTGTTCTGCACCGGCCATCTCGATGAGTCGATCCACAAGGGGGAGTTCCGGTGCTAAGACGCAGAACGACATGCCGAAAATGGTGTCGATGCGCGTGGTGAAAACGCGGAAGCTCAGCGGCTTGCTCGCCGGTCGGTCTGAATCGAGATCGACGGCACGGTCGTTACCGATCCCTGGTCCCGACAGCTTCATCTCGAACTCGACGCCTTCGCTTCGACCGATCCAGTTCCGCTGCTGATTCTTGATGCCATCGGGCCAATCCAGCTCGTCCAGGTCGTCGATCAGTCGCTGGGCGTACTCCGTGATCTTGAAGAACCACTGCGGGATGGCGCGCTTCTCGACTGGCGTTCCGCACCGCTCGCACAGCCCGCCAACAACCTCCTCATTCGCGAGCGCGGTGAGATCCTTGGGGCACCAGTTGACAGCGGCGAGAGACCGAAAGGCAAGCCCCTTCTCGTACAGCTTTATGAAAATCCATTGTGTCCAGCGGTAGTAGCGAGGATCGGAACTGTAGAAGCTGCGCGACCAGTCGTAGCTGTTTCCGATGAGCTCCATCTGGCGGCGGTAGGTTGCTCCGTACTCTTCCACCATCGCGCCGGGGTGCCGTTGCCGCTTAATCGCCTCGTTCTCAGCGGGCAGGCCGAACGCGTCGAATCCCATGGGGTGCAAGACGTTATAGCCCTGCATGTACTTCATTCGGCACAAAACATCGGTCGGGATGTAATTGCGGCAATGCCCGACGCTCAGGCCCGCGCCACTGGGATACGGAAAGAAATCGAGCCCGTAGAACTTTGGCCGCCCCTCTTCTTCACGGGTTCGAAAGAGATCGGCCTCCTTCCATCGCGCCCGCCATGCGGCCTCAAATTGGGAGGGTTCGTACCGGTCTGCCATGCTGACAAAGGTTGTACCCAAGTTCAAGGTGACCTCGCGGATGGACTCCCGTGTAACATACGGGGGTGATCACGCGGGCGATATGGAAGGAGTGAGAGAATGGTGAGAGTTGCATCGGTACAGAGCAGCGTGGTCTTTGGGAACCCAAAGGCGAACACTGACTTTGCCATCGAGCACCTCCGGTCGCTCGCTGCCGAGAAGGTGCAACTTGCCGTTTTTCCCGAGTGCTACCTGACCGGCTACTGCGCAAACTCCGAGGACGAAGCGCGCGGCATCGCGATTGAGTGCAGTCCTGATTCTTCCTACTTTGCCCGCTTGCAAGCGGCGGTCGACGAGCTTGAGATCATGGCCGTCATTGGCTTCGCAGAGGAATCGGAGGGCAGGCTCTACAACTCAGCAGCACTGCTCCAACCCGGCCTCCCGCTGCAGGTCTATCGCAAGCTACATCTTCCCTTCATTGGATTCGACCGGTTTGCGACTCCCGGCGACGAGCTACCACTCTACAATACGGCCGTGGGCCGTATCGCGATCCTGATCTGCTATGATCAGCGCCCTCCCGAAGCGGCGCGTGCACTCGCGCTGGAAGGGGCCGACATTCTCTGTCTTCCAACAAACTGGCCGATTGGTGCGGAAGTCTCCGCCGACCACGTTTGTATCGCCCGTGCTGCGGAGAATCGAATGCACGTGATCACGGCCAATCGCATCGGGTCGGAGCGCGGAACTGACTTCATCGGCCGGAGCAAGATTATTGATGCCAGTGGTGCAGTGCTTGCCTCGGCGAGCGACGGCTCGATCACATTGATCGCCGACCTCGACCTGGAGCGAGCGCGCGACAAGCATGTGGTGATCAAGCCCGGCGAGTATGAGTACGACGTGCTGGGTACGCGTCGACCGGACCTGTACACGAAGGTGCAGGTGAGCGGGCATAATGACCGCACCGCATGCGCTACGACGAAACCCATCTAACTCCCCTGCTCACCGAAGACCAGATCGTCGCCCGGATTGCCGAGCTGGTTGCGCAGATCGAGGCCGATTACGGCGACGAACCGATCATGCTTGTCGGAGTTCTCAAAGGCTCGCTGTACTTCCTCGCCGACCTCTCACGCCGCCTGGGCGACCGAATCACGGTGGACTTCGTCCAAGTCAGCAGCTACGGTAACGCCAAGAGCAGTAGCGGCGTCGTACAGATACGCAAGGACTTGGACAAGTCGATCGAAGGCGAGCACGTGCTCATCGTCGAGGACATTGTCGATACCGGCCTCACGCTGAAGCACCTCAAGGAGTTGCTTGGCACCCGACGTCCGAGGTCCCTCCGCGTTGTCACGCTGCTCTCCAAACCCGAAGCCCGTGAGCACGATGCGCTCATTGATTACGTTGGTTTCGAAATTCCGAACGCCTTTGTGGTAGGATACGGATTAGATTACGCAGAGCGGTATCGAAATCTTCCTTACATCGCGATACTGAACGAATCTGCCTAGTCCCTTCCCTTGCTTTCTCCGCTGGTCGGCGTAGTCCGTCTCGTCGGAATCCTGGGAGGATCACCTGCCCCCACTTTCTCACACACCGAGTCTCCTATGACAAAATCTGGCACACCAATGACCCACACTTTTCGACCCCGCGGAGGCGGTGGAGGCGGCGGCTCGCAGGGCAACCGCAAGCGAGGCGGAGGCGGAGGCGGCAAAGGACGCCAGGGCCTTCCAAACATGGACCAGGCCGGCGACCTGGAGCAGATGCCTGAAATCGATTTCAACCACTTCGACCGGATGACCGCGACGGACCTGGCCAAGGAATGCAAGAAGGCAAAGATTGATCTGAGTTCAGACCGCAGCGCCGTGATCGAGATGCTGCTGGAAAAGACCAACGCCGAGCAAGAAGCAATCTACGGCAAAGGGATCCTTGAGATCCTGCACGATGGCTGGGGTTTCCTCCGCCGTGACAACTACGCCCCTGGTAACGCCGACATCTACGTTTCGCAGAGCCAAATCAAACGCTTTGCTTTGCGCCAAGGTGACATCGTCTTCGGCCTGATCCGAACTCCCAAAGAGGGCGAGAAGTACCGCGGGATGCTGCGCGTCGAGAGCGTGAACGGCCTCGGCACCCAATCGCCTGAGATGGCAGTGCGACGCGATTTCGAGAACCTGACACCGTTGTTCCCCGATGAGCGCATCCGAATGGAGATCGGTCCGGAGAGCATCGTCGCTCGCATTATCGACTTGATCGCGCCAATCGGAAAGGGATCGCGAGGACTGATCGTCGCGCCACCCAAGGCTGGTAAGACGACGATCATCAAGACGATCGCCAACTCGGTCGCCATCAACCACCCCGAGGTCTACCTCATGGTGCTGTTGGTGGACGAGCGACCGGAAGAAGTCACCGACATGAAGCGATTCGTCAAGGGGCAGGTCATCAGCTCGACATTCGACGAACCGGCCGAGAACCACATGCGGGTTACCGAGCTCTGCCTCGACCAAGCCAAGCGGCTCGTCGAATCGGGCCGCGATGTCGTCGTGCTGCTCGATTCCATCACCCGTCTTTCGCGCGCTTCGAACTTGACCATCAACCCAAGCGGTCGCACCCTCTCGGGAGGTTTGGATCCTGCTGCTCTTTACCGCCCACGCCGATTCTTCGGTGCGGCGCGAAACATCGAAGAAGGCGGCTCGCTTACGATCATTGCCACCGCCCTCGTCGAGACCGGCTCGAAGATGGACGAGGCGATCTTCGAAGAGTTTAAGGGCACAGGCAACATGGAAATCGTTTTGGATCGCGAACTCGCCGAGCGCCGTATTTGGCCAGCCATCGACGTCAAGCGATCAAGCACTCGCCACGAAGAAGCACTGTTCGACAAGAACCAGTTCGACGGCGTGGTGCAGCTGCACCGATTGCTCGCGAACCAGGACAAGAGCTACGAGGCAACCGACTCGCTCATCAAGCTCCTGAAGAAAACGCCCACGAACGCGGTCTTCCTGGAGAGCGTCCTGCAAAAGGTCCGCGCGACCGTCTAACCACTCGACATCATGAGCGGTACCGGCCCGATGGACCCAGTCCATCGGGCCGTTTGCTTGGCCATGGGTAGCATGGGCAAACACCATGGGACCGAAGAACATTATCTGCCTGTGGTTCGAAGCGGACGCCGAAGCAGCGGCCGAATTCTACGCTGCGACGTTCCCTGACAGCCGAGTCACCGGGGTGAATCGCGCGCCAGCCGACTTTCCGAATGGCAAGAAGGGAGATGTCCTGACCGTGGATTTCACCGTCATGGGGATCCCGTGCATGGGCCTCAACGGGGGTCCTTTCTTCAGCCAGTCGGAGGCGTTCTCGTTCCAAGTCATGACCGAGGACCAAGAAGAGACTGACCGCTACTGGAACGCGATTGTCGATAATGGCGGCCAGGAGAGCGCGTGTGGCTGGTGCAAGGACCGCTGGGGAGTCTCGTGGCAGATCGAGCCGCGAACGCTCATTGAGGGTCTGGCAGCGGGCGGCGAACAGGCCGAACGAGCCTTCAACGCGATGATGACGATGGGCAAAATTGACGTCGCCGCGATTGATGCGGCACGAAGAGGTTAAAGGCTGTGCCGGCCTTCCTGGGCTCCTGAGCTAAGAGATCGTCCGCAGCGCATTCTGACCCATCTGCCGGGGGAGACCCAGCCTGATCGCGCCACTCAGCCTCGTCGAGGTCGGTACCGGTCTGTGCTACGGCAAAGCGGTCGTGGATGCCCAGGGCTCGGAAGTCACCGTCTCTTCTGGACGGAGCCTGCACACTTAAACGAGCGCAGACTTCTTTTTCCAGGTCGTCCCTTCCGGGGTATCCCGAAGCTCAATGCCCATCGAGTCCAACTCCTGCCGAAGCCGATCCGCCTCAGCGAAGTTTTTGGCCGCTTTAGCCGCAGTCCGTGCTGCCACGAGCGCGCCGATCTTGGCCTCATCCACTGCGCCAGCGCTCGATTCCGCAACGGCCTCGTCATGCTCGACGATCCCCAGCAACGCGTTGATTTGTCCAAGAAATCGCACGGCAGCGCGACCGGACGCAGCCGACAAGCCGTCGCCCTCACGCAAGATGACTTTGGTACCTTCAAGCGCCTTGGCGAGCGCAACTGACGTGTTCAAGTTGTCGCACATGGCGTCGAGCGTCTCTTCATAGAGCTCCGAAAGAGTCTCGCCAATCGTGTCTTCACCGGTCCGATCTGCAGCGATTGCGGCATCCGCCGCTATCCGGCAGAGCCGGTACCGCTCAACTTTTGAACTCGCATCGCGAAGCAAGTCCAGCGTGAAGTTGTGAGGCGTGCCGTAGTTCTGGCTGATGAGAGCGTATCGTAATCCGAGTGGATCCGCGCCCTTGCCTTCCACTAGGTCCCGAACCGTGTAGAAGTTGCCCAGACTCTTCGACATCTTCTCGCCGTCAACCTGGAGGAAGCGCGTATGCATCCAATGCCGTGCAAACGGCTTGCCGGTGAGCGCCTCGGACTGTGCGATTTCGCACTCGTGGTGCGGGAAGATCAGGTCTTCGCCACCCGCATGCAGGTCGATCGTCTCGCCCAGATAGGCCATCGCCATGACGCTACACTCCAAGTGCCACCCGGGGAATCCCCAGCCCCACGGGGAATACCACTGCATCAAGTGCTTATCGTCCTTTTTCCACAAGGCAAAGTCGGCGGGGTGTCGCTTGTTCGTATCCTGCACCACATCGCGCACGCCGGTCATCAGGTCGTCGCGATTGACGTTCCCACTCAGCTTGCCGTAGTCGGCGAAGCTCTCCACTGCGTAGTACACGCCGGTCGGAGTTTCGTAGGCGTTGCCGGTTGCGATGAGCTGCTCCACTGCAGCGATCTGCTCGCGCATGTGCTGCGTGGCCTTGGGCCACACCATCGGCCGGGAGAGGTTCAGCTTCAACCAGTCGGACTTGAAGCAGTCGGCGTAGTAGTCGGCGAGGTCCCAGACATTGGCAAACGCCTGCCCTTCTTTCGACTTGAGACCCTTTTCCATCCGGTCTTCGCCGCCATCTTGATCCTCGCTCGTCAGATGTCCAACGTCGGTGATGTTGCTCACGTAGCTGACGGTCCAGCCCAGTGCACGCGCGGTGCGGCAAACCAAGTCGCCGGTCAAGAAGGTTCGAAAGTTTCCGATGTGCGCGAAGCTATACACCGTCGGGCCGCAGGAGTAGAACTTCAGGTGGCCCGGTTCGGACAGCTGCACCTCCTCAAGATTGCGCGTAAGGGTGTTATAGAGTTGGAGAGTGCGGCTTGCCATGCAGTGTGAAAATTTACCTGTTTGGTGAGCTCGGCAACCGGGACTGTCGGTCGTCTTCGCCCAGCTACGGTACTGTAAACGTATGAGCCTCCGAGCGCGAACCTTTGGATGGACGATCACGGCGATCGTGGTGACGCTGGTCGTCGGAAGGATAGCTGTCGATCCTGCGAGCGGAAACAAACTTCCGTGGGCGCTGAGCTATGAAGACGCCCTCAGGCGGAGCGCTCAGTCCGGGAAGCCAGCGATGGTTGTGTTCAGTTCTCGCGGCTGCACCTGGTGCCGCAAGCTCCAAACCGAGACCTTTGCGGATGCACGCGTCGAGACCGCGGCGAAGCAAGTCATTCCGGTGCTCGTATCAACCGACGAACGTCCTGACTTGGCCGCAGAGTACAACGTCACCACCGTTCCCCTGACCGTCTTTGTGGACGGCAAAGCCAATCGGCTGGACAGTGTAGGCGGCTACGTCGATGCGGACATCTTCGCAAAGATCCTTGTCGAGGTCTCAGCAGCAGCAAAACGGGGCGAGCCCGTTCCAGGCTCACCCCGTCGATCGATTTGGTAACGCTAGGCGTCAGCTCTTCGGCTTGACGAGCTCCATAAGCGTCGTGTAGGTGCCCTTCATCGGAATCGTCATCCCGCCCATGTCAGTCAGGATGTTCATCGGGACCGACTTGGCTTCGGTCTTGACGATCTGACCGGTCGCCTTGTTGAGGTACGTGATCGAGTCCACGGTCACTTCGGTCGTCGACTTCATCGGGCCCATGCCCATGCCTTCTGCGGACTCGTTGCGAACGGTGACCTTGCCCTTGCTCTCGATCTTGAGGACGTCCACACCGTCGAGCTTTTCAGCCGCAACCAGCTTGTGCGTGATGTCTTCATCGGTGTCGCCACCAAGGCTCTTCTTCGACTTCACGCTCTTCCACGTTTCGCCGACCTTGATCTCAGCCTCGGGAAACTCGAAGATGCTGGACAGCGAGTCCAGTGCGCCCGCGCTCATCATCTTCACCGTTTCGTTCATCCCGTCCGCCTTCATATCGGAGACGCTGTTCAGTTCGTTGAGAGCGCCCGAGAGCGAGAACTCTGTCGGGATCTCGGGGCCGCCGGGCATCGCGGGCTCCATGTCAAGCTTGTGCTCGGTGACCTTGATGTCAAACGGAGTGGTCTTCTTGGTCGCATCCGCCT
The DNA here is from genome assembly GCA_016788115.1 of Chthonomonas sp. Classification (NCBI taxonomy): domain Bacteria; kingdom Bacillati; phylum Armatimonadota; class Chthonomonadia; order Chthonomonadales; family Chthonomonadaceae; genus Chthonomonas; species Chthonomonas sp. The sequence continues at coordinate 34,317 of JAEURR010000009.1, read as the reverse complement.
TGCCGTAGGTGATCGTGGCGATCATCGACTGCGTCATCGTCATGCTCATGTTCGGTGCACCGAAGCTGCTCAGGTCGATGTTGGCGTCAAAGACGTTTTTGTAGGAGTACTTCTCAACGGCACCTTCCGTTAGGGTCCGTCGAATCTTATACGAGTCTTCCGCGTGCGCCATGAAGGCCGTCGCGACAGTGAAGAGAACAAAAGCAGTTCGGATCGATTTCATAAGATTCCCTGGGATATACGTGCGACATTGCACGGACGTTCTCATGATTATGGCCGTTAGCCTGTCGCGATTGGGACGTTTGGCACGGTTGGACGTGGACAAACAGTGCAGGAACCCTGTGAAGCGCAAAGCGTGTAACATTTCCTCATGCGTGCAGAATCGCTGACATTTTTCAAGGAGATCGTCAATACTCCCTCCCCCTCCGGCTACGAGGAGCGGGCTGCCGAGGTCTATCGGAACTACTGCAAGGGCTTCGCCGACGAACTCCGCACCGACGTGCATGGCAATGTGATGGCCATCCTCAACCCGCAGGCTGAGATGAAAATCATGCTTGCAGGGCACATGGATGAGATCGGGTTCATCGTCCACTACATCAGCGACGAGGGCATGCTTTACTTCAGCACGATCGGCGGCCACGACGCCACGATTATCGTCGGTCAGCGTGTCTGGGTCCACGGCAAAGAGCGCATCACCGGAGTTCTTGGGCGAAAAGCGATCCACCTCCTAGACGACGAAGAGCGCAAGAAGAAGCCGGAGATCAAGGATTTATGGATCGACATCGGCGCGAGTAACCGCGAAGAGGCGGAGGCGATCGTATCGCTTGGAGATGTGGCCACCTACCAGTGGGAGTTCCAGCATGTGCTGGGAGATCGCGCCGTCGCCCGGGGTTTTGACAACAAAATGGGTTCGTTCATCGTCGCCGAGGCGCTGCGCCTGCTCAAAGAAGACGGCGGCCTCGATCCGGGTGTCGGCGTGTACGCCGTCGCGACCGTCCAAGAAGAAATCGGTCTCCGCGGGGCGCGGACTTCCAGTTACGCCATCGCTCCCCAAAGCGGCCTTGCGGTCGACGTCAACCACGCGACAGACTCGCCAACGCTCACCAAAACGCGTTATGGTCAACTGGACGTCGGTAAAGGTCCGAGCGTCATGCGCGGCGCGAATGCCAACCCGATCGTCTTCGACATGATCCGCGAGGGTGCCGCGGCCGAGAAGATTCCCTACCAGGTGGATGTGGCCCCCGGCGGGACAGGAACGGACGGCAACGCCATGCAGCTTAACCGCGACGGGATGGCCGTCGGCATTCTTGGCGTCGCGCTGCGGTACATGCACACGCCGTGCGAACTGCTTTCCATCACCGATGTGGAGGACTGTGCCCGACTCATGGCGGCGTACTGTCGACGCGTTCGCCCCGATACCGATTTCACTCCACGCCTCCGTTAACCCATGTTGCGCCGAACGGGCTGCCTCGGGTATTCTCCCGAATTGCTTCGGGGAGTCTCCGAGGCAACACGCTTCTTAGCGTTCGGCTTTCTTGCATCCCTTACCTCCTGGTGGGCGCTGCACTTTCGAAGTCGGTCGCGAGCACGAAGCGTATCTAAAACACGATAGGAGGCAGTCATGCTCCCGGGAATACTCGGAACAAAAATTGGCATGACGAACATCTTCGATGAAGAGGGCCGAGCGATCCCGGTAACGGTGATCCAGTGCGGTCCAGTGTTCGTCACGCAACTCAAAACAGTGGACAAGGACGGCTATGCAGCAGTCCAAGTCGGCTACGGCGATCAGAGCGATAAGCATCTGACGTTCCCCAAATTTGGTCACCTGAAGAAGTCAGGCGTTGGTAAGAACCTTCGCCATCTGCGCGAGTTTCGCGTCGAGAAGACCGATGCGTTCGAGCTGGGTCAGTCGATTGGTGTGGAGGTCCTCGACGAGGGCCAGAACATCACCGTGACCGGCATCAGCAAGGGCCGCGGTTTCCAAGGCGGCGTCAAGCGCTATGGATTTAAGGGCCAGCACATGACCCACGGTTACATGACCCACCGCCGACCGCTCTCGAGCGGTGCAACCGGTCCGCAGCGTGTCTTCAAGGGCACCCGCAAGCCCGGTCGCATGGGCGGCGACACGGTCACCCAGAAGGGTCTGAAGATCGTCAAGATCGACGCAGAGCGCGGACTCGTGCTTGTTGACGGCAGCGTGCCAGGACCGAACGGTGGTCTCGTGACCCTGAACAAGGTGGTGAAATAATGGCAACGCTCGAAGTCAAGGATTTGAAGGGCAAGGCCGTCGGTAAGGTCAGCCTGCCAAAGATTATCGTCGAAGCCGAACCTGCCATGTCGGTGCTTCACCGAGCGGTTGTCTCGGAAGAGGCCAACAGCCGCCAAGGTACGCAAAAGACCAAGACCCGCAGCGAAGTTCGCGGCGGCGGTCGCAAGCCGTACAAGCAGAAGAAGACCGGTAACGCACGTCAGGGCACGATTCGCGCCCCGCACTATGCCCACGGTGGTATGGCGCTCGCAATCACCCCACGCGATTACAGCAAGAAGATGAACAAAAAGGAGCGCCGCGCGGCGATCCTGGGAGCCTTCAACGCGCAGGTCGCGGCTGGTAACGTGCTGGTGGCTGAGAAGATCCTCTTCACCGAAGCAAAGACCAAGTCGGCGACCGAACTGCTCAAGTCGGTCGGTGCTGAGTCCACGCGACGTGTCCTGGTGATCCTCCCCGCTTACGACGACTTAACGTATCGAAGCTTCCGAAACCTTCCGGGCGTCGAAGTTCGCACTGCTCCGGTGAAAACCGTGGTGGCCGAGCCCGAGGCAGACAGCGAAGAGGCGCCTAAGGCAAAGGCCAAGAAGAAGGTCGAAGCCGCCCCGGCAAAGTCGGTTGCTTTCTCGACGCGTGACCTGCTGGTCGCGCACAAGATCGTCATCGCGCAAGACGCGCTGAAGGCGATGGAGGAGGTCTGGGCATGACACGAAGTCCACACGTGATCATTATTCGCCCGCACATCTCGGAACGCACGGTCTCTCTGAGCTACGGAGATCCAAACAAGCCCGCCGAGGAAGTGCAGCGAAAATATACGTTTGAGGTTTTGAAGGACGCTAACAAGGTGGAAATCAAGCGTGCCATCGAAGCCATCTACAACGCTGGCAAAAGCAAGAAGGACGCCGCGATCGTGGTCGAGAAGGTACATACCATCACCGTCCGCGGTAAGCGCAAGCGCGTGAACTCGCGCACACCGGGCAAGACCCCGGATTGGAAGAAGGCGATCATTACACTTGCAAAGGGCCAGATGCTCGAGGATTACGGAGTCTAACCCATGCCAGTCAAGCGTCATAAACCCACATCCCCGGGACGTCGTCACGCAATTAGCTCGACGTACTCGGAAATCACAAAGGGCAAACCGGAGAAGAGCCTTACTTCTGCGCTCAAGAAGAGCGGCGGACGCAACCACTATGGTCGCATCACGTCGTTTAACAAGGGCGGTGGTAACAAGCGCCGATATCGAATTATCGACTTCAAGCGCCAGAAGGACGGAATGGATGCGAACGTGATCGCCATTGAGTACGATCCAAACCGCACCTGCCGAATCGCCCTCGTCGAATACGCCGACACCGAAAAACGGTACATTCTTGCGCCGAAGGGCGTCGAAGTTGGCACCAAGATTCGCAGCGGCGAAGGCGCGGACATTCTGCCCGGCCACACGCTGGCCCTGAAGGACATCCCGCTGGGAACGCTCGTGCACAACATCGAGCTGCAGCCCGGTCGCGGTGGCCAGATGGTCCGCAGCGCCGGTGCCGCCGCACAGGTCATGGCCAAGGAAGGTAGCTACGTGACCCTCCGACTGCCCAGCAACGAAATGCGCATGGTGCACAACACCTGCCGCGCCACCGTCGGTGAAGTCGGCAACTCGGAGCACGAGAACGAGCAGAAGGGTAAAGCGGGTAAAAACCGCGGCCTGGGTCGCAAGCCGCACGTCCGCGGTGTCGTTAAGTCGCCACGGGATCACCCCCACGGTGGTGGTGAAGCCAAGTCGCCGATCGGCCGCAAGAAGGGCCCGGTCGACCGATGGGGCAACAAGGCGATTGGTCGCCGAACTCGAAAGAACAAGCGAACCGACCGGTTCATCGTTCGACGACGCGCCAAGTAAACGCTGCCAAATCAACAATCAGTTATCCCCGCGTGCAACGCGCATGCGGGGATTTCTCGTTTTAGGATATGACTGCAGTGAGCATGTTGACAATCTACTTGGTCTGCGCAATCGTGGCGGGAGGTGTGGTTTTGGCTAGCGCCCTCGGGGGGCTCGCCGACCATAGCGCGCTCGAGCACAGCGGCTTGGACCACCATGCAGGCGATCACGGGGATTCATCGGGCCACGACAGCCACCTTTCGCACGGCACCGCCAATGACTTCTGGCTTCCCTTCTTCAGCATGCGCTTCTGGACCTTTGGTTTGGCGAGCTTCGGCATGCTGGGTCTCCTTCTGACCCTTTTCCGTGCCTCTGCCGAGCCGCTCACCGCCATCGTTGCTGGCAGTATCGGCGTCGTCATTGGAACGATTGCCGCACTATCGGTGCGGATCATCGGAAAAAGCCAGATCGACAGCACCGCCAACGAAGTCGACATGGTCGGATCGCTGGCCAAGGTGCTTGTTGCCCCCCGTGGCGACGAACCCGGCAAGGTTCGACTCACCGTCAAGGGCGACATCATCGATATGCTCGCTAAGTCACCGGTCCACGGCGAATTTGCAGTCGGCGAAGAGGTTGTCGTCGTAGGAGTTGAAGGATCGACCGCCCAGATTTCACGCACGGAAGACCTTTTGGATGAACTGAAATGAACCAAATACTCGACTTTCTGAAGGGCCTTGGGCCGACTTCAATGATGATTGTCATTGGGGCGGTGATCTGCCTCGCGGTGCTCATCGGCATTGCGTGGTTCGTCGCGACGTTCCTCAAGATCTGCCCGCCGAACGAGGTCCTGATCGTCTCAGGACAGTCCGGATCGCGAACGGCCGACGGCCGGACCCGCGGGTTCCGAACGGTCATGGGCGGCCGAGCCCTTACCATTCCGTTCTTCCAGAGCGTCTCCAAGATGACGCTCACGACGATGGAGGTACCGATACAGATTCGAAACGCCTACTCCAGCGGAGGCATCGCCATGAACGTCGAGGCGATGGCAAACGTGAAGATCAGCTCGGACGAGACGGTCATCGCCAATGCCATCGAGCGGTTCCTGAACCGAGATCTTGAAGAGGTTCGCCGCGTCGCCAAAGAGACCCTCGAGGGGCACCTCCGCGGCGTTGTCGCCCGCCTCACGCCCGAGCAGGTTAACGAGGACCGCCTCACCTTCGCGGATGCCCTCGCAACCGAGACTGAGGAGGATCTCCGCAAGCTTGGCATGCACCTCGATACGCTAAAGATCCTTCACGTCAGCGACGAGGTCGGGTACCTGGATGCGATTGGTCGCGCTGCCATCGCAAACGTCGTCCGGTCGGCCGAGATGGCCGAATCGGACATGCGTCGCAAGGCCGAGCAATCGATTGCCGAGAACGTCGGCCGCGCGGATCAGACCAAGGCGGACATGGAAGCAATGGTCTTCAGCTTGAAAAACGAGCTGCGGACGACGCTCGCCGAACTAGACGCTAGCGTTAAGGTCGAGGAAGAAAAGACTCTGGCCGCTGCACGCGAGGCGCGGGCCAAGGCCGAACAAGAACTTCAAGGGCTCCGCGCTGAGCTTGAGGCGATCCGCTTGCAAGTGGACACCGTGCTGCCCGCCGAGGCCCAGCGCCAAGCCGAAGAGTATCGCGCTCGCGGCGAGGCGGCCATCCTTCGCGAGCGGGGTCAGGCAGTGAGCCAAGCGCTCCAGATCATGAACGAGGCGTGGAAGGAGGCAGGAGAAAACGCCCGTCAAATTCAGCTGATCGAGAATCTGGAGCCCATCCTCGCTGCCGCCGCAAAGGGCGTGCAGAAGATTCAGATCGAAGGCGTCAACCTCATCGACAGCGGTGATGGCCAGACCCTGCGCAATTATGTTGCGGCTTACCCCGCTATCCTCGCATCAATGTTCGATGCTGTCCAGGTCGCCACTGGAGTGGACGTGCTGAAGTCTGTCCACGGCGAACCCAAAGGAGCGAATCGATGATCTTCCCCATCGTGATTGGCTTTGTCGGGATGATGCTCGTCATCCTGCTTCTCAGCCTCAAGAGTCTGATCTACCTCTGCCAACCCAACCAAGTACTGATCTTCTCTGGGTCACGAACCCGAGTGGGAACTCGCACCGTCGGCTACCGCTTGATCAAGGGCGGTCGCGGACTACGCCGCCCGTTCATCGAGCGCGTGGACATGCTGGATCTGACCAACATGATCATCGAGCTCCAGGCCCAAAACGCGTATGCACGCGGCGGCATTCCGCTCAATGTCCACGGCGTCGCCAACGTCAAGATCGCGGGCCACGAACCCGTGTTGAACAACGCCATCGAGCGATTTCTGGGCAAGAGTCGCATCGAGGTCATGCAGATCGCCCGGGCGACGCTCGAAGGTTCGCTGCGTGGCGTCCTCGCGACGCTGACCCCCGAGCAATTGAACGAGGACCGCAATCTCTTCGCTGAGAAACTGGTGCAGGAAGTTGAGCAAGACATGACCTCCCTCGGGCTCGTCGTCGATACGCTCAAAATTCAGACCATTACAGACGACATGAAGTACTTGGACAGCATCGGCCGCGTCCGCAACGCCGAGCTGGACTCCAGCTCCAGGACCGCAGAAGCGATCGCGGGTGCTGACGCCAAGGTACGCGTCGCCGAGAACATGCAACAAGAGGTGCAGACTCAGATCCTGGCGCAAACGAGCGTGGCCAAGGCCGAGGCGACCAAGATGGTCACCGACGCCCTTACCCGCCGCGCTGCCGTCGTCGCTGAAGAGCAAGCGGTGGTGAAGGCCCAAGTCGCCAAGGCGCGCGCCGAACTCGAAGTGCAGAAGGCGCGCTTGGAGCCGGTCCGATTGCAATTGGACGCCGACGTCGTACAGCCCGCCAAGGCTCGATGCGAAGCGATGGAGCAGGAGGCCCGCGCCAAGGTCGCTCCCATCATCGAAGACGGCAAGGCACGGGCGGGAGCACTCCGCAGCCTGGCCAAGAGTTGGTCCGATGCTGGCGACAACGCACGCGACATCTTCATCCTGCAAAAGCTGGAGTCGGTGATTGCCCAGGTCACCAGCTCGATAAGCCCGGCGAAGATTAACCAGGTGACGCTCATCGACTCGAAGGGAGCCTCGGCCGGAGGGAGCATGGACCCGGCACGGCTGATGGTGCTCAACGAACAGCTCAAGCAAATGTTCGGAATTGACGTCGTCTCGAAGCTGCAGGAGATGACCACTGCGCGCCCGGAGCCCGTGGCGATTGAGGCCAAAACAGAACCTCAACCGGTGGTCGAGGAACCAAAGCCTGCGCCCCAGCCCGTGACGCCTCCGCCAAAGAAACCGAGCTAAGGTCGGTCGGGAACCATCGTTCGGCCCGTGCGCGCACTCTCAATGGCCGCACGGGCCATCGAAACGGCCATTGCCCCATCATAGGCGGTCACCGGAAGCGGCGTTCCACCGCTGACGGCTTCCAAGAATGCCCGAGCTTGGCGGTAGTACGGGTCATCGCCCGATACCACCGGAGCTTCGGTGATGACTCCGCCCTCGGTGCTCGTCCGAAGCGTCCATGACGCCTTCGAATCGTGCTCAATCATCCCTTCCGACCCGCACACTTCGAACGTGGTTCGGAATCCGGCAGGGTCCATCCATGTCGCTTCGATGTAGGCGACGGCCCCGCTCTCGAAACCAATCGTCGTGAGCGCGTAATCGCCGTTCCACTCACCCTCCCAAGGGGCGTCGATAGCGATCGAACGAGAGGTCACATGCATCGGTTCACCGAGCGTCCAGCGCAACCAATCGAGGTCGTGCACTGCCAGATCGAGCAGCACCCCGCCGGACCGCGCCGTATCACGGAACCAGCCGCCCGCGCCCAACGGCATCTTCCCTCCTCGCCGCGTTCTGGCGGCACCGACTCGCCCGACCATGCCGCTCGCCACCATCGCATGCCCCTTCGCATAATCCGGGAAGTAGCGCACGACTTGCGCCGGCATCAGCGGGACGCCCGCCTTCTCCGCCGCGTTCATCAGTTGCAGGCAGCCAGGCAGGTCTAGAGCCATCGGCTTCTCCATAAGCACCGCCTTTCCCGCAGCGATCGCTTTCAGCCCGTATTCCAAGTGCAGGTCGGTCGGCAAGCAGACATCGAGATAGTCGCACTTGGAGACAAGATCTTCGAAACTCACGCACTCCGTCGCACCGGTGCGGTCGCAAAAGGCAGTGCGTTTGGCGGGGGTAGCATCGAACCCAAAGAGCTGGACATCCTGCATGTGAGCGTACTTGCTGCCGTGCACTCCGCCCATGCCACCCAAACCCACGATCCCAACGCGCATCATGTCTGTGGTTTTACCTCGCGGGGCCTCAATGAGCCCTTGGCTCGGGCCACCACGGCGACGCCCACGACCACCAATCCCAGGCCAAGCCAGAAGATGAGTTGAGGCTTCTGGCCCAGGGCAACCCAAGCCATGAGCGCCGCGATCGGAGGTACCAGAAACTGGTACGTCGTGGCGCGCACAACACCAATCATATGGGTGCCCTTGTAGTAGGTTATGAACGCGAGCCCCCCGGAGATAAGCGCCACATGGATGTAGTTCCCCCAACCCACGGCAGACACCTGCGACCACGGCGCTTTCAGAGTCGCCATGAGCCCATATGGAACCAAAGCCAGCAACGCCCCTGGAGTAGAGCACGTAACGGCTTGCAAGGGGGTCATCGCGCCGAGTATCCGCTGCATAAGCAAGATCGAGCAACTCCACACGATGGCCGCGCCGAGGATCATGGCGTTACCCAGAAGGGTGCCCCCCATCGCGCCTCCGTGACTCTGAACGGCGACAAAAACCCCGGCAAATGCGATCGCACCGCCGACCAGCACTCCACTGTGAAACGGCTCATGGCGGACTAGCATCGAAAACGTCGCGGTCAGCACGGGCGCGGTGGCCAAGATGACCGCTCCCATCGCGGGAGTTGTCCGACCCATGCCGTCCATGAAAAGGACCATGTACAGACCGTTCGCCAAGAATCCCTGAAGGATCACCCGTGCCCAAAGCTCCCGAGGAACCTTGAGGCTCAACTTGAGCGACCAGCACACCCCGACTAGAAAGAGGCCAACGACGATGCAGCGCGTGAGCGCCACCGCCGCCGGCTCGATCTCCCGATAAACGAACTTAACCGCTGTAAAATTGTACGCCCACGCCAAAACGGTGACCAGAAGTGGACCGTTGGGCGGGCTAAAGCGGCTGTGTTGCACAAGTTCTAGTATGATGAACGCCAGCGACCATGAGCATGAAGGACTACAACCAGACGAACTTCGGAGCGGCAAAGCGGTTCCGTCTGATCTTGCGCGAGCAAGGGATGACTCGCGAGATGGGAGGCGCGGAGATGTCCATTGCGGTCCAGCTGTTGGATACGACGCTCATGAACGCGCTCGACCTGAACGCGAGCGACATCCACTTCCAGCCTGAGCGAAACCAGCTACGATTCCGATTCCGTCAGGACGGAGTTCTGGGCGAGAACGGAATGCTGCCCGCCGAAGAGGCGGCCAACGTGATCGTGCGACTGAAGCTTGCCGCGGGAATGCGAATCGACGAGACCCGCGAACCCCAAGACGGCCGCATCGACATGGAGTACGACGGACGACGGCTCTCCGCTCGTGCTTCGTGTGTGCCGTGTCTGAACGGCGAGAAGTTTGTACTCCGTCTGCTCGACCCCGCCAGCATGCGCGTGGAACTCCCAAAGCTAGGTATGTCCGAATCCGTCATCAAGGGCTGGACCCGAGCCATCGGACTTCCCTACGGCCTTATCCTGGTCACCGGCCCAACCGGTAGTGGTAAGACCTCGACGCTCTACGCTAGCATCAATCAGCTCGACTGCAAGAAGCGCAACATCGTCACCGTCGAAGATCCGATTGAGTACGAGTTTGATCACCACATTGCGCAAGTGCAGGTCACCGAGCGCATGACTTTCGCGCGGGTAATGCGCAGCTTCCTGCGTCAGGACCCGGACGTGATGATGGTCGGTGAAATGCGCGACCCCGAGTCGCTGGGAATCGGCATTCAAGCGGCCCTGACTGGCCACCTGGTCATGTCCACCCTCCACACGAACAATGCCATCGAGACCGTAGGACGCATGCTCGACATGGGTGCAGAGCCATATCTCGTCTCCGGCGTCACCGTAGCGATCCTTGCCCAGCGACTTGTCCGACTGAATTGCGCCAAGTGCCGTCAGCCGTACACCCCGACGGAGGATGAGAAGGACCTTCTTTCGATCAAGGACGAAGACGTCGCCCGTTCCACGCTTATGAAGGGTGCGGGGTGTGCCGAATGCCGTGGATCCGGATTCAAAGGGCGTCTCGGTGTCTTCGAACTCCTACTCGGGACCAACGATCTGCGTCACGCCATCGCAAAGAACTCGACTGTGCAAGAGCTCACGCAAGTCGCGCGTCAGCAGGGGTACCGAACCATGCTGGAAGATGGTAGGGACAAGGTGTTGACCGGCTGGACGACTCCCGAGGAAGTCATCAAAGCGGTGTTTTCACAAACCGTCAGCGAGAACTGAGCTTACGGGTAAATATCCCAGGCGAACATCATGACGTCGCCTCGATCCCAAGTCGAGGTGACGACGTCCCCGCGCTCCAGGAACGTGGTGGTATCGACGCCGTCCGGGAAGATGCCAGCCCATGTCGTATCCACCGTCGAGTTCAGATCGACTTCAATTCCGTAGGAACTCGCGTCTGCCTCGTAGGTGGTGAGCTCGGGGAAAAACACCTTCAAGTCGTTCGGCGGCGTATCGAAGAGCACCGAAAGATCGATGAGGAGCGGCACCGAACCATCGACAAGGCTCACAGAGGGCATCGAAACCGGTCCGTCGGGATAGCCCTGATACGAGGCGATGTTCGCCAAAGCCTGGACCACGGTCGAGTCGTTGACCTGCCCGGTCGCGAAAATGTGATCGCCGGTACGGCCAGCGAATGCGTTCAATCCGAGCACGGCTGAGTCACCCGCGGCCTTCCACGTCGTCTTGGCCGCCGTCAGGGCCGTCGTACTCACGCCCGCTTTGGTGAGGAACGGGCTCCCGGCGAAGTACCGGGCGACGGGGAGCGGATCACCCGCTGTAAACTCAGTGTTGTAAGTCGTGATCGCAGCGGCGTTGGGGTCAAAGGTGCCAAACCGCCAGTCGTACGCTCGGAGGATCGCCTCTTGGGCCGAGAGGCATTGAAGCCAGCCGAGCAGGGCTCTGCGTTCCGCCTCGCCGAAGCCCGCAGTGGCGTTCAAACTGGTCTCTGCTCCCTCGGGGGTGAGGTCGGCGACAAGTGTGTCCGGCGCGTTGGAGGGGATCGCGCTCAGCGCCGAGATAGCTGCCCCGATTTCAGAACGCGAACTCGCCAACGTGGCTTGGATTTCCCAGGGCGTCGGGCCGTCTACGTCGTACCGCTCCAACTGCCCGAGGAACGGGATCACCTTGAGAAGCTGATTGACGTCGATCAGACCTGCGGTCGGTAGGAACTGGCCTCCGCCAATGCTTGAAAGGCGCATCTTCTGCAGCGTATCCAGCAAGGGCGAGTTCAGCGAGGAAATCTCGACATCGGTCAGCGCGGTCGGATACAGCGCAAAAATCCTCTCCGAGACCAGGGCTGCCTTGACGATGGCACTACCCGTACGGGCATCTTCGGCCACACCACTGGCCGAAACCAAAGCGTCAAACTCCGCGCTCAGCGCTGCGAGCGTCGTTACGTTCGTGGTTCCGCTGCGCAGTGCGTCATTCAATCGTGTGAACGCTGTGCCGCCCGTGGTTCCCCCGGCCGTCGTGCTGCCCGAGGTCGTTGAACCCGATGTTGTCGATCCGGAGGTCGTTGAGCCAGACGTTGTGGAGCCAGACGTCGTGGAACCGGAAGTCGTCGAGCCCGCGGTCGTCGAACCTGCCGTCGTGCTCCCGGCGGTCGAGCCGGTTGAACCACCGCCCCCGCCGCCACCGCCACCGCACCCGATCAAGAGTGCGATCCCAAGCAGAAACGCCAGGATCGGGACCACATTACTAACACGGCTGGAAGGGCGAAGCATAGGCATTCTTACTGTAAGTGTCGGAGCCGAATCGACACAAGTTTAGAAGAATTCAGAGCAGAAAACCGACTGCGGAGTGAGCAAGTTCTGCATGGCCTGGAACTCCGCGGCGTCACGACTCTCGATCATGCCCATCTCCATGAGCGCGGTCACCGAAGGTTGCCCCATCAGCGCCTGGGAAAGCGTCCCCACCTTGAGTTTGATCGTGCCCCCGCTCGCGCGTTGGACGTGGGTGCCCGATGCGTCAAACTCGACCCGCCATGCGCCATGCACCTGGGGGAACCTCGGATCTTCGACCTCGAGACTGAACACGCCTGCGCCGCGCCCGGACAGTCGCTCCAGTGCCTGAGGTAAGTTCACGATCCTCCACATCGCAACGCGATGATTGGTAAACGTGATCCCTTCATCGGCAAAGCGGTGCTGGAAGGGACTCGGGCTCGGCTCGGTCCACTTCGCTGCAGACCGGTTAAAGGCCAAGCCGCGGATGCAGTCCAAGATCGTCTCGTAGCCGCGTCGCGTGCTCCAGACAAATTCACCCATCTGGAACTCGTCGAAGAAGCCGCCCTCCATGCTCGTCCACGCATACGCTTCGACCGGGTCGCCAGCGCCATAGATCATGGGTGCGCGCAGCCCCATCCGGTTCTGCCACTCGGCTGGACCGCGCCGTGCGATGCCCGCGTGGTTCGCCCGGAAGCCATCGTACGCCGGTTGGAGCAGATGCAGCTCATCGGGCGAGATTCGCCGCACATTCAGCTGCGGTGAAATCTTCGGGAAGAGGTGGCTCGGGCACCGGACGAGCACGCTGTCACCAGCAAGCTCGTAACCGAATGGACGATAAAACCGCTCGCGGAACCCGTACAGGACGCTGAGGTCGTAACCATGGGTATGAAGCGATTCGAGCACGCCGCGGACGAGGGCGGTGCCCGCCCCAATGCCGCGACTGTCCGGGCGGACTGCCACCATCGCCACTCCACCCCCGTGGAGCGAAGCGCTGCCGCGAGAAAAGTCAAACGAATGGATCGAGGCCGCGGCCACCAACCGGTTGTCGTACCGGACCCCTACGGGCATCTCGAAGTCACGGCTGAGCCGCCCTTCCTCGAACTGCTGGCCGCGGTTATAGACTTCGGACCAGAGGTCCACGAGTTCCGCGCGGTCCGCTGGTCCGAGCTCGTGGTAAGTCAATCCCATCGATCTGGATTCAACTTACCCGAAGCGAGGGCTCATGATTTGGAGGCGTTGCGGCGCAGGATCACCACCGTGATGAGCGCGATCGGTAGCCACACTGGCGCGTAGATCAGCACGTGGATCAGGAACTCGCCGAGCCCTCGCCCGAACCGGCGCATGTTCTCCATGGCACTCGCAAAGGCGTCGCCCGACCAGTTGCCTTTGTCCAAAGTGACGTCTGACCCGCTCGGTCGCTGGGTCAGCGTCAGGCTGACGGTGGAGTAGGCAGACTGATCCTTTAGGACGGCCAACTGAGCCGTGAGAGACTCGATTTCCGATTGGGTTTGCGTGATCCGGTCACGAATCTCCAAGACTTCGCCCACCCGACGTGCCTGACGAAGAATCTGCCTGAGGCTCTCGACTTCCGCCCTCATGGTCTTGAGCCGCGCTTCAAGATCCACGCGCTGTCCGGTCACGTCCTCACCTGAGACGTTCTCGGATTGCACCTCGCCGATCTCCCGGAGTGCCGACATGGCCACATCGAAGCGATTACTTGGGATACGCAACACCATCGATGCGGTCACGCGGGTCTCAACTTGACGATTCAGATCGGCGCTCTCAATGAAACCGCCCCAACCGGTCGTCAAGCTCTCGATGGCGGTCTGGGAGTCTTGAACAGACTTGACCAGCAGGCCGAGGACAGCACGTCGGATGACATCGCGCTTGGAGGCCATGGCCGCAGCGCTGTTGGGAACGGACTCTCGTCCCCTGGATTCTGACTTTGCATGAGCCGCGGGGCTGTCCTGTGGATAAATGCCTTGGCTTTCATACTCTCCGGCCTCAGAATTAGCTGCAGACTCCGGAATTTGTGCAGCGGGACGAGCAGCCTCTCCCGGCATCGAGGGCGTGATCGTCGGTGCCCCAGCAGTGGCCTCGTCGACTGCAGCAGCGGCTCCAGCCGCACTTGCTACTTTGGGGAAAGTCTCAGGTCTGCTCATCACGACCGAGCCGGCGACGATAACCACCAGTGCGCCGACCGCCGCCATCGGTGCCCACTTGACGCGCCACCAAGGCCGTCGCGATTCTGGCTTCTTGGCCGGTTCGTTCGGGGCCTGGGATGCCGCCTGATCATAGTGTCGAAACGCAAACGAGATTCTGCTCATGTCTTGCACCTCTTGCCGCAGAGCTTCGTCCTGTTCCAGTGCTGTCGCCACCCGCGCGGCCATCTCGGGGGAGAGTTCCCCATCGAGATAGGCCTTCAGATTCTCGCGAATGTCGTTCATGCTTCCACCGATCCAGTACAAAGTTCCTTGCGCAATTGGACAAACGCGTGGTGTAGTCGGGACTTGACCGTGCCGCTAGGCACATCCAACACCTTTCCGATCTCATCGTACGTGAGACCTTCGACTTCCTTCAGGATCACGACGGCTCGGTGGTCTTCGCTCAGCTTCGCCAAGGCTTGCCTGAGCGCCTCGCTCTCGATCATGTCGGCCCCCTTCGGAGCGGGGGTGTCTGCCAGCCAATCGATCTGGACTTCCCTGCCAAGGTTCCTCGCCCGGTTTCGACAGTGGTTGAGGGCGATCCCGAAGAGCCAGGCTCTGGGCGGGACGTCCTCACGGTAGCTCGATCTCTTTTGCTCAGCAGTCACGAACGTGTCTTGGGTCAGATCCGAGGCCAGGTCCATGCCCACACGGCGTCGGCAAAACGCCCACACCGCTTGGTAATGCTCCTTGGCCCACTGATCAATGTCGGGCTGGCTTCTTCGTCGGTCAAAAACCTTCATAAGGCCGCGCTGTTTGTCTTTCGACAGGTGTATGTAAGGACGCGACCAGATCGTTCAATGGGAGGGGGAAAAAGAGAGAAGCCCCTGCGGGCGAGCAAGGGCTTCCAGTCGGAGGTGCACTTGGTAAGCCACCTGACGCGGACGGTTGGATCGTGCGTGCGATCGTGCGCCCGTGCTACTTCGCGACTTTGCGAAGGCCAGAACAGCCTGCCAGGATCGCCGTCCCGAGTGGAAGAAGGAATTCGTTCTGAAATGGATGGAGACCATCCGTCAGCCGACTCCAGCTTCGTCTACGAGGTTAGCTGTCGGGTTCGGGCCAAGAGTTACCCTAGAGCCTTTCGGCTCATTCACCCCGAGTTTTGGGTCCCCCGTTCACACCCAAAGGTGTGATTCGACGTCCGCTCGGTTGAGCGATCTGTTTCATTCTACAACTGTTTCAAGCGTTTGCGTTCCCATTTGCCCGAACTTCACAAAATCTGCGCGCGGTTCCATGCGGGAGTGCCGGTTTGTCTTGGCATTCTGGCCAAATCGCGATACACTATAGGTTCAAATGTCCGTTCTTCGCACCGCGATTTCCAGCCTTGGGATCGCGGCGGTAGTTATGAGCTATGCCGCCGGGCGAAGCGTCACGTTCCAATGGATGGGCCCGGAGATTTCGTACTCGTCGGCGATCGTTGGCGGAAATGCCACCCGCATGTTTGGCTCGTTCTTCATCAGCGGCAACCCATCCAATGAGTTCGAGGGGACCAAACAGCTCACGGCCGTCTGGCACGGTTCAGATGTCCCCACTCCCCTGTTCCAGTTGAACTCCCCGGCGTACCGAGGCCGCATCAACGACGTCAGCGACATGTGGCAGGTCGGCGAAATCCGCGACTTCTACGCAAATGACGGCCTGGAACGACCGGTGCTCTGGAGCAGCCTCCCCGGTTCGACTCAGTATCTTGATCTCGGCGGATACGACCGCGGCATGGCCTACGGTACGGACGGCATGCGTATCGTGGGGGCAGCCAGCTTTGTCGAGTGGCTTGAATTCGGTCCAGATTATCGCATTGCGATCCCACTTCCGACCCGCGCGGTGACGTGGGGTTCTGACGGGATTCTCCGCAGGCTGAACTCTGATGGCGCGGAGTCAGCCCTAGCCCGCGGCGTCCAGGGTCTGACTGTCGTAGGCAGCATTTCCGATGCCGATGGACACTCTGATGCGACCTTCTGGACGCTCTCACCCCAGCCTAGCGACGATCAAGTCGTTACCTCCACGTTGCAAGTCATCACACCGGCGAACGCAGCCTATGCCGAAGCGGTCGGGATCCGCGGAGGCGTGATTGTGGGCCGAGCTGGGTTCCCGGCCGGTGCCTCGGCGCAGCCACACGCCGTGCTATGGCGCGGTCCGGGTTGGACGTTTACGGACCTTCACCCGAACCGATTCGATTGGAGCTCGGCAAACTGGACCGACGGAGAATTCCAAACGGGATGGGTCTCGATGACGACCGAAGAATCGCCGACCAGCTTTCTGGTGCGCGCCGCTCTTTGGCGAGGGACCAAGGCTTCGTACACTGATGTCCACGCGCTCATCCCGGTCCCTGTGGAAGAGTCGATTGCCACGTGTGTCATTCGCGATGGCGAAGACATGATTGTTGCGGGCACTGCCCGTGTCCTCAATGGGTACTGGCGGGCTTTCAAACTCGTGCTACCCGGTACAAAGCGCGCGCCTGCTGCCCCACCACGCCCGCCCCGCCGCTGACTCGACTAGGTTCAACCGGGTATCCTCTCGCATTGGTATGGCAGTCCTGGTAGATAAGAACACCAAGGTCCTCGTTGCGGGCATGACCGGCAAAGAAGGTACTTTTCACGCCCAGCAAATGATCGAGTACGGCACTCAGGTCGTAGGAGGCGTAACCCCGGGCAAGGGTGGCATCGAGCACCTCGGACGCCCAGTCTTCAACTCTTTTGCCGAAGCCAAGGCAGCTACTGGCGCAGACGCGGCACTCATTTTCGTTCCTGCGCCGTTCGCGGCAGACTCGGTCCTGGAAGCGGAAGCCGCGGGAATCCCGTTCGTGACGCTCATCACCGAAGGCGTTCCCATCTTGGACATGCTTCGTGTCGTCAACCGGCTTGACGCCAACGGAACCACCCGTCTGCTCGGCGGCAACTGCGCGGGCATCATCACCCCAGGCGAATGCAAGATGGGGATCATGCCGGGCCACATTTTCTCGCAGGGTCCCATCGGGATGGTCAGCCGAAGTGGCACCCTGACCTACGAAATTGCGTGGGAACTTACTCGGGCCGGCCTCGGTCAAACGACTTGTGTGGGCATCGGGGGCGATCCCTTGCCCGGCACAAGGTTCCTTGAAGTGATGCAGTTGTTCGAAGCTGACCCCAGCACCCAAGCGGTGGTGATGGTTGGTGAGATCGGTGGATCCGATGAAGAGAGCGCGGCGGAGTTCATTAAGACCATGCGCAAGCCGGTTGTGAGCTTCATCTCGGGCCGCACTGCCCCTCCGGGCAAGCGTATGGGACACGCTGGAGCCATCATCAGCGGAAACACGGGCACGCCCCAAAGTAAAGTCGATGCCTTGCTCGCAGCAGGCGCGGCAGTTGCCGACAAAACCAGCGATGTACCGGGTCTTGTGAAAATTGCACTCGAAAAGGTAACCGCTTTACGCTAACCTGGCGTACATTAGTATGTGCATATTGACTGAGGTTCACCGTCGAACCTCCGTTCAAGTCGAAACGACTGACCGTTCAAGCCGAACGAACGTCGTATTTGTTCCGGTCTTATGCGTGTAACGGCACGCTAATTGCTCCGGAAGAGACTTGGCGCAGAAATTCGCAAGAAATTTCTTGACAATTTTCGCTGCGCTTGATAGTGTTAACCATTAGGAACAGATTTACAAAAACATAACGCACGGATGGCGGCCATTCGCCCCTCTACGAAGACCCCCAGCGGGGCTCGGATTTGAGATGATGAAACTGAGGCGTGCGAATTGGCGTTGAATACGGAGGTTGTATTAACAAAATGTCGGTTGAAAACGGATTACAAACAGCAGCACGAAGGGGTAAGCCCATCACAGTGCGTAGCACGAGCCGCGCGGCTTATTCCAGCGCGGCCACCCACGCTTTAGCGGACGACCTCACAGAACCAGCCGAAGACGATTTGTTGGATCTGACCGAGGAGGAAGCTGAGGAGGAGGCCGAGGCCCCGCCGCAGCATGACGACTCGGAAGAACTTGAGATGTGGATGCGCCAGACTCGGCGCGCGCACTTGCTCACGCCCGGTCAAGAAGAGGATCTCGCGAAGCGAGTCCAAGCGCGAGACCTCGCCGAGAGCGGCAAGTTCAAGGAACTCGCACGCCTGTTGGGTCGCGATGAGAACTTTGACGAGGAAGACATCAAGTGGATCGTCAAGTCGGGCATCCAGGCCAAGCAGCACCTGATTGAATCAAACCTGCGACTCGTAGTCTCGATTGCGAAGAAGTACAACGCTCGCGGCATCCCGCTGGCTGACCTCATCCAGGAGGGCAATCTAGGCCTCATCCGCGCCGTTGAGAAGTTCGACTGGCGAAAGGGATTCCGCTTCTCGACGTACGCCACGTGGTGGATTCGCCGAGCGATCGCACGCGCCATCATTAACCAGGGACGCACCATCCGCATCCCGGTGTACGTGGCCGAGCTGATCAACAAGGTGATGAAGACCGCCAACCAGCTGCAGCAAGAGCTGCGACGGGAGCCGACGCCGGAGGAAGTTGCCGAGCGCGTGCAGATGAGCCCAGACCGAGTCCAGGAAATGATGCGCGTGGCCGTTGAGCCACTCTCGCTGGAAACTCCGGTCGGCGAAAAGGACAATAGCTCCATCGGCGACTTCGTCCCGAGTAACAATATGCCCACGCCGGGCGATGTGACTTGGACGCTCATTCGCCGCGAAGAGATCGATGGCATCTTGAGCCGACTGACCGGCCGTGAGCGCGACGTCGTTCGTCTGCGCTTCGGACTTGACGACGGCCGATCGCGAACGCTCGAAGAAGTTGGCAGCGCACTCAACGTCACGCGCGAGCGCGTGCGACAGATCGAGCTGCGGGCCATGAAGAAGCTCCGCCACATCGGCCAGGAGCTATCGGTCCAAGGCTTCTCGATCACACCAAATCCGAACTGACACTCGCTCTCGACCCTCGGTGCCACCACGCATCGAGGGCCGATTCATTTCCTCATGCCTTGCCCCAACGCACTGAGAATGTCCCGCATCCCTGCGGCGCGCTGGGTCACACGCGCAGAGCTTGAACCGCAACTCGAAGTTGCCAGGGAGGCGATCGTCTCTAAACTTTCTCAGGCTTTGACCAACTACCACCTCGCATGCTTGGCAAACCTCTCCGAGGACCATTTTGTCCGCCTGTTTCGCGCCACCTACGGTGTCGCACCCGCGAAATACCGCTCCATCATGCGAATGCGCCGAGCGAAAGAGCTCGTGAACCAAGGACTTCGCGCATCACAGGCGGCGCGGGAGCTCGGCTATCGAAGCCTTCCCACCTTCAGCCGTATGTACCGCCAGGCACACGGCGCAAGCCCTACGAAGGGCAATTCCGCTGAGTAGGATAACGGACCTCGGGCTATCATCAGCCCATGGAAACCTGCAACAACATTTGCCACGTTGAATACTTCGTCACCGACCTCGCGCGCTCGCAGGCATTCTACGAAGGGCTCTTCGGCTGGACGTTTCGCAGCTTCATGGAGGAGATGGTAGTGTTCGCCAACGGTGATTCGCACATTGGCGGGCTCTTGAAGATCGACGCACCGGACCCTGCACCGCGATGCCAAATTTGGTACCGAGTCGAAGATCTCGACTCGATGATGGCCAAGGCCACGCGCTTGGGTGGCACTGCGAATGAGCCTAAGAGTCCGGTGCCGGGCGTCGGATTCTCGACCGAAGTGCTTGACCCCGATGGTAACCGGGTGGGGCTTGTACAGTACGTCGAAGGCTAATCCAGCCGGCCCCGAACAAGAGAGTCCCGAGGCGAAGAATGCCTCGGGACTCTCTTGTTCTTGGATGTTCACGTGTTAGAGCTTTTTGATGTTGACCTTGATGGCCTGCTCCATCTTCATGCCGCCTGGTCCTCCGGCCTGGCTACCCATACCGGACATCTTGATCAGCATCTTCATGTTGGTGGTCCCGTTGCTGCTCTCCAGCATGCCTGTCTTCGTATCCACCCTCAGCGTGGTAAGACCACTGATCTCCATATCCATGGACATTCCCATGCCGCTGGACTTCGTTTTGGCGTCCCCGGGCATGGACATGGTCATTTTGGGCTTGCCATTCATCTTCATTTCGAAGACGCCGATGGTGCGACCGTTGAGGGTTTCCACGCGCACGAATTTCGTCTCTACGGGGACATCGTCCATGCTCATCTTGCCGCCCTGGAGCATTGAGCCCATACCACCCATGAGCTTGGAGAACTCAAGCTTGCTGTTCCAAGTCTCGCCGACCTTCACCGGCTTGTCCGGGAACAGAATTCCCTGGAAGCCAATCGCCTGGCTCATGCCCTGAATGGCCATCGAAGCCTGGTCATCGACGCTGCTACCCTGCTTCAGTATCTTGCCCTTGGGACTGACGTCCATCTTCACGGGCTTGTCCTTCATCTGCTTGACGCCATCGATGGCCATCGCCGCCATATCCATGCCGCCCTTGGGAGTTGTTGACGCAGGTGCTTTCACGTCCACCAGCTTGGATTCAATCGTGTACCCTTTGTCGCTCTTACCAAGGAACTTGTAGTCGGTTACCACCGAGTAAGCGACCTTGATGGGGTCCGGTGCCTTGTCGGGCTCACCCTTTGGAGCTCCCATCTGAGGCATCTTCATCGTCATATCCATGGCCGTCTCGTACTTTGCAAAGTCGCCTTTCTCGGCAATGAGCCGCAGGTCATACGACGCGGCCTGAGCTTCCGCCGGGGCGGGAGTTCCCGCTGTAGCGGCAGTTCCTGGCGCAGTCGGTGCCGTGGGCGCTGCGGCGACACCCGCACTGGGGGCTGCTCCGGGCGCGGTTCCCGCGGGGGCCTCGGTCACGCCGCTCGATGGAGCCGCTCCAGGGGCGGGAGCAGCCGATGTCACGCCGCCGCTTTTGGCTGGAGGCATTGCCGCGTCCTTCCCCTTGCTACACCCACCGATGGCGAGGCCGCACGCGATGGCCGCCAATAAACTAAGCTTGTGAATCTTCATCCTAGTGATTATATCGGCGGCTAAGGCCTATCCGTTTCAACTTTCAGCCCTGCAATGAAGCGCTCCGTCGACATTTGAACCGGATCGATCGTCGCAGGCGCAAGAAAAACGCTCGCTAGGTTCACAAGCGGTGGGCCTAAAGGGATGCTGCACTGGGCGAGGACCGCGACATCCGTCAGACGCAAGGCACACCCGCAAATCTTCCGCCGGGTCTGCCGCTCAATCACGTCGTTGGCACTGACATGCGCAAAGCAGTCGGTGCTCCTCGGGTTCTGCGATACCGCGCGCACATCCTCGCCCAGGCAGGCGTCCACTCCCGCTGCGCGAAAAGCGTCCAAGATGGGCTGGATGATTCGCCGATAAGCCCTCTTGACCGATCGGCTGCCAGCGAGTTCTGCGTCGATCAGACCGATCGAGACCGTGAGGTCGTGGCCATGGAGCACAGCCCGACCACCGGTGGGCCGCATAACGTACGGCACCGTACATCCAGGTAGCAAGTCACGCTCCGGGCTTTGGAACCGACCAAGACTCACCCACGGACCGTCCCAGGTGTACACCCGGAGTCCGCCGGTGACCAGCAGCTCTTCGTCAAGCCGCATGTTGGTCGGGCCATCCGCCTGCGAGATCACTTCACCTTTTTCAGCAGTGCATCGATCGCGGCATCAAGCTGGTTATCGCGACCGGCCAGGTACTCGTCAACCGAGAGCTCGACCTGAATGTCTGGCTGCTGGCCATTGTTTTCCAGCGGCGTACCGTCCAATCGGTACACACCTGCGGTCGGTAGGCGTGCGCTCGTGCCATCGACAAGCGTGAGTTCGTACGTCCAGATCACGTACCCCGGCGTCGGCATCCCGACCAAGGTCGCTAATCGGCGCTGCCGCATTGCGTAGGGGAACATCTCCGCGTTGCTGAAGCTCGATTGGGCGTGCATGACCACCGTCGGAAGGTCCCAAGCGCGGTCGGGCGCAGGGGTTGGCACCCCATCGCGATCCTGGTACGTGCTGTGCGGGACCCGCTCGATAATGTCAATGAGCCGATCCGAAATGTTGCCGCCGCCGTTGTTCCGGACGTCGATGATGACGCCCTTCTTGTCTTGGGCATACTGCCATATCTCCCGATTGAATGTGGCAAAGTTGTTACCGCCCATGCCCGCGATGTGGACGTACGTCAGTTTCCCTCCGGATCGGTTCTCGACATAAGCTCGGCGGGCAGCGATGCGGTTTTGGTAGATGAGGTCCGAGACTTCCCCGCCGCTGAGAGCGCGGAACCGGACCGTGCGTGATACTTCGCCGGTTTGCACTTGAAGCGTCACTTCGCGCCCGGCCTGCTCGTTGAGCACTTTGAACAACGACTGCCCCGCCGTTACGGGCACTGAGTTCACTTGTGTGATGATGTCGCCCGGGTTCAACTTGGTCTTCGGGAACGAACCGGGAGTCCCTTCCGGAACCTGCAGGACCTTGATGCCCGGACCGGAGTAGCTCAGGTCGAACTGAATACCAAGGCTGGCGGTAGATTGGCTGCGAGGGTTCCCCGCCGCCGGGCCGACTTCGGAGTGCGACGATTCCAGCTCTCCGATCATCATGTTCAGCACGTTGGCCATCTCGTTTCGGTGCCCGACAGACTCCAGATATGGCTTGTAGCGCTCGCGAAGAGCGGTCCAATCTCGACCATGGAATCGAGGATCGTAGAAGCTTCGGTTATAAATGCGCCAGACCTGGTCCATTGCCGCAACCCGCTCCTTCGCAAGGTCGCGTGTCCAATCAGCCCGAAACGCCACAATCTGAACGGGCAGGTTGGGTTTGCGAATGTCCAGGACCGCGGGCTGGCCGTCACGCATGAACGTCAGCGCATTGTTGTCGGCGGCCACCTCAAAGCCGCCCACACCCGGCACGATTCGGTTGGCGTTGTCACCATCGTAGTCCGCGCGATACAGATCGCCGCCAGCGACGTAATAGAGCTGGCCCTTCTCCGGGTCCATCCACATTTGCGAGACTCCTGGCTGAGCGATGAACCTCCGGATGCGCCTGGACAGGCCGTTGAGGTCAAACTCGACGCTAGGCGTGGTCTTCGGTTTCTCGTAGGCCAGCAACTGTTCGATGGGGCGCATCTCGTCGGGCTGCAGTGGGAGCAGGTAGATCGCGTCTCCGGCGCGGTCACTCGTGAAGTAGAGCCGCGTCCCATCGCTTGAGAATTGGGGCACGCCCACCTCAGCGCTCAGCTCGGTCAGGTTCGTGTTCGTCGCCTTCTTCGTGTCGTAGAGCCAGATGTTTGCCACGCTCTGGACCACGCGGCGATATGCGACGTAGCGACCGTCGGGCGACCACGCGTACTTCAACGCGGCCCACGCGGGAAACTCGCCCGGCTGGGAGAACACGCGCTTGGGCTCGCCGCCCGCCAAGCTCACCGTATAGAGCCCGCCGCTCTGACCGGTTTGCCAGTAGCTCAGGCTCTTGCCGTCGGGTGTAATCTCCACTTCGGTGATATCGTTCGAACCGCGCGTGATCGCTGCCGTCGTTCGCTTTGCGGGGTCGTAAGCGTAGAGCTGGGCCGAACCACTCCGCTCGCTCTGGAAGAATAGGATCCGCTCGCTGGGGTGCCAGAGCACGGCCTCATCAAGTCCTTCGAAATCTGTCACTTGGGTCGCGTCATTAGCATTCGGACCCTTCCCTTTTTTGATGGGTACCGTCCAGATCTCGCCACGAACCGTGAACGCCGCAAGTTCATTCTTGCTGTCGATCGCGGCATCGGTCGCGCCTGAGGTCAGGATCAACCGCTCCGTGTTCGTGGTGCGCTCGTCTTCGCTCGCGGTGATCTCGATCTGTTTCGGTGCCTGACCAGGTTGAGCTACCCAGGCATGCCCCTGCCACACGTACGCCCACGCGCCGGTCTGCTTGGAGACGGTCAGGAATCGCACGGGCTCGCCGACGACGTTCGTCAAGCGCTCAGCCTTGGTTGGACCATCGATGCGATATACGTTCGGCGTGCGCGCGGCATTGTCGCTCCACGGTGCGAGCGCAGCCCCGAGCTTGGTCGTGCTCGGCGTCTTCTCGGTCACGGTGACGGCGAACACGGTCCCCTTTGGGCCAGTCTGCGGCCACAGGTGCTGGTACCCGTTGTCCCGAAGCATCGTGCGCTTGCCGGTTACGAGATCGACCTTCCACAGTTGGGCCGCCGCGGAGCCCTGGTATCGCGGTCGGTACCAAGGAAAGCCCAATCGAGCGTACACGATAGACTTGCCGTCGGCGCTGTACACCGCGCTCCCCATCGCACCGAAATCGCGGATGATCTCTTTGAGGTCACCCGTCGTCGCATCGACGGTCACCAACGCATTCTCCGGCTTGTCAAACGTCCCCGCTTCGAGAAGCCCTTTGCCGTCTGGTGTCCAGTCGGTCGCGAGATCCGAGCCCGAAAAATAGGTCAGCCGCTGGGTCTGGCCGGCGTCGCTCGGCACCAAGTAGATATCGCGGTTCCCGGTGCGGTTCGAGCAGAAGGCGATCCACCGACCGTCAGGCGACCACACCGGCGATTCGTCCAGCTCGATGTGGCTGGTCAAGGGTATCGCCCGACCACCATTTGCATCACAAACCCACACGTCGGCTTTGTAAACAAATGCCAACCGATTTCCGTCGGGACTAAGGGCAAGCTGCCGAACTCCGTGCAGTTCTTTTGGCTTGGAGTCAAGCGATTGAGCATAGGACACGGACAAGGCCGTAACGAGGAGCAAAGTGCCGCACGCGCGTGCTTTCATCCCGCCACCCTACCCGATTCTATGCTGAAGCACCTGTCATAATCGCTTTGGAATGCCAGAGCAGAAGCTACGAGAGCTCATGTGTGAGGTCGGCCAGCGCATGCTGGGCGCACACCTGGTGTGCGCCACCGAAGGCAACCTCAGCGCGAGAATGCCTGACGGTCGACTGCTTTGCACCCCGCGTGGGGTCAGCAAAGGTCACCTAAAACCCGAAGACCTTGTCGTCGTGGACCTCGCGGGCACCCCCTTTGGGCCGGGGACACCCAGCAGTGAGATCCTCTTGCACCTGGAAGTCTATCGGCAACGCGAGGACTGTATGGCCGTGGTGCACGCCCACCCCCCACACGCCACCGCGTTCGCCGTTGCTGGCGAGACGATCCCCGATCATCTGACACCCGAGGCATCGGCAGTACTTGGAAGTGTCCCTCTCGCCCCTTTTGGATTTCCGGGTACCACCGCGGTCCCGCAGTCGATTTCTCGTCTGATTGTCGACCACAAGGCGATCCTGCTGAGCCATCACGGGGCGGTCACTCTCGGACGCGACCTCCTGGACGCCTACTACCGCATGGAGACGCTTGAGGCAACGGCGCGCTTGGCGTGGCTCACACGAGCTTTGGGCGGCCCGTCTCCGCTGCCCGCCGATGCGACCGAGCGGCTCCGCTCCGAGTTCGGCAACGGCCAGCTCTAGCGCTGTCGTGCCAAAATAGGCGGCATGCCCTACCAATCACCTCGAGGAACGAACGACGTCCTGCCGTATGACGCTTCGCGCAGTGAGCGCACGTTCGACTCGCATGTTTGGCGATGGGTGGAAGACACCTTTGCGCAGCTGAGCAACCAGTTTGGATACTCCGAAATCCGCACTCCGATTTTCGAAGACACCGAGCTCTTCACGCGGACGAGTGGCGACACAAGCGAGATCGTCACGAAGCAGATGTACTCGTTCCTTGACAAGGGCGACCGTAGCATCAGCCTGAAGCCGGAAGGCACTGCGCCGGTTATGCGCGCCTATCTGCAGCACAATCTAGGGGCGTCAGGCGGCCCTACACGGCTTTGGTACTTCACCCACATTTTCCGGTATGAACGGCCGCAGCGCGGCAGATACCGACAGGCACACCAGGTCGGCGCGGAACTTATCGGCACCGATTCGCCCGCGGCAGATGCCGAGATGATCGAGCTCGCCTACCGGTTCTATGAGCGGTTCGGCGTCCGGGGTCTCAAGGTTTCACTGAACTCCATCGGCCGCACTGAGACTCGCGTGGCCTACCGCGACGCACTGCTCAAGCACATGGAGTCGTACCTGGCGGACCAGGGCACTGAAGCGCGCGCGCAAGCCGAGCGCAATCCGCTCCGGATGCTGGATTCCAAGGATCCCGCGATGCGGGCAGCTTTGCAGGGTGCGCCAAGCGTGCTGGACTATCTGGAGTCGGAGAGCGCGGCGAACTTTGCGCAGGTGCAGAGCCTGCTGACGGAGGCGGGAGTACCGTACGCCGTCACTCCTGAAATCGTACGCGGCCTGGACTACTACACCGACACTGTTTTCGAAGTACAGAGCACCAACCTGGGGGCTCAGACTGCCCTGTGCGGCGGCGGACGTTACGACAATCTGATCAAAGAGATCGGCGGCCCAGCGACCCCAAGCGTCGGCTTTGGCGCGGGGGTCGAGCGAGTCATCATCGTCATGGAGTCTCAAGGGCTTCTCCCGGAAGCACCCCGTCCCGACTACTATGTCGTATGCGCTTCCGCTGAGGCGGAGGCCAAGGTCCGGGAACTTGTTCGCTCTCTTCGTGCGACTGGTGCGGCGTGTGGCACCGACATCCAGGGCCGGAGCTTGCGTGCTCAATTCAAGGCGGCGGACCGATCTGGAGCCAAGCGCGCCTTGATCTTGGGTGAGGACGAACTGGCTGGCGGCACGCTCACGGTCAAAGACCTTGGCGCAGGGACCCAAGAGACGGTGAACTACAACGACTTCTTGAGCGATGTGGCCCGTGCGTAACTCGCTGATCCTAGTCTCCTCGGTGGCGATGGCTAGCATGGCAATCGCGCAGACTCCCGACGTGGTCCTGCGGGTCGATCTAAACCCAAACTATACGAGCACCACCGGGTCCAAGAATCGGTTACGATGGTTCGACCCGCTTGGGCGGCCAAGCACGATCGGAGTGGGACTCATCCTTGAGCCGGGCTACTACGTCCTCATCTCGGAGCGGCTGCAGAAAATACCTGGTGACCTCGATACCGAGCAACTCGACGAGGCGTACATCGAGGACCCCAGCGTATGGCGCGTGGGGCGGCAGTACCTTCCCTTTGGCGACAAGAATCTCATCCGGGAGGCGGCCCTGGGGGCGCGCTACGATGCCATCATCCCCGGACTCAACGTCCCCATCCGCATGGCGCTCTTCGACAATGGCGTCCAGAAGCTCCGCGGGGCGATGGCACGCGTCGGTGATCGGGTCGGGATCAGCGTGGCCAGTGGTCAGCATCTGAGCGCCGCAGGCACGAGTCTTGGGATGTTGCGCGACCCGCAGTCGAGCCCCGGTCCAGGTCGTGGCTACAAGCTGGTGGTCGGTGCGGATGCGAGTCGAAACTTCGGGCGGTTCCGGCTGGTTGGCGAGTACGTGGGTCTGCGACGTTCGAACAGTCCCTTGGATCTCTCGCAAGACATCACGGACATCCGAGCGATCTTCGGTTCATTGGACGAGCAGCTCATGCTTGTCGTCGGATACAGTCGCGAATGGCGCGATCGAGTCGACTTCTACCGTGTCGAGAGTGACTTGAAAGTCAGCAAGAATCTGTCCCTGAAGTCTTTCGTCCGATTCGAGCGAGGTGTATGGAAGGACCTCTCTGTCGGGCTTCGAATCCGACTGTGATAACCTATCTGTGAACGGCCCTATGCGACCCTACAATCTTCTGCGTGCATACGTGAACCGCGAATGGGAACGGATCAAGGACTTGGACTTGGTGCGCGCCGAAGAGGAGCTGGATCAGCCCTCGATTCCGACATCTCCGGGACGTCCGGCCGATGCCCCCGCACCCAGCGAACTCCTTCCCGAAGTCGATCAGCTTGTGGTCGCCCGAAAGATCCTCGGCATCCCGGAGGGTTGCGCCTACTCTGAGCTCCGGAAGGCGTACGACCGGCTGAACAAGCGCGCAGATCCCGCACGGTTCCCCGAGGGGAGCCAGGAGCGGGAGCATGCCGCTGAGCTGCAGCGACGGGTCAACTTGGCGTACACCAAGCTCGCGGACCAGTACAGCGAGACCGAGCGCCGCTTCAAATCGCTCGAGATCGAATAGCAAATCGGGCAAACCTGCCGGATGGCAGATTCGCCCGAAAGTGTTGACTTCGCCCCTTGATTAGAGCTTGATCTGGATGTCGACGCCGCTTGGCAGATCCAGTCGCATGAGCGCGTCAATGGTCTTGTTCGTCGGCTCAAGGATATCGATCAGGCGGTTGTGCGTGCGCAGCTCGAAGTGCTCCATCGACTCCTTGTCGATGTGCGGGCCGCGGATAACGCACCAGCGTCGGATGTGAGTGGGAAGGGGGATTGGGCCCGCAATTCGGGCTCCGGTGCGGCGCGCGGTCTCGACGATCTTTTCCGCAGACTGGTCGAGAATGCGGTGATCGTAGGCGCGCAGACGAATTCGTACTTTGATTTGTGCCATTTGATGGTTCTCCGGTTGACCGCAAATACCAAGCACCCGGCGAGGTGCTCCAACCTTGCAGTCGAATGCACATTATACCCACCCGAATGGAAAGGTCCTCGCTCCCCGAAGGGGGCAAGGACCTTGTGGTTTCCGGGCTTCAGGCTTACTGAATGACCTTGGTAACCGTACCGGCACCAACCGTTCGGCCACCCTCTCGGATAGCGAACTTGGAGCCTTCTTCCATAGCGATCGGAGCGATGAGCTCGATCGTCATGGTGATGTTGTCTCCGGGCATGACCATTTCAACGCCCGTCGGCAGGTTCAAGGTACCGGTAACGTCCGTCGTGCGGAAGTAGAACTGAGGTCGGTAACCCGTGACGAACGGGGTGTGGCGACCGCCTTCTTCCTTCGAGAGAACGTAGACCTGTGCTTCGAACTTGGTGTGCGGCTTGATCGAGCCTGGCTTACAGATAACCATGCCTCGCTCAATCTCCTTGCGGTCGACACCGCGGAGGAGCAGCCCGACGTTGTCACCAGCCTGTGCACTGTCCAGCAGCTTACGGAACATTTCAACGCCCGTACAGACGGTCTTCATCGGTGCTTCTCGCAGACCGACGATCTCGACTTCGGTGTTGATGTTAAGCGTGCCTCGCTCGACACGACCCGTCGCAACGGTACCGCGACCGGTGATGGTGAAGACGTCTTCAACCGCCATGAGGAACGGCTTGTCCTGATCGCGCTCTGGCGTCGGGATGAAGCTGTCCACTGCGTCCATCAGGTCGATGATGCCCTTGACCCACTTGTCATCGAAGTTGACCGTTCCGGCTTCGACCTGGTCGAGAGCCTTGCGAGCCGAACCGCGAATGATCGGAGTGTCGTCGCCCGGGAAGCCGTACTTGGACAGCAGTTCTCGGATTTCGAGCTCGACCAGATCGAGCAGCTCATCGTCGTCCACGTCGTCGCACTTGTTGATGTATACGACGATGTACGGGACGCCGACCTGTCGAGCGAGCAGGATGTGCTCTCGCGTCTGCTGCATCGGACCGTCGGTACCGGCAACCACGAGGATCGCGCCGTCCATCTGGGCGGCACCCGTGATCATGTTCTTGATAAAGTCAGCGTGACCAGGACAGTCGACGTGCGCGTAGTGTCGCGTCTCCGTCTCGTACTCCTGGTGCGAGATGTTGATCGTGATACCGCGAGCCTTCTCTTCGGGTGCACTGTCGATCTCGTCGTAGCGGCGGGCTTGCGCCAGACCCTTAGTCTGGAGAACGCCGGTGATTGCGGCGGTTAGGGTCGTCTTGCCGTGGTCGACGTGACCAATGGTGCCGATGTTGACGTGCGGCTTCTTTCGTTCGAATTTTGCTCTTGCCATGGTTTTGTTTCCTTATGCTCTCTTCCGGTTTTTTCCGCTGTCAGCATCGCCGCCTTTGCAGAGCCACCGAGGTCCCGTAGGTCCAAGGCCGGATTCGATGACGCACACGAACACTACATCCGCGCGCGAACGTGAGATTATGGACCAATTCAGGTTATCAGGTCAAGACGCCTGACCGGGTCTGCCGCCAAGCGTAGCCCACCCCAAACTGATCGGTTGCACCCTGCGATTGGGTCACTCGTACCCTGGCGGAGCAACATAGAAAAGTTGGTATGCCAAGTATGGAACTGAATCGTAAGTGTACTCGAAGGCATCCGCATTGCCCGCTTCGCCATGCATCCGGCTCAAGAAATTGACAGGCCCGTTGATGCGGTTTCCGCGCATTCTTAGCTTGTAGCCGGCAGCGGCGTTGGCCGGATTCAGCAAAGTGAACCAACGCGACTGGCGGTCACCCCCGTCGAACCAAAAGGCACTCAGGGCCCGCAGCCCGTTGGCGTCCGAGACCACCCCAGCCGCCTGGAGGTCCGCACCGTAGTAGCTCCCGCCAGAGAATGGGCCGGACGCCACTCCGAATTTCGTTGTCCACGGAGTGGTGTGAAACACGTAAGCTACCGACTCTGGATGCGGGACGCAGAATGAGTTTGCAAGTAACTGGATAAAGTCGTTCGTGGTGGCGGTAGACGTCCCTCCAGAGGCACTCTCGATGTAACTGTTTGCAGCACCTGGAAAGAAACCGCGAACTGTCGCATCGCCATGAACGATGAAGTCAGGAACCGGGTTCGGGAATTCGTTCCGATCGATCAGGTTAAACTGTCCACCGTTGATCTGCATCGGATACTCTTCCGGATCCGCCCCAAAGGTCTGACCCACCGGGACAAGCGGGCCGAATGTGTTCCCCGCGATCTCGGCTCCCGACATCCCGTCATCCAGCATCACGCACGAGTGGTGGCGGTAGAACGATGAGTCTGCGGCTGCACCAAATTCGGCCCCCTTGGCGCAGTTGGTGAAGGTGTTTTGGCTCACCTTCAGCCCCAGGGCAGTGAGCGATTTTCCCTGGTAAATGACCCCGGATTCGGCCACGTCTGGCGAGCAGCGATTGAACGTGTTGGCATGGATGTGAGTACTGACACCCGTTAGCACCATGACTGGCCCCGAGATGTCTTCAAATACACTCTGAGTGATGATCGTGTGGCTCGGACGGTGAAGCATCTGAATGGCGGCCAGGCTCGGATGCATCGTGCCGATGTGCGTGAACGTGCAGCCGTAGATCCAGTTGTTCTGGTCGTGCAGCGTGCGGAAATCTTCGTAGGTCCTTGAGGGAGGCTCCTCACTTATCTTCTGCGTGGAGCGGTATGCGATCCCCTGAATGTGGTCGAATGAGCAACCGAGAGTGCGGGACTGGTAGCAGCGTTCCAACCGCAGCCCCGTCAGTCCGCCATTCAAGAACCTACAGTTCTCCACGACCATGCCGCGAGTCGTAGCCGAGCCGATCGTCGCGCCAACCCGCGTCAGTATGAGCCCGGCTCCGGCGCAGGCTTCGAAGTCGATATCCTGTAGGTGAACGCCATCGCAGTTCCAGAACCACAGCGGAGCGTCATAGGCTTTTCGATCGGGTGGCGCAGCAGCCGGATTCGAGATGTCGGGCAAGCTCAGATTCAGTACTTGGGCCGATGCATCCGGCGTCGGGCTTATGTGGTCGTACGAGTAGGGGAGAAAATAGACCCTGTGCCGTGCGTAGCTGATCACCATATCGCCCGGCTGGCGCACGTATTCGGGAGCGTTCATCAGTGTGAATCGCTGGTTCTGGTTGAAAAACTGGATGTTGCCGGTCGGCGAGAAAGGGTCACCTGAGAGGGCAAAGTCTTGCTTCACCCCCACCAATTGTCCAGGACCTTTCACTACGCCCACGTTCACGCTGGTGTACTCGTGCTGCGGAAAGCAGACGATGCGCAGATCCGTCGAGTCCGGGGGTGATTCATGTCGCCTACTCTCCCATTCAAATTCTGTCCTCGTTCCGGTGTATCTCAGGACTTTGTGAGACACTCCGTCGATCGTGACGGTCCCACCCGAGCCGGTGCTGCGCGCCCACCAGAAATTTCGGTCACCGGTGGGCACCTGGTCGTGCGCGAGGCTGAGGGGGCTGCTGTAGACGCGCTGCGCGCCCACCCCGTAGTCCACCGAGCAGGACCAGGGCTTGGTCAGCCCATCTTCGCGCACGTCGTCGGCCCGAAATGCGTCGATGAACGCCGCGGGGTTTAACGGATTCGTACCGTCGACTCCGTCCCTGGTATCGATGATTCGCCCGTCCGAGATCGACCCCGGTGTCTGGGGCCATCCTCCGATGATGCGTTCTATGTCGAGCTCGTCGAGGTCGACATAGTAGGCCATGGCCCCCTCAGGTAGATTGATGAAGCGGAACGCCCATGGGTCTTCGCTCGCGCCCTCCAGGAGCAAGTCGGTGATCGGGTGCCACCGCCCTTCGTCGCTGCGAATCCCCACCCCGTGTACGATCCTGGCCCGCTGCCCGGGCGCGGGAACAATTGTCGTATTGGGCACGGCATTCAGGTCATACTGTGAATCTGCCGTCGGCTCGATGAAGGTGGCGCTAACCTTGACCCGCCCGCGAATGTAGTACGTCTTGCGAAATCCCGGCGGGCTCAGCTCCGTATTGCTGCTCTGATCAAGCACCCCGTCGACAAGGTCCTGCCCCAGCGCCCTCGCGAACTTATTCGAGGCGTACGGGTTTGTGGGATTGTCCGGTCCATACCCGTACTGTGCCTGGGCAAACCCTACCCCTGTTACCAAGATGAAAACACATGCTAGTGCACGTTTCATAAGCCATCTCCTCGCTATTTACCACCGATTAATATTGACACCCTCTGACCTCATCATAACACTCCAACTCGCTCTTGCGACGCTGCACTTCATGTGATGAGATAACTCGACACGAATACCGTATTTTTGCTGGGTGTGCATTCTGGGGCATGGCGTACTATGGCGGTATGGACTGGAGAGGACCGTCATCTGTCATGTTTGCTGTGCTGGGTATCTGCGTAGCGCAGGCCGGTCAGCAGTTTAAGCTCAGCGAGATCAAGATCGAGAACCCACCGGGGTTTACTGGTCTGCCTACTTACATAGGGGTCAACAAAGTAGCATCCCAAGGAACCCTAGACGTTGTCGTCGCTTACGGACAAGACTACAGATATTACGCAAGTGGTTCAATCACGCCCAGCGGCACTAACAACTTGAAAACCTGGGTCTCCACGCTGGGGTGCAACAACCGAGGGGACTTTGTCTACAACACAGGTCAGTCCTCTGGCGGCGGCGTGAGGTATGCCGACGGCACTGAGATCGCTATCCCCACAGATAGCAATCATCGCTACGCCTGGGCCCGGGATATCAACGACAGCGGAGTCGTCGTAGGACACTACTATCTCGGTTACGAGGAGGGAATCCCCTTCTACATGAAGAACGGGGTCGTCACGATGCCATTCCCCGCAGGTTTCCAAGGCACTTTCACACGAGTCGATGCCAAAGGCAGGGCATTTTTCTACACGAGTAGTGGAGACTTCGAACAACGGGCAGGGTACTGGAGCCCAGAAGAAGGTTTCGTTTTCTCATCCGTAGGGCTAAGCGGTGGTAAATACTCCACCCTGCAGGGCATGAACGATCAAGCGCAAAGCGTCGACCCTGAAGAGGACCCAGTGAGCGGCCGCCCCACCGCGCGAGTCACCACGCTCCATTCCCTCACCTACCTCCCCGCACCCTCGTTCTCCGGCGGCGGCGGCAACCCTAATGCGCCCGGTATCAATAACAAGGGACAGATCGTCCTGGATTTCACCCAGAAGTTCGACGGATCCACGAAGTACCGATACCACTGGGCGCTCTGGGACGCTCCCTATGATGAGTGGATTGATCTCTACGCCGCCGTCAAGACCCAGGTCCCCGCGGGGTGGTCCTTTGGTCAGGTGAAAGGCATCGACGACCTCGGAAGGGTCTACGGGACCATGAAGAGGCCCACAGGAAACACCTACGCACTGGTCAGACTCGACCCCGTACCGGAACCCGGCACGCTCGCTGCCCTCGTGACCGGTACGCTGATCCTCCTCAGGAGAAGGACTAGGCGATGATGCAAGAACCAGCGCTTATTTACTCTGCGACTTCGAGATGATTTCCGACGCAATGTTGTTCGGGACGACTTCGTAGTGCGAAGGCGTCACGTT
>JAEURR010000008.1 GCA_016788115.1 Chthonomonas sp. | reverse complement strand
CCCGCTTCTCTTTGTGCCCAGAAAAAAGAAAGTCCTCAGTTTGCTTAAACTGAAGACTTGGGTGCGGGGGTAGGATTTGAACCTACGACCTCCGGGTTATGAGCCCGACGAGCTACCAGGCTGCTCCACCCCGCGGTACTCGTCTATTATTGCGCATCGGCTCAGGTGCCGTCAAGGGGCTGGACGGGCTCCGTAGGCACACATTAGGGCGACTACGAGGCCCAGCAGGAACATACACCGCTCACGAAGAGACCAGCTCATACAGCTTCGTTAGGCGAAACTTGTGCCAATCCGGGGTTAGCGTTTCCGAAGTCGTTGGATCGTTTGGAAAATCATAAAACCGGTCGCGATGATGTCCGCTTTTTGGGCGATGCCTCGCGCGATGGCTTCAACGCTGCCCGCGACGTTCTGCGCGTGACCGCTGAGCGCGCGCTGGGTCGTCTGCACACCACTTGCGAGGGACTCGACCCTCTGGCCGATCTCGTCTGCGCGATCGGCCAGCCGCCGCACCTGCTGGGTCGTTTCACGCAGTGTGGTCATGAGCATCACGCACATCACCACCAGAGCGACCAGAAGCAATATGAACGCGCCAAAGAAAACCCCGCTCAGTACGAGCCACCATTGAGGAACGTTCATCGGATCACCTTCATCTGTATTGTGGTCACCTTGGACGCGGGAAGATCAATGGCAGCGACAACCTTCCCGTTCGTGTTCGTGATGTTCTTGCCCTGGACTTGGACGACCGTCCCCCACAGGCCGCTCGCGGTGAGGGTGATCTTGACCGCCTTGTCGCACGGATTCTCGATCTGGAGTTCGACCCACCGCTTGCGCTGGTCGAGTCTCAGCTCAAGGATGCGACCAAAGTTGAGGATGAACTCCGCGCCGATTTGCCGCAAGATCACCCGCTTGCCAATTCCGTCCCAGGGGCGGACTTTGTAGGTGTCTCCGTCGAGCTCAAAATGGCAGCCAAAGGTGAACGTACCGAGCGTACGATTCGGCAGCACGTAAGCTCCTGCAAATCGCAAGTAGTGGAAGTAGCCGAGACCACTCGCACCGGTGTAAGGGTTGTAACCGTGGTGCTTGCTGCTCAGGTCCGGGCAGTAGCACATGCTGGAGGCACCGTCATTACGGACCAGCGCCCATGGCCCCATCATCCCGCCAAAGGCGAGTCGCATGTACGCGTCGGGGATACCGAGGTAGTCCCGGTCGAGCTGCGCAAAAAACATGGTAGAGGTGGGAATCGTCGTGTGGGCTTGGCATGCTTCGCCCCGATCGATCAGTGCCCGCAGTGGGGTGGAGTCGGCTCCATCCCAGCTCCGTTTGTCGCTTCCGTACCACCACCAACTGGGGGCAAGAGAGCGCGCCGCAAATCCGCAGCGCATTGTTCTTTCTAGGTGTTCATCGTTGTCGAGCAGTAGCGCCGACGTGAACACCTCCTCGAAGCCGCTCGTGTCCAATACGGACTCTCCGGCGTAGGGATATTCTTGCTTGACCAATTCGGTGGCTTTGCTCATCACCAGCGGCTTAAGCCGCCCGAGCTCTTCAGTCATGCCTTCGCGCTCCAAGTCGCGCAAGACTTCGTGGACGCGCGAATAGCCAAGCACGCCAACGGTGCGCACATAGTGTCTCCAACCGTAGGTGAACATCGCGATGCACGTTTCGGCGGACCACTTGAGGTAGGTCTTCGGCCGGTGTTTGGTCTCGCCATAAATGGCGGCGACACGGTACATCGCGTGATAAATATTGAAAACAGCGGGGTAGGTCAGCGGACGACCGCTGTACGAGCCCACTCCACCCGGTAGGTCCATGACGCTTCCGACCGCCATCGTCCCCGGGTTCTGGATGTCGTCCATCAGAAAATCGGTGATGGCTTCGTCCAGGATCTTGATCTCGCGTCGGTTGGGATAGATCGAGTTCGTCTCGGCCAGGTACAGGGTATCGGCAAGCGAGCACTCGATGCCGCTCGCACCCGAGAACTCCTCGACGTCAGTGACGACCTCGCCCGTCTCGTAGTTGGCCATCAGGATGCCGTGGTGGAGAGGGCTCTCAGGATCGCGGACGACTTGGTGGTCGGCGATCCACGCCGCCCGTTGGGTGATCAGGCGGTGGATCGGCTCGGTGAACATCAGGTGCGCATGGCTCATGCGACCCTGTTTGTCTTCGAAGCTCACGCGGACGGGGCCTGACTCCTTCGGGCGGACGAAGCAGAAGCCACCGTCGTCGTCTGAGTCGGTTTCAATGTCGGCGTCTTTAGTAACAAAGAAGCGTGTCGGCTGGGTCCCCTGGATTTCGAGCGCAACACCGACGTCATACGGAGCGACCGCGCTTGGAAGTAGCCGAATCGCAGGGCGGCCACACATGCTCAGCGTTTGGAAGATTCCGTCGTGCTTGTCACGGTCCGCGGGGACGAACCGCATCTGAAAGGTCCGCGAATCGCCTGGCTCGAGGATCAGCGAGGTGTGCTGGTTCCACCACCCGTTCCAGCCCTCGCGCTCGACGGTCGCGCGGCTGTAGACGTAGACCACTGGGATCCCTTCCCACTGGTGGGGGGTGTTGAGCGAACTGGGTACATGGTTGAAGAACTCCCAGCCGGTGCCGTCGCCGGGAAACATCAGGAGTCCGGGCGGCTCGGCGGTCATCCGCTGGGCAAAAACCCAACTCGCCGCACCACCAATGAACTGGTGGACGTAAAGGCGGCTCGTCCACAGGCGTTTCAGTTGGGCGTCGGTCCAGCCAAAGCCGTCGTAAAAATTGTTGAGCGCGAGCGGGAATCCAAGCTCACCGATTTCGATGGTTTTGCGTCCAGCGTTGCGCAGCGTGAGTTCCCACACGATCTGGGGAATCGGACCAGCCAGCTCGAAGAAGCGGCCTGCTCCGGTGATTTCCGGCAGCAAAGGGAAGTCGTACTCGAAGGATACGCTGCTGGCATCGAAGTCCGTGAGATCATCGAAGATCGGCTTGCTGCCGTCACTGTTTCGGCTGCTGATCCATGGTTCGCTTGGGTCGGTGCGCGCGCTCAGCAGGATGGTGCCTGGGTAGAGGTCTTCCGCGTTCTCTTCGCCAAAGGACAACGGGGGGAGGATGAACTGAAATTCTTCGCCCTCGTCGGGCAAGGCCGGGTCGGTCGCCCACATTTGCACAATGCGACCTCCGGGGCCAAACTCCATCGAGATCAAGCTGCCAGTGATTTCCGGACGATCGTCGCCAAATGGCTCCATGGGGAGTTGAATCTTACCATTGCGGACTCGGGGGACGCGGTCCTCGTAATAATACGGTTAGCCTATTCTGAAAACCTGTGTAAGATGAACGAAGGTGGCATTGCGCTTGCGAGTGCATGTGCGTACCGTGTTCTGAGGAGGATTCAACGATGAAGAGGATTGGGTTATTGGCAGGTGCCACCGCTTTGATGAGCGCAGGCGCGATCGCCGACTTTACAGACAACTTTGACACCGACACAAGCGCGAACTATCGCTCGTACATTGTTTCGGTTCCCGCGACGGCTCCAATTGACGGCAAGACCGTGTTCAGCTTTGACCATGGCGGAGCATGGCCTTGGGACGACTTTACGCCCTATTCAGGGACTGCCGCGCTGAACTCGCACACCGGCAGCGCGATTCCGCCATCGCCCGGTTCCAGCACGACGAAGGCGCTGTACACGCGCGTCAACGAGAAGGTCGGCGAAACGACTTCGGTCGATGCGACCAGCATCATCCCGAACACTCGGTTCTTGGGCGACTACACCGTCGAGTTCGACATGTGGGTCGAAGTTACGTCAAGCGGAACGTCCACCCAGCTGACCACGTTCGGTCTGGAAATGGGCAACGACGTCGGTTTCAGCCAGGGAATCTCGGGCACGGGATACGTGTTTGGTCTCGTCGCAGACGGATCGTCCTCCCGCGACTACCGAATCTACAAGAAGAACGTTGAGAACACGGCGCTTGCAGGCTGGGGTCCGTCAGCGGCTCCGTTCCAGAACAGCAGCAACGCTTACTACGTTGCCGCATTCCCGAATCCAAATCCAGGCGCGCTGCCGTTGTTTGTCAACACCGGTGGCATCCTCGCCATCGACTGGTACTCGGTGCGCTTGAAGCGGGCAGGTACGCAGATCAGTTGGGAAATCCGAAACAACAATGTTACGGAGAACCCGACGCTCGCCTATACCAAGATGCTCGAGTTCTCGGACACGGATTACACCAACGGCTACGTGATGCTCGGCATGTTCGATCCGGCTGCGTCGCCACGTCCGACCGACCAGCCACTGTTCTCCATGTTCGACAACCTGAAGATCACGGGTACGAACGCGCCGAAGATCACCGGTAAAGTCAATCCTCTGGGCTGGCTTGGTACTCCGCCGACCGCCGTCAGCATTCAGTGCTACGACGATGCGGTCGCTGGAAACTTGATCGAGACGTTGACTTCGCCACTGGACGCGGGCGGTAACTATCTGATCAACGTGCTGCCGTCGACGCGCAGCATCCGCGTGGATTACAGTCACTGGCTGCCCAAGCGCATTGCCGTCGATGCTTCGCTTGGTAACGCCTCGGGCAAGGACTTCAACTTGACCAACGGCGACGCCAACAAGGACAACATTGTCGACTTCTTCGACTACTTGCTTGTCAGCGACGCCTACGAATCGGAGAAGGGCCAGCCCCTTTACGATGCAAATCCGGATGCGGACTTGAACGGAGACACGGTGATCGACTTCTTCGATTACCTGATCCTGTCCGACTCGTACGAGGTCGAAGGCGACAACTAATCGCCTAGCCAACTCAGTTGATTGCAGGGCACCGAAGTTTCGACTTCGGTGCCCTGCTGGCGTTGGGAATGCGTCACAATGGACCTTTGATGGAGAAGATTCTCGTCATCGGTTCCGGGCCCATTGTCATCGGTCAGGCGGCGGAATTTGACTATGCGGGCTCCCAGGCTTGCAAGAGTCTTCGAGAGGAGGGGTACCGGGTGGTGCTCATCAACTCCAACCCCGCAACGATCATGACTGATGAGGAGACGGCCGATGCCGTCTACATTGAACCATTAACACCTGAGTTTTGTGAGCGAGTCATCGCTCGCGAACGACCCGATGGGCTGCTGCCTACTCTGGGTGGCCAGACTGGTCTGAACTTGGCGACACAACTTGCGCAGCGAGGCATCCTTGAGAAGTACGGTGTACGGTTGCTGGGAACGCCGCTGGACGCGATCCAACGCGCAGAAGACCGGGAGGAGTTTCGCGCGCTCATGCGCGAGATTTCCGAGCCTGTCCCTGAGAGCTGGATCATCGAATCTGCTGAACAGTTGGATGCAGTGATCGGTGTCGTGCCCTACCCTTGCATCGTTCGACCCGCGTACACTTTGGGTGGAACGGGGGGCGGGATTGCCAACACGCCCGAAGATCTCCTGGAGATAGGTTCGAACGGACTGAAACTGTCCATGCGCAGCCAGATCATGGTCGAGCGCAGCTTGCTCGGCTGGAAGGAAGTGGAGTACGAAGTGATGCGCGACCAAGCCGGGAACTGCATCACGATCTGCAACATGGAGAATCTCGACCCCATGGGGGTCCACACGGGCGACTCCATCGTGGTCGCTCCCAGCCAAACCCTTAGCGACATCGAGTATCACATGCTCCGGACCGCCTCGCTGAAGATCATCCGCGCGCTTGGGATTGAGGGCGGCTGCAACGTACAACTGGCGGTGAACCCAGACAGCTTCGACTATTACGTGATCGAGGTCAATCCGCGCGTTTCTCGCTCATCCGCCCTTGCAAGCAAGGCGACCGGGTATCCGATTGCGCGCGTCTCGGCGAAGATCGCCATCGGCAGGACCCTGGACGAGATCGAAAACCAGGTGACGGGCAGCACCAAGGCTTGCTTCGAGCCCGCACTCGACTACTGCGTAGTGAAGATTCCACGGTGGCCTTTTGATAAGTTCACTTCTGGCGACCGTACGCTCTTCACCCAGATGAAGGCGACCGGGGAAGTGATGGCGATTGATCGCACGTTCGAGGGCGCATTGATGAAGGCGATCCGCGGCTTGGAGATTCGCCAGCGGGACTTGCGGCATGAGAAGATGCAGGGGATGGACGATGCGGAGCTCACGCAGGCAGTCCGTAAGCCGACCGACGAGAGGCTCTGGGCACTGATCGAAGCGCTGCGGCGCGGTTGGAGCATTGCCCAGGTGAACCAGCTCAGCCGCGTGGACAAGTGGTTCTTGCGCAAGATCGAGACGCTGGTCAAGATGGAGACCCGCTTACTGGCCATCGCAGATACCTCCGACCCGAGAACGGTGATCAGCGAGGCGGCTCAACTGGGATTCCCCCGTGGGACGATCCTGAGCTTGTGCGGTGCCTCGTTCGGTGCCTTGATCGAAGAGACGCTTGCGGAAGCTGGCAACCAACCGGTATTCAAAATGGTGGACACGTGCGCCGGCGAGTTCGAGTCGCGTACGCCGTACTACTACACGTCCATGGACGCTGACCACGACGTGGCGCAGATGATCGAGATTTAGGGCTTGTAGAGCGTCACGAGCACTCCGCATACGATCAGGACGCATCCAAGGCCCAGGTTCCACGTTAGCTTTTCGCGGAGTAAGACCACGCCTAGCACGACCGCAACCACAAAGCTGAGCTTGTCGATTGGGGCCACCGCTGTCACGGGCCCGTCCTTCAGGGCCCGGAAGTAGCAGAGCCAGGAGGCACCCGTCGCGAGAGCGGAACCCCCGAGCAGCGCCCACTGCTTGAGTGTGAGCTTCGCGACCTGCGTCTGGTGCGTTGCGGCGGCAATCGCGACCGAGATCACGAGGATGAAGACCACCCGAACCGCCAAGGCGAGGTTCGAGGGCACTGATTCTAGTCCCTTCTTAGAGAGGAGCGCGGTGAATCCGGCGAAGAGCGCCGATAGCAGGGCCCAGCCACGATAGTCCATAGCCGGATCATAGCACCGCTTCGATTTGGTGTTGCCCGTCGTCTGTACGGACATGCGAACTGCGCTTGTGCTTTTGGTTTTCGCGCTGGGCACGGTGGTCAACGCCCGGCAGGCTCGGCCTCTGCAAGCGGCCTACGATAGGATCGCCACCGCCTACACCAAACAGGACGCGCGCATGCTCGGGAACGAGTTTTTGCCGGACGCGACGTTCATCGATCAGGACGGGAATGAACTGCAGATCGGCACGATTCTGGCCTCGACCCAGGCTGGCTGGAACCGGTCGCATCGACTCCAAGTTAAGTTCCAGTTCTCGCAATGGGAGACTGACACAGACATGGCGAGCGTGCAGGTCCGAGCGCAGATCACCCGATGGGTCGGCACATCGCGTGTGACGAGCGAGACCACTCAGCGCCATGATTGGGCGAAGATCGACGGGGTCTGGAAGATCGCACGCGTCAAGTTCCTCGCTCCAGAACCCGAGATTGGCAGGCTCCCAGCCGTCATCCCGGATTCGGTGAAAGTTTACTAACTCGTACGGTGGGGTAGGGCGACGCGGAAAGTTGATCCGCTGCCCAATTGGCTTTCGATCGTGACGATTCCATCGTGTGTGGCAGCGAGTTCGAGCACGATGCGTGTACCCAGGCCGCTGCCGCTGCTCTTGCCCCAAACACTGACCGCAGTTCCGCTCAGAATCCGCGCAGCGGTCTCTTCGTTCATGCCCGGGCCCTCGTCTTGAATTTCAATGATGTGGTGATCGTTCTGGAAGTGGTAGCGCACCGTCACGCTCTTCCAGGTATCGGGTCGGTCTTCATCGAGTCCACCAGTGGTCTCGGCGACGGCCTTGATGGCGTTGCTTACGAGGTTTTGCACGACGCGGAAGATGAACATCTCGTCGTGCCAGTAGACGGGCGCGTCGGTAGCGATGTCGTACCGGAGTTGGATGCATCGTTTGCGCGCCTCTGACTCCATGAACGCGGCGGCGAGCTGAATCGTATCGGCCAGGGGGCCTAGGCTCATCGTCGGCGCAAGTCGCTTGCCGGCCGATAGGTCGCTCATGAGATTCGAATAGCGCTTAATGCGGTCGATCGAGGTGCTCAGGTCGGTCAGCAACTGCTCGATGTCGTCCACGTAGGTGATGCACCCCTCTGCGCCCTCGACGGTGTCCAGTCCTTCGCGCAGGCCGCGGATCGTGTCGTCCGAGAACGAGACGTTTGCTTCGAGGGCAAATGCTAGATTCTTGATGTCGTGGCCGATCTTGCCCATTCCCAAGAGCTGGCTTGCCCTGGTCTGCTCATCCAGCAGGCGCGTATTCAGGTACGCCATGGTGCAGATCGCGCTGACAGTGTCGAGAACGAGCGCATCTTGGGCGGTGAACGGGCCACCGTTCTTGTTCACGAGCTGGACGACCCCGATGGGATCTTCGCCTTCCATCATGAGCGGGACCGTGATCATCGTCGAGATCGCGCTGGTGACGCCGACCTTAGAGGAGACCGCTTTGCGCTCTTCATCGCCGGGGTCGAAGTTGCTGATGATCGACTTACGGGTTTGGAAGACCTGGCCGGCTACCCCGAAATCCTCGGGAATGTCTTTGAGCTCAAGCGTCAGCGCTACCTCTTCGGGCAGGACATGTCGAAATTGGAGCGTGTGCTTTGCGGAATCGTGAAGGTAGATAGTGCCGCCCGACGCGTCGGCAGCCGTTACGCAGATCGAAAGCACGTCGCGCAAGACCTGGTCAAACCGACCGAGCGTCGAAAGCTTGCGAGCAGCAAGATGGATGGCGTGGAGCAACGGCGACTGGTCGATCATCAACCTGCGGAGTCTACCGGTTTTTGACCGCTTAGCCGAATCGACCGGTGATGTAGTCTTCGGTCTGCTGAATCTTCGGATCTTGGAAGATCTGGATCGTCTCGCCGAACTCCATCAACTGACCGAGCATGAAGAACCCAGTGAAATCTGACGCACGCTGCGCTTGCTGCATATTATGCGTGACAACCACAATCGTGAACTCCTTTCGGAGCTCAAGCATGAGATCTTCGATCTTGCGCGTTGCTATCGGGTCCAGAGCCGAGCACGGCTCATCCATGAGGATGATCTCGGGATCGACTGCCATGGTCCGCGCAATGCACAGCCGCTGCTGCTGACCCCCGGAGAGAGCGAACGCGCTGTCGTTGAGTTTGTCCTTGACCTCCTCCCACAGGAATGCTTGTCGGAGACATCGCTCCACCACATTTTCTAAGTCGGACTTCTTTCGGACTCCGTGGATGCGCGGACCGTAGCCGATGTTGTCGAAGATCGACATCGGGAACGGATTCGGCTTCTGGAAGACCATCCCTATTTGTTTGCGCAGCGAGACCGCATCGACATCGCGAGAGTAGATGTTCCGGCCGTCCACCTCGATTGTTCCCGTGATTCGGGTTCCGTCGATCAGGTCGTTCATCCGGTTAAGGCAGC
The DNA here is from genome assembly GCA_016788115.1 of Chthonomonas sp. NCBI lineage: Bacteria > Bacillati > Armatimonadota > Chthonomonadia > Chthonomonadales > Chthonomonadaceae > Chthonomonas > Chthonomonas sp. The sequence goes on along the minus strand of JAEURR010000008.1, from coordinate 271,290 downwards.
GTAGAAAGGTGCTCTTGCCGCAACCGGAGGGGCCGATTAGGGCGGTGATGTGTTTTTCCGGCACCCGAATAGAAATGTCTCTCAGCGCATGAAATGCACCATAGTAAAAGTCCACGCCTTCCGCAAGAATCTTCGTTCGAGTATCGATTTGCGGGATATCGACTGGTGGCATGTCTGCTAAGGCCATGTTGCTAACTTGAGTGTAGGCTACGCAACGTTAAGGGATCGTTAAAGACTGGGCAGATTGTCTTAGCGCGTGGTCGGCGAGGACAAGTGCGGCCATCGACTCGACCATGGGGACTGCTCTCGGGAGGACGCAAGGGTCGTGGCGGCCTCGGCCCTTAAGTGTCGTATTTTCGTGCCCCACGGTGACCGTATCGAGTTCGTGCATGATGGTGGCGGTCGGCTTGAACCCGGCGCGGAAGGTGATCGGCATACCGACGCTTATCCCGCCTTGGATGCCGCCTGAGTAGTTGGTTCGCGTCGTGACCCTTCGCTCCGCATCGGCGACATAGGCGTCGTGATGGCTCAGTCCGGTCATGTAAGTCCCATCGAATCCGGCCCCGACTTCGAACGCCTTGCAGGCGGGCAAACTCATCAGGGCTTTGGCAAGGTCCGCCTCGAGTTTGTCGAAGACCGGTTCCCCCCACCCAGTAGGGACTCCGCGCGCAATTCCGCGGATGGATCCGCCGACGCTGTTTCCGTCCTTTCGAACGGCTTCGATCCGCTCGATCATTTGGGCAGCAATCTCGGGGTGCGGGCAGCGGATTGCAGTGGCTTCTATCTCGTCCATCGTCACCGCCAGTTCGTCAATCTCCGGGCAGGTGATGTCCTGCACTCGCTCCACCCACGCAAGCACTTCGACGCCAAAGCAAAGCGAAAGGAGCTTCTTTGCGACGGCTCCTGCCGCTACACGACCGATGGTCTCTCGTGCGCTTGCCCGTCCACCGCCAGACCATGCTCGGATGCCGTACTTCTGATCATATGCAAAGTCGGCGTGACTAGGGCGGTACTTCTCCCGCATCTCGTCGTAGTCGCGGCTGCGCGCATCGGAGTTTCGCACCATGATTGAAATCGGAGTGCCAAGCGTGAGCCCGTCTTGGATTCCGCTGAGAATCTCTGCCGCGTCCGACTCTTTGCGCTGAGTGACGATGGCACTCTGGCCGGGGCGGCGACGGTCCAGTTCTAGTTGTATCTCGGCCAGCGAGACCGGCAAGCGCGCGGGGCAGCCGTCAATCACCACTCCGACGCCACCGCCGTGGGACTCGCCCCAAGTTGTGATGCGGAAGAGGGTGCCGAAAGTGCTCGCCATAGATCGCCAGATTACCTAGCCTCAGGATCCCAGTCGGGGTCCACGAACGCAGCGCGATCCACTCGGAGATCGTCGATGTTCACCCCTTCTGCTCGGAGGCGCAGCATTTGGTCCTGAGCAGCGGCCGCATCAAGCTTGGCGAGAGAGATGTGCCCGGTCGAGGAGACCACGCGCCACCACGTCGTGTCATGGCCGTGGAGGTACAGCCAACGACCCACGATGCGCCCTGTGGTCGGTCGGCTCAGCCGCGCGCCAACCATTCCGTAGCTGGCCACCTTGCCCACCGGAATCTGCGCCACGAGGTCTAGCATCTCTTGGATATTGGGGTTCACGCTTCGGCCACCTCTTGCAAAGAGAGAATGGTTTCGACCGTCCCGAGGTCGAGCAGATTCGCAAGGTCTCTTCCTTCAGGGAGCCCGATGGCCATTAAGGGGCATGAGCCGCCGACCGCTATGTTCCAATTCTGCAGACCCACGGAGCGCGCCCCGGTTGTCGTGGCCATGGCCCAACGCTGCTCGGGCGAGATGTCCCGCGACACAGCCCGGAGTTCGGCAAGCATGTTGACCGGTCCACTGCTGGCGGCAGAATCAAGCCCGAGGCCCACGGGGATTCCCCGATCGATCATCGCCTGCACTGGAGCCGCTGGGCAGCCTAGATTGGCATTACTGCGCGGGCAGTGCGCGACCGAAACCCCTGCGTTCGCCATGAGATCAAGGTCGTCTTCGTTGACAGCGCAACAGTGGACGAACTGAGCTCCTGGGCGAGCGAGCCCGAGCTCGCCCAGCCAGCGCACGACACTTGTTCCGGGCGGGGGCCAGTCAATGCCGAGCCTCGTGTAAAGCTCGCCGATGGGTCCGTCACCGCTTCGGGTCCACACATTTTCGGCATCCGTCTCGGCAACGTGAATCGAAATGGGATCTTCGCGTGAGCCGAACTTTCGTAACGTTACGGCATCTACTGTGTACGGGGCGTGGGGGGTGAGATAGACCCGCTGGCCGAGCACATCCGATTGAGCATCGGCTTTGGCACTCACCCCTGCCAGCTTCGCCACTGGATCGCGGTATTCGAGGAGTGTTATGACTTCCTGGAAAAGTGTGGCTGAGAGCCGGGCGGCGACCAATGCGCTGGCCACCGGCCGATCTGAGTGCTCCACGATGTGCCCGACTCCGGCGGTCACGTTCTCAAGCGAAGCGACCAAGGCATCTGCCGCCACTTCTTCGTTGTTTTGGGTTGCTTTGAGTTCGGTGAGCGCGCGAATCCAAGGGAAGTAGTCGCCGTGCACTTTGCCCTGGAAGCCCCGGTATTCCAGGTGCGAATGGGCGTTCACGAACTTCGGTGATAGAAAGAACGGGCGGGCCGGACGGCTCGTGGCTGATACCTCGCGGACGACGCCATCCTCTATCCGAACTTCCAGTCCGCGCTCGCATCGGCCATCAATCCAAACCCACTCTGGTCGGAGAATCACGGAGCGTCCCCCGCGAAGAGCGGGGTGTCCCAGGCGGCTTGAAGTTGGGCGTGGGTGAGGTTCTTCACGTGCAAATCGCCGAAGAGCACGTTGTACCGGTATTGGCGGAGAAGACTTTGCATGTTGTCGAACGGCTCGTTGGCTTTGAGCGCACGGGCCGGAGTGTGCCAGTGGCCCGCACCGTCGAACATCACGTTGATATTCGCAGGGAGCTCGAACGACGTGCTGGTCATCGACTTGAAAGCGATCTCGGTGCGGAAGAAGTAGCTGGACGCGTACTCGGGGACCTTGGCGAGCGCGGGCGAGACTTTGAACTCTTGCCAGGGCGAGAAGTCCAGAACCTGCATGCCTTGATCCGACGGACACACGAAGATGCCGCGGTTCTTCACATACGGCTGCAAGATGTCGATCATCAGCGGCATCGTCGGGATCTTGGCCTGGAACTGCGGGTAGTTGTCCCAGATCTGGGGCGTGTACCGGTCGCTTGCATCGATGGCCGAAGGGAAGAAGTCGTCCGCATCGGTCATGTACAGTCCGATGCCCGCCCCGATTTGGCGCAGATTGCTGATGCACTGGGTCTTCTTGGCTTCCATCTTGGCCCGTGCGAACACCGGGAACAGCAACGCCGCCAGGATCGCGATGATGGCGATCACGACCAGAAGCTCAATCAAAGTAAAGGCATGCCGAAGTCGCATGATCTGCATTCTCATCATAACTTACAGCAATCGCCGCGGAAACGATTCCTCGGTTTAAGAACGGGATCAGATTGGGCTCTGTCGTCGTTAGCTACTGTAGGCGTGGAGGGTAGCATAGAAAGCTCGTAGCATGGCTGCAAAGAAGAAAAAGCCGATTTGGTTGAGAATACTGGCGGGGCTCACTTACGGCGCACTGTGCTTGGCCATGGTGAGCTGCGGCACGATTTGGTACGCCTTCAACCAGAGCGAAACGCTCACCCAGTTCATGCGGCAAAAAGTTTTCAACACCCCTCCGCAGGTTGCATTCAACAACGAGAACACCGTCAACATGCTCATTCTGGGCTGTGACGAAGACCGCTACTACGGCGGCAAGCAAGTTTTGAAAACGGCAGCGCGCAGTGACATGATTCTGCTCGCCCGTCTTGATTTCGTGAACCGCAAGATCACCGGCGTTTCGATTCCGCGTGACGTGGTGGTCGAAATGCCCGGATTTCGACGCTCCCGTATCAACGCGTTTCACGCGATGGGCTCAACGCCCGAAGAAGGCCGGCAACTGGCCAAGCGTGCCGTCGAGTACGTCCTTGGCGTCGATGTTGACCGCGTCATGGAAGTCAACTACGAGAAGTTTCAGGAGATGATCGATCTAGTTGGCGGGGTCGAGGTCTTTGTCGACAAGCCGCTTAAGTACACCGACAAGCGCGGAGGTCTATTCATCGACATCGATGCGGGCCGGCAGCACCTGGCGGGGTACGACGCGATGTGCTTCGTCCGTTATCGCAAGGGTGACAGCGACTTCAAACGCCAGGATCGCCAGAAGCAACTGCTGTTTGCTTTCAAGGAGCAACTCTTCCATCAGCCGGGCAAACTCCCCACGGTCGTCGAGAAGGTGCGTGAAGTCCTCGGAAACGAGCTCTCGGCCGAGGAAGTCGCCGCTCTTGGCCTGTTTGCCCAGGCGATCGGGAATGACAACATCAAGCTGGGGCAGGTGCCGGTCATTGAGCTACAGCACTACGACCTGGCGATTGATCGTGATAAGCTCGATGAGACGCTGCGCACGTACAATTTCCGTGAAGGGCGCGAGACCGCGTATCGCGTCGCTCAATGAGCCTTGAGCCTGAAGCCCACGAGATCGATCTTGATCAGGTCTCAGGCAGTAGCCAGTATTTCTCGCGCAAGGACCTAAAGGTTATTGGAATTGCGGGCGTGATCTTCGCCGCACTGTCTTGGCCAATCTACACCTACCTTCGTGAAGAGTCGTTTGCGAGCCAGTGCGGTCGGAACATGAAGGACATGGCGCAGGCGATGCTGCTCTATGCCAACGAGAATGACAGCCGGTTCTGTCCGGCCTACGTGCGGCAGGCGGATGGCTCAATTTACATGGAGAACGGCGACCCATACACTTGGGCATCCATTATCCGGCCGTACATGAAGCCGCGCCAATCGAACCGGTGCCCGACGGCCGAGCCACAAGAGGCGATCATCACCGCCCACCCTGACGGCAAGGAGCACCAGATGGCGCTCACCTACGGTCTCTACCTGCCGACCGAACTACGATCAGTCGAAGAGTTATCCGCGCTCAATACACCGCCGGTGATGCTTGCGGAGACTGTGACCGGTGGAAGGCTGGATACATACGATCCGCGGCCGTTTCTCGCTGGCAGGGATGGGTTCCTGATCGGCTTCGACACGGGCGACGATACAGAACTTGAGACCGTCGAGTCGGCCAAGTATGTCACGCGCTTGGCATTCCCGGGCGCAGGAACGGCGGTGAAGACTGGCGATTGGACCAAGGCCCGTACTCGCCACCGTAAGTTTACGAGTGCCGTTCTCGTCAATGGCACTGCCCACAAGATGACCCCGGGCGACATGCAAATTGTGCGGGATCAGCAGGGCCGGATAGGCGGCTTGTGGGGCTACTTGGACAGAGTCTCAGGACGCTGAGTTCGGTACACTTAGGGTATCTCAACGAGGAGGAACCCACGAATTATGGCTACGATTGACTCCGGTGTACGCGACTATGCGGCCATGCTCCCCAGCGATCTCAGCAACCGCAGATTGGCGGATTGGATCGTATCAGTCGCCGAGCACTGTGAACCTGATTCTATTGTCTTGTGCGATGGCTCGCAGGCAGAGTACGACAGGCTTTGCCAGGAAATGGTGGATGCGGGCACTTTCGTTAAGCTGAACGAAAAGCTTCGGCCCAACAGCTATTACTGCCGCTCTGATCCCAGCGACGTTGCTCGTGTCGAGGATCGCACCTACATCTGCTGCGTGAGCAAAAAAGACGCGGGCCCAACCAACAACTGGATGGACCCGGTCGAGATGAAGAAGCTCATGCTGAAGCATTACCGCGGTTGCATGCGCGGACGAAGGATGTACGTAGTGCCCTTCAGCATGGGACCGCTCGGCTCTGATATCGCTCACATCGGCGTCGAACTCACCGACTCGCCCTATGTGGTGGTCAACATGCGGATCATGACCCGAATGGGCAAGAAGGTCCTGGACGTCTTGGGCCCCAAGGGAAAGTTCGTACGATGTCTGCACAGCGTCGGAGCACCGCTCGCTCCGGGGCAACCAGATGTCATGTGGCCCTGCAATTCTGAGAAGTACATCACGCACTTTCCAGAAGAGCGGCTGATCTGGTCGTACGGCAGCGGCTATGGAGGGAATGCACTCCTGGGCAAGAAGTGCTTCGCTTTGCGAATCGCTTCGACCATGGCACGTGACGACGGCTGGCTCGCCGAGCACATGCTGATCTTGGGCGTGGAGAACCCGCAAGGCGAAAAGTCGTACGTAGCCGCCGCGTTCCCCAGTGCATGCGGTAAGACTAACTTTGCGATGATCATTCCGCCAGCTGGTTATGAGGGCTGGAAGGTCTCAACCGTCGGTGACGATATCGCGTGGATCAAGCCGGGGCCCGATGGTCGACTGTACGCGATCAACCCGGAAGCAGGTTTCTTCGGTGTCGCGCCAGGAACGAGCGTCAAGACGAATCCGAATGCGATGGCCGCGTGCGCCAGCGATTCGATTTTTACGAACGTAGGATTGACGCCCGAGGGTGACGTCTGGTGGGAGGGCATGACGCCGGAGCCTCCCGCAAAGCTGATGGACTGGCAGGGCCAGGACTGGGTGCCAGGTTGCGGACGCAATGCGGCGCACCCCAATGCTCGCTTCACCGCTCCGGCCGCAAACTGCCCGAGCATCGACCCTGAATGGGAGAACGCGAAGGGTGTACCCATTAGCGCATTCATCTTCGGTGGTCGCCGCCAGAGCACCGTACCGCTTGTGTATCAGGCGTTCAACTGGTCATTTGGGGTGTATCTTGCGGCGACGATCGGTTCAGAGACGACCGCGGCGGCCGCTGGACAGGTCGGGGTTGTCAGGCGCGACCCGTTCGCCATGCTTCCGTTCTGTGGCTACCATATGGCGGACTACTTCAACCACTGGCTTCAGATGGGACGGCAGCTGCCCGATCCTCCGCGCATCTTCTGCGTGAATTGGTTCCGTAAGGATGCAGAGGGCAACTTCATGTGGCCGGGCTACAGCGAGAACATGCGGGTTCTGCAATGGATCGTAGAGCGATCGCGAGGTCGGGCTGCGGCCAAGGAGACTGACTTGGGTTGGCAACCTTCCTACGACGCAATCAACTGGAAGGGCATGGACATGACGCGTGCGCAGTTCGAAGAGCTCATGCGAGTGGACTCGACGCTCTGGCGAAAGGAAATTCTTGGGCACGAAGAGCTGTTCGAGATGATGTACGACAAGCTCCCAAAGGAGTTCGGAATGATGCGCGAGCTGACCCTTTCCGCGGTCTGGCGATCCCCAAAGACGAAGGGTGCGGAATCGTTCAACACCTAAACTCTCGCGAAAAAGTTCACTGCTCCCGGCAATCTTGCAGAGAAACTGGTAAAAGTACTGGCCCTGATAGAACATCGGGGCCTTTCTTCTTTGCGCCTGCAAATGTAATTGACCTCATGACCGCAATATTTGCAGGAAACTGCAAGTTCTCGTACTCTTGCGGATAAGGCACCTCCGGAGAGCCGCGGAACCATCACTCTGGTTCAAGAGTCAAGGAGCTCGCTGAATCGCAACGCGCTAGGATTGACCCATTTCCTCCGATAGGGATACTATGCGCTCATTACGGTCTGGCCGCCGCATGAGAGACCGTGCTGATTTGCCCTTAAAGCTTATGAATGTGTCAAAACGCAACCCCAACGTTCGATGCACACCAAAATCACTCTTCCTTTCGCTCCTCATCGGGTTCGCCAGCCTGTGCCGGGCACAAACCGACCTGGTCGTTGTCGACGAAGGACTCAACAGCACCTGGCAGGACTGGAGCAATGTCTCGACGTTCTACTTTGCAACGAATCCTGTCGCGACAGGCAGCATCTCTTGTCGCCTCACGGGTAATCCTTATTCGATATATCGAGTAGGAAAGTGGCAACTACTCGACACGGCCCCGTATGCAAAACTTCGATTCAGTTTGCACGGCGGACCCACGGGTGGTCAGATCCTGCAACTCAAGGCGGACCGCAATGGGGTTTGGTCCGTTGCTAAGCGCTTACCAGCTTTGCAAGCAAATGCATGGAAGACCTTTGAGTACACGCTTGAAGAACTAGGGGTTGCCGACACGACCCAGTTTCGCGGATTTATGCTACAGGAGGCGGGTGGCGTGGCACTCAAAGAGTGCTATCTCGACAACGTCCGACTCGTGCAAAAGCCTTTGCCACAGAATGCGCGCGTAGACATCAACGTCAATCAACCTATCCGTGTCCTACCCGAGGTCATGTTCGGTGTGAATACGGGCGTATTCGACCAACTGCTTGCATCCGCTCCATCCATAAACCGGCTGAAGGGAATCAAACCAGGAGTCCTTCGGTTCCCGGGTCAGTCAGACGGATACCATTGGGAGACGAACTATTCGGACGGCGAATCAAGTCCGTGGCTCGTCAAGTTTGATGACTTCATCAATGTGCTCCAGCAGACGGGGGCCACGGCGAACATCAGCACGAACTTTGGCACTGGAACGGCCGCGGAAGCCGCCCGTTGGGTGAACTACGCGAACAACATCCGCGGCATGAACATCCACTACTGGGAAGTCGGGAACGAGCCGTACCACCCTTCGCACCCAGACAACCGTCCAAAGCCGCGTGATCCCAAAGGCTATGCCCAGGAGTTCGTTCAGTTCTGGAATCAGATGAAAGCTGCGGACCCCACGATCAAGGTTGGCATCCCGCTCGTTTCAGAGGAAAGCAGCTACGCGGTCTATCCAGAGAACATGGTCACGAATCCGGTCACAGGACAGAGTTACTATGGGTGGACGCCCGTCGTACTCTCGACGCTTCGGAGCCTGGGGGTCACTCCAGACTACGTCACGATTCATCGCTACGAGCAGGCCCCGGGGGCCGAGGACGATGCATTCTTGATTGGCCGCGCGACCAACTGGTCCAATGAGATTGGAAAACTCCGCAAGATCTTAAATGACTACTTGGGCTCTGCTGCTTCCAGCGTTAAGATTTATGCGAACGAGAACAACTCGGTGTATGCGAACCCTGGTAAGCAGACGACGAGCCTGGTAAACGCTCTGTACTACGCAATTTCCATGGGTGAGGCGGCGAAGACCGAGGTCATCGGTTCTACATGGTGGAACTGGAGACACTCAGAGCCGCGTTACGACTTTAATAATGCTGCCAGTCTCTATGGTTGGAGACAGTATGGCGACTATGGAATGTGCAGCAATGCAAGCGATCCTTATCCGACTTACTATGCGGCAAAAGCGGTTAGTAGCTGGGCTACAGGTGGCGATACGATGGTTCAGGCATCGACAGGAAACCCGTACGTTGCTGCCTACGGCGCAACACGCGTTGACGGACAGATAACCCTGATGATCGTGAACAAACTGCCAACTACTCAGCAGTCACTAACTCTCTACTTTACGGATCAAGCTGTTGCGAGCAATTACAAGTTGAGTCGCTACGGAATTCCAAACGACATCGCCGCGCAAACCGGCTCTGGGGATCGCGAAGTCTCAGTTGAACTGCTCAGCGGGGCGGGCGACGGACTTACGCTTTCGCTACCGCCTTATTCGATTTCAGTATACGAATTCACGCCAAGCTTAACGATATCAGGGAGTTTGAATTTCAACGGTCTGCCCAAGTCCCGGTGGCCGTCCAGCATCCAGTTTGACATCCTGGACTTGGACTCTGGCCAGAAGATGGGGACCGCAACGGCGAATGTAAGTGCGGTGGGTACATACTCCTTCGGCTTCCCGCTGAATCCCGGAGATTTTCGGCTGCAGCACAAGCCAGATCGGTTCTTGAGTGACTCGGCCCCGATTTCGGTCCGGCACGGTTCGCTAGGCCACGTCGACTTCGACTTTGCGAACGGCGACATCACCAACGACAACTCGGTCGACCTGTTCGACTATCTGTTCTTCAGCGCGCACTACGATACGGTCTCGACCGACCTGGCGTTCGCTGCCGAGGCCGATCTGAACCAGGATAGTGCGATCGACATGTTCGACTACCTCATCCTGAGCGAGGCCTACAACCGCGTCGGATCGTAGTTATCCCTCGTTCCGAACTCCACTCGGTGTTAAACTGTCGTAACACCGAGTGGAACCGCGCGTCGAAACAAAGGAAGAACGGGAAGATGAACCTATGGGGATGAATCTAAGTGTGCCGTTGAACTCGCGCGGGTTCGAAGCGCGCTCATCGAGCGTCGAAGACGACCTGCTCGTCGAGCGTGCCCGTAACGGCGACTACCATGCGTTCGAACTCCTATTCGAGAGGCATCGTATGCTCGTGTATCGGTACGTGTACCAGATGGTGCCGTATCGTGACGAAGCGGAGGATATGGTGCAAGAGGTCTTCGTCCGGGCACACCAGCATTTGGCTCGCTACCGCGACGAGGCAAAGTTCACCACGTGGCTTCTGAGAATTGCTACGAACCTCGCCACAGACCGAGCCCGCATGAATCAGCGGCGCACTGCCTTGGAGCAGCGCGAGGCAGCAGGCGCGCTCACGTGGATGACCACGCCGACCAACGAAGACCCCGTAGACTCACTTGAGTCCGAGCGACGGCTGGTGCTCCTGCGGAAGGTGCTTCAGGCATTGCCCGAGCACCATCGCTCGATTTTGATTTTGAGAGACATTGAAGAGAGGGAATACACCGAAATCGCTGGCATCCTGGGATGTACAGTCGGGGGTGCAAAGCTCCGAGTATTACGGGCAAGACGCGCATTGCGCGATCGAATGGCCCCGCTCCTGGGGGACGACAACCCATGAACCGGAAAGAACTTGATGAATTGATGATGAGGGTGATGGACGGGCATGATTCGCCCACGTCCAAGCAAGCGGAGGAACTCGCGACCCTGCGCAGCGATCTTCGCGCCTTGCGGGATCAAGTCCCCGCGCCCAGTCTTTCCGCAGAGAGGCTTCGGGCCGCGATCGAGGCCGCTCCGGCAAAGGGCCGTAATCTTTCCCTGCGCTGGTCACTCGCATTGGCTCCGATGGTCGCGTGCGCGCTCGGAATCGTTATCCTTACTCGACTTGACGTCGCGAATGCGCCGTTAACACCGCCAGTCGCCGCGTCTGCGCCAGTTGCTCAGTTCGATGCAGAGTTGCCGCCTACTTCCATTGAAGAGAGTCCCATGAGCGCTCAGTCGGTCAGTGGCAAGAACCATACGCCCATGCCGACAGGTGGTTCGGTGGGGAGACATCGACGCACCTCCTCGCCTAGCCAAACTCTCGCCGCACGGACGGTGAATCACTCGATGGGTAATGGGACAGGTTCGAAGCCGTCCGAGGGTGCGCAGCCGATGGCTCTGACTCACTCGACTCCCACGGCACCTCCGCCCAGCGAAGCCGCCGTCATCATCGATCAAGCACCCGCTAGCGACGGTGTGGCCGTCGCCCGCGAAGTAGAATCTGTGGACTATGTCGTTGTGGGCGGTTAACCTCGCGCTGCTTTGCGCAACGCAAACAGCCGCAGCCGATCTTGCCTTTGACTCGGTCCGTCAGAGCGTCGTGACGCTGCCTGGTTCGTCTGGTTACGCGGTCTTGATCGACTCTGTGGGGCTTTTCATGGCGCACGCTGCGTTGGTCAACGAGCAAGTTTTCACCGCGAACGGTCCCTCGGGCGAGTCCATCCAACTGCGCGTCCTCTTGGTGGATCAGCCCTCGCAGCTCGCGCTGCTCCAGGCGACCAAGATCACTGATGTTTTGGGTATGAAACCCACCTCAACTGCCGGACTCAAGGATGTCGAAGGGAAGAAGCTGTTCGCGCTCTCAAATGGCAAGAGCTTCCCTGGAGACTATCAGCCAGGACAGCGCGTCGCGCTGATGCAGCCGACCAATCGGTACGTTCCCGTGGGTGAGATTAGATTTGAGAGTCGTTTCACCCGGGTGGGTGGAGCGCTCGTTTTTACGCCAACGGGGCGCATCGCAGGAGTGCTAAGCGGGGCTCTTGAACCGGTGCAGGATCCGTCCGCTCGAAAGTCAGGCCAGGATTCGTCCCAGAACTATGGACCTGCAGGACTGACCGTCGGCTACACCCTGGGCCCTGAGATCCTGCAGCGGGTGATCACTGGCTTCCGCAGCGCAGATCACATTCCAAAGCACCCAACGCTCGGTATCTTCTTCACATCGGCGGAGAAGCTTGGGGCGACCATAGTCAGGGTGACAGAGGGTGGTCCAGGAGACAATGCTGGATTGAAGACGGGCGATACAGTCCTATCCGTCAACAAGAAGACGGTGCGGAACTCGTTAGAGTTGGCCGCGGAACTCTTCAAACTTGAGGTGGGATCGACGGCTCGCCTCGGCGTGCTTCGAGCGGATGGTCAGTCCGCGCAGATTGAAGTAAAAGTAGGCAACTTCGGCGACGCTTCAAGCGGGGCAAAGGTCTCTAATGGTCCAGCGCAGCGTCTTCGAACCCTGAAACGTATCCATCCCAATGGTGTAAGCCGCATGGACTTGCGATCCGGCCACGATGTGGTCCAAGTCTGATCCGCATCCCCAGAGCAGTGCAGTGCGCAAGAGACCCTCTTCGCTTCGGAACTGAAACTTGCGGTGTTCGCCTCGACTGAGCTCTTGGACCGACTCTACGCGAAGATTACGCGTGCAGAAGACCGGTTCCGGGTTGGCCGCGCCGAACGGTTCCATGATCGACATCTCTTCGACGGCGGTAAGGTCGCCCTCGGCGGCGCTGATCTCTGCAGTGAGTTCGACTGGCCTAAGTCCCGGTTCAAATCCTTCGAGGTTGGCGGCGTAATCAAGCAGTGCAGCGTGGAAGGCATCGAGATCCTGCATCTGGATACTAAAGCCAGCAGCGAGCTCGTGCCCGCCACCTTTGACGAGGGGGGCAAGTCGATGAAAAGCCTCGGCCAAGTGGAAGCCAGGAATGGATCGAGCCGAGCCTTTACCGACGCCGGTCTCGGGCTCAAGGGTGACCACTAGCGTGGGCCTGCCAAAGCGTTCGGTGAGCTTTCCAGCGACCAGCCCAATGATTCCGTGGTGCCAGTTCTCACCGGTGACGAGGATGACCGGGTTCTCGTGCAATCCGCTCTCGACGACATGTGCCACCGCGGATTCAATGAGTAGTCGCTGTTCGCTCTGCCGTTCTTGGTTTAGCTCCTCCAGCCGCAGCGCGAGTTGCTCTGCCTTCCGGGAGTCCGTTTCCAAAAGCAAGTCGAGCGAGATCGCCGCGTCATCCAGACGGCCCGCGGCGTTCAGGCGGGGGGCCAAACGGAACGAGATGTCCGAAGAGCGGACTGGACCCGCGCCATTCTTGAGCGCGCCGTTCATGAGGGCAACGAGACCGACCTTCTTAGTGCAGCGCAATTGGGTCAGGCCGTAACTTACGAGGATGCGGTTCTCCCCCAGCAGGGGCATGACGTCCGCGACGGTGCCAAGAGTTGCCAGATCGGCATAGGCCCGGTAGTACCCCTCAAGGGGCAATCCCATCTTAACGGTCAAACCAGCGCACAGCTTAAAGGCGACACCTGCGCCGCTTAGTTCCGTGAACGGATACTCCGAGTCTGCCCGGTGGGGATTGACGACGGCGTGGGCGGGAGGCAGCGTCTCGTTCGGCTCGTGGTGATCGGTGACGACCACGCGCATGCCGTAGTCCAACGCCCGCTGGATCTGGTCGTGGGCGACGATGCCGCAGTCGCAAGTTAGGAAGAGCTTTGCTCCCTGCTCATGAGCAGAATCGACGGCGGATGGGTGGATGCCGTATCCTTCGCGCAAGCGATGGGGAACATGGACGACAACATTGCCTCCCACGGCTCGCAGGAACCGGGTGATGATCGCGGCACTGGTGACTCCATCGACGTCGTAGTCGCCGTGGACGTAGATCAGCTCCTTACGCCCGATCGCACCGAGAATCTCTGCTGCGGCCGCTTCGAAATCCGGCAGGAGCTCTGGATTGTGCAGGTTGGCGAGCGACGGGTTCAGGAACTCCTGCGCAGTCGCTAAGTCTGTGTAGCCACGCTGAGCGAGCAGCAAGGCCGTTAGCGTCGAGACACCCAGCTGCTCACGCAGAGTCTGCTCTGCTTGGGTGTCTCTTGCGCCGACGAGCCAGCGTTCCGAGAGGGTGCTGACCATCAGGTGGTCCCCCGCTCGGGCAGGTTAGGCCTTTTCAACCTGGGTGAAGTCGAGCTCGACCGGAGTCTCGCGACCAAAGATGTTGATGAGTACCTTGAGCTTCTCGCGCTCGGTGTTGACTTCCTCGATCTTGCCGCTGTAGTCGCTGAACGGGCCCTCGACAACGCGGATGATGTCCGCCTTGTGGAACGAAACTTTCGGCTGTTCCTTGCTCGTTTCGAGGTTGTTCAGGATGCGTCGGACCTCGTGGTCCTCCATGGGCACGGGGCGATTGCCGCTCTGCACGAATCCGGTGATGCCAGTGGTGGACTTGACGAGCTTGTAGGTGTCGTCGGTCAAGATCATCTGAATCCAGATGTAGCCAGGAAAGACCTTGCGATCGACGAGCACGCGCTTGCCTCCGCGCGTCGTCAGCTCTTGCTCCGTCGGAATGAGGATCTGGAACAGGTCCTGCTCCCAGTAACCCTCCACCTGAGCGCGGCGAGTAAGAACCTCACGGACCTTGTTCTCGTGGCCCGAAATCGTATGAACGGCGTACCAAGCTTTTGCCATCGACTTTCTTTATCCCTTCAACAGAATGTGCATGATCTCGCCGAACGCGGTCGAGAGTCCGTAAAGCAACAAGACGCTGCCCAAGCAGATGACGATGACGACGCCCGTGAGACGATTCGTCTCCGAGCGCTTCGGCCAGTGGACCTTTTTGAATTCGGCCATGGTTTCTTGCCAGAACCCCTTGAACCCTCGCTTGCTTGTCGGAAGCGGAAGGCTGGAGGCTGCTTTCCCAGTGCTTTGATCCTGGTGTTTGTCGTCCATCGTCTTCATAGTCCTAGGTTTCCGGCTGGGGATAGACAACCTTCACTAGGGCCTAACTCCAGGGGAACGAGTGAATTATACCGAAGAGGGCGCGATCAATGTCCCCCCATCGTAGAAAATATAGGAACGTGTTCGCGCTAAAGAAACGGAAGGTGATTATCGGGGAGGATGTCCCTCCCGAAACGGTCACGCTTGTCGAAGAGGTCATGGCGGATGTTCGCACCTACGCTCGGTCGCACGGTGGAGACATCGTGCTCACCGCCATTCCCAGCGAACGTGAAATACGCGTAAAACTGAAGGGAGCGTGTGCCTTTTGTCCGCTTAGTACCGTCACTTTACGAGTGGGAATCGAGCGGAGATTGAAGTCAGAATTGACTCACTTCGAGCGAATTCGGATCGATTGATGGAAACCAAAGCATTTGATGTCATTGTCGTCGGTGGTGGGACCGCTGGCACTGCGGCCTGCATCTCGGCTGCCAAGGCGGGAGCGAAGACCCTTGTAGTGGAGCAGCTTGGCTCGTTAGGCGGTACGCAGAGTAACGGCTGGGTTACCCCCATGATGCCGAACTACCTCGGACAGTTCAAGCTTGATCGCGGGATCAATCTCGATCTGATCGCTGCCCAAAACGCGCTCCAGCCATCGGGGCCAGACGTTGACCACGGCGACGTTTGGTACGACCCGACGATGATGGCGATGGTGATGGATCGAGTGGCCACGCAAGCGGGCGTCATTCCGCTTTTCAATTCCACGCTCACGGACGTCAAGCGTAACGGCCCAGCCATCGAGGCAATTGAAGTCGTTACTCGCTCGGGACGATTCTGGATTTCGGGCAAGGCGTTCATCGACACGACCGGGGATGGAGAGCTTTCGGCTCTCGCGGGAGCAGAACTGATGGGTGGCAACGAAGACGGAGTCCACCAGCCGATGACGCTCCGCTTCAAGATGGGCAACGTTGATATCGAGCGGATGCGGAACGCATACACGTTCTGGCGACTCAGTGCGCCAAAGCACCTTGAGTACGGGATCGGTGAACTGAAGGAAGATCCAATTTTGGGTCCGTACGTCCATGAGGCGATCAAGCTCGGGATCCTCGCGGAGGACGACTTGGGCTACTTCCAGATGTTCATGATGAACGGATGCCCGGGCGAGATCGCGTTCAATGCCCCGCGCATCAGCGACCTAGATCCCCTTGATCCGTGGGAGCTAAGCCGCGCCTACCAAGTCGGTCGGGAGAAGATTTACCGGATCGCTGCATTTCTGCGCCGGTACTTTGTGGGATTCGAACAGGCGTTCGTGAGTGGGATCGCCCCACTCATGGGGATTCGCGAGAGCCGCCGAGTCGTTGGGGAGTACGTGCTCACCGCCGAAGACCACTTGGGTCTGAGAAAGTTTGAGGACGCGGTCGCACGCAACCGCTATCCGATCGACATTCACCTGAAAACCGGCATTGACTACCGCAAATTTCCGCCCGGGGAGTACCACGAGATCCCATATCGGAGCTTGGTTGTCAAGGGATTCAACAACCTGTGGGTCGCAGGACGTTGCTTGAGCGCAGACTTCGTAGCCCAAAGCGCGGTTCGAATCCAGCCTGTATGTCGGTCCATGGGCGAGGCGGCTGGCGCCGCCGCCGCTTTGTGTGCGGCAAAGGGTTTGGCGGCTCAGGCGCTACCGTACGCGGACTTGCGAGCGCATCTGGATCTGAGCATCCCCGAGCAGGTCGGCGCAAGTAGTTAAGGTTCAGGCCGGATATTGGGGCTGTACTCTTCGCTAGGCACGTGGGTGTAGTCCGCGAGCTTGGACATGAACAGCCCGAGTACGTCGCCAAGCTGGTTCGGGGTGAACGTACTGCTCGAGCCGGATGCCACCTGACCGTACGGCACCACAAAGCCCCACTCGATGAGCCACACCAACTTCTCTTGCGACTCGGGATTGCTCAGTGGCCGCATGATCTTGGTGTCTACCTTGAACTTCTTGGCAGGCGAGAACGTGAACTTCGGCTTGGCTAAGTCGGCCACGAATCCGAACAGTTCGACAACGGCATCGCGCGTGGCGGGCTGATCGGGGTTCGCGTAGGCAGCGAGTCGGAGATTGTTCGGCTTTTCGAGAATGGACGAGAAGGTCAGCTCCACGAGCCGAGTCCGGACAGCAGTGAGTTCGCCGAACGTCACGGGCTGGTCGGTCTGCGCGTAGACCATCTGAGCAAGCAGGAAGGCGAGCGAGATCACAGCGTGCCTCATATCTCGCTGACAGCACCGCTCGCGCGGATCGCGTCGATCTCTTCAAGGGCACGTCCGGTGCCGATGGCCACGCAGTGCAGCGCGTTGTCGGCTACGTTAACCGGAATTTCGGTAATGCTGTAGAGCAGTCGATCCAGACCACGCAGCAGTGCGCCTCCGCCGGTGAGGGTGATTCCACGCTCAATGATGTCGCTGCTGAGTTCGGGCGGAGTCTCCTCCAGAACCGTGCAGAGTTTTTCGGCGATCTGGCGGACGGGCTCGCTGAGGGCCTCGCGAATCTCTTCGCTCGTGATCTCCACCGTCTTGGGTAGTCCAGCGACCATGTCCCGCCCGCGGACGGCCATCTTGAGTTCCTGCGCCAGCGGGTAGGCCGATCCGATCTTCATCTTGATGTCCTCAGCGGTCGGGTCGCCAATCATCAAGTTGTACGTGTTGCGGACATGACGGACGATCGCCTCGTCGAGTTTGTCTCCGGCCACGCGGATCGATGCCGAAGTCACGATGCCGCCGAGCGAGATCACAGCGATGTCAGTGGTACCGCCGCCGATATCGACGACCATGTTGCCGCCTGGGGAAGAAATGGGTAGTCCGGCCCCGATTGCTGCGGCCATCGGCTCTTCGATGACGAGGGCTTCGCCCGCACCGGCCTCGCGGGTTGCAAGGATGACAGCGCGGCGCTCGACATTCGTGACGCCGCTCGGAACGCACACCATGACGATGGGCTTCATCAAGCGGTGCTTTCCGCACGTCCGCTCAATGAGATGAGTGAGGAGTTGCAGTGTGACTGAATAGTCGGCGATGACTCCGTCCTTCAAAGGGCGGATCGCAGTGATATTTCCCGGGGTTCGGCCGAGCATTTCGCGAGCCTCGTTCCCAACGGCGAGCATCTTGCCGTTCTTGTTGTTGATCGCGACAACGGTGGGCTCGTTCAGCTGAATGCCCTTGCCACGCATGTACACAAGAATGTTCGCGGTACCAAGGTCGATACCGATTTCGGATCGGAGCTTCAAAGTAACTCGATTATGGTGCCTATGAGACAGCTTCTGCCAAGCTGACTCGCTCGACTTTGCCGCCAAGTTGCCCCAGGATCCCTTCGAGGTCCTCGTAACCACGATCAATGAAGTGAATATTCTTGATAATCGTTACGCCTTCGGCAACAAGTCCGGCGAGCACCAGGGCGGCTCCCGCGCGGAGATCGCTTGCTTCGACGGTGGCACCCGTGAGTTCGCTGACGCCTTCGATCGTCGTGATTCGGCCGCCCTGCGCTGTGATATGCGCTCCCATACGGCTGAGCTCGCTCACGTGGCCAATGCGGCTCTCATAAATGGTCTCTTCGATTACCGAGGTCCCCTCAGCCATACACAGGAGCGCGGCCATGGGTTGCTGGATGTCGGTTGGGAAGCCAGGGTAGGGCATCGTCTTGATGCGGATCCCCTTTGGTCGGCTATTCGAGAATACGCGCACCCAATCGTTACCCTCTTCGCTTTCGATCTCTGCTTCGCGGAGCTTGTTGAGGAGTGCGGTCTGGTGCTCGGGAAGGATCCCGCGCACCGTCACATCACCCTGCGTAATGGCAGCAGCGAGTAGGTATGTTCCGGCCTGCAGGCGGTCCGGCGGGACAATGAAGTCACACCCCTTCAGTGACGCAACTCCCTCGATGGTGATCGTGCTGGTACCTGCACCCTCGATCCGTGCGCCCATGCGCACCAAAAACTCAGCCAGGGTCGTGATTTCAGGCTCGATCGCCGCGTTTTGAATCACGGTGAAGCCGTGAGCCAAACACGCAGTGGCCATGATGTGCTGGGTGGCACCGGCAGAAGGATAGTCGAGGTAGATCTCGTTTCCTACCAGCTTCTCGGCTTCGGCGTAGTAGATGCCGTGCTCCAGTTCGATGGTAGCTCCGAGCAGTTGGAGACCTTTAACGTGAAAATCGACGGGCCGCGCCCCAATTTTGCAGCCGCCTGGGGCGGGGAGCTCGACCTTGTTCAGGCGAGCGAGTAGGGAACCTAGGATGTAGAAGCTTGTTCGGATTGGTCGGACGATCTCTTCTTCGACGATCGCGGTGTGCAGGTTGCGCGTGTCGATGGTGAGAACATCGCCGTCTCGGTGCACCTTTGCGCCAAAGCGCTCCAGCAACTCCAATTTGATGCGGATGTCGCTGACATCGGGCACGTTCCTGAGCACGGAGACTCCGTCCGCGAGTAGGACTGCCGAGAGGATCGCAAGTGCAGCGTTCTTGCTGCCCGGAATTTTGATGTCTCCCCGAAGAGGGGTGCCGCCGGTGACCTTAAAGACTTGCATAGAATAACCGTCCATCCTTGGATTCGATCAGGTGTGAATACACCTTAAGAATGGACTATACATGACTTCGCAAGGAATAGGCAACTTTGACTCTTATTGGACCAACGGGGGCCCATGCACGCGCGGTGCATGGGCCCCCTGTTTCGGGAATTACTGCTGGTCGTAGTCGCCGAACGGAACGACGCTGACGCCTTTGATCTTGTCTTTCTCGACGCACACCGCGAGGCCGAGTCCTGGCAGGTACTTCCATGTCTCCACAGTTGCAGAGCGGACCAGATTGATATCCGGAAGCTCGTCTAGTGGAAGCCATTTCAAATCTGCCACGGCTTGTCCCACAGTGATCCTCAGGGCGTCCTGTGAGAACGTATCCGCAGGGGTGATGTCCACGTACGAACCGAGTTTGTAGCTTGTGATGCGGAACGGTTGGCCTCGATCCACCATGATGAGGATCTCACCGCTGGACCATCGCATCTCGCCGAACTCTTTGTAGCTGGGGTTGTATGTGCCAAAAACCTCCGCTTTGCCGAGCATCTTGACGATGTCAGTGACGGGCATGAGCATGACGAGATCGTTGCCGTCGACGTGCACAGAAACAACGCGTGTAAGGCCGAAGTTGCCTTCGATGTCAGGTTCGGCGGTCAGCCCGTTCTTGGTGCAGAACTCTTGGTACTGCTTAAGCACCTTGGCGTAGTTCAGGTTCCCCGGGTGGCTGGTTTCCAGCCAGATGGCAAGGGTCTCGGCGAGCACGGGAGCGGACTTCTTATCGACGCTTGGGAGCGGCCACGCGCCCAAGTTCTCGGCGGCGGCGGGATTGTATGCGTCCGGGGAGTCAAGCGAGCTCATCAGTGTCCACAGACGCGTCGATGCCTCCTTAAGCTTGTTTTGACGCTGAAGGCCAAGCGCGATATTGTTCGTGTATCGAACCTTGTCTGCGACCGTTAGGGCAGATTTGAGCAGCGTTTCCATCTCTTTGACACCGGCGGCGAGCTTGCTGGCGGTCTGATCGGGGTCCAGGACAAGCGCGAGTGCGGAGAGCTCCCGAACGCGAATGTTCGCGGGGAGTGCGGCGGCAGCTTTCGCGATGGTGCTCACCGCGCGGTCGTACCGCATTCGGTCGGCATCTGTCGCTTGACTCGCGGCCTTGGCAGAAACCGTGGGGTTCTGGATGACCGGGCCAAAGTCGGGTCGGAAGTAGTTCACGGTCAGGTTGCCGGGGAGCCGGTCGTAATAGTCCATCAGCGCCGCTTGGCCCGCCATCACGAGTGCGTCCTTCAGATTCGGCTCTTTGGCCAGCGCTCGCTCGAACGCGCCGACGGCCTGCTCGAACTTACGGGTCTCGATCATCGCCAGGCCCGCGTCGTATTCCAGAAGCGACTTAAGAACGATCGGGTTCTGGGTGATTTCCGCCGCGCGAGCTTTGGGGTCGGCGTGATCGTTCGTCATTCCGATGATGCGCGGAATCTCTTTGCGACCCTGTTTCTCGAAAAGGTCGAAGAGATCCAGCATGGATTGCTTGCCAAATCCAGCGCGCTGAAGCATTGAGGCGCCCATGACGTCCGCTTCGTACTCCTGCTGGCGGGTGTACAGCACGTACAGATCGTCGCTCGCATAGCGCGTTTTGTCCAATGCATGGCCCTTGCTGAGGTGCGACATCTCGTGAGCTACGACTGCGCGGAGCATCCCCAGGTCGTTATTCACAAAGTCAAGAATCCCAGTCTGGACAACCATCACGGCTTGGGGCTTCTTGCCCTCTTGCTCCCTGATGGTGGCGTAGGCGTTCGGCTCGGGGTTCTGCTCCACTTCGCAAAGGATCGGATACAAGTAATCGGGATTCCGGGGGCAGAACGGTTCGAGCTCCTTCACCATCTTTTGGAGATCGGCCACGCCAAACTCGCGCGCAAAGTTGGCGAAGGCGGTGCAGGAAGCGGCGACGGCGAGCGCGGCCACAAGAACGGCCCTAAAGAGTTTCGAGTTAGAGTGCATGTAGTGTTTCCCTCGGCAGTTTCGACGGATCACTCCGTCCATCGCTACAATTTTGTTCGCAAAATTCGATCACTTGCCCGAAACAACGCTGCAACTTCGATCAATTCTCGCTCGGATTGCGGCTTTTTGTTGGAGACTATCGTTAGTACGATAGAAGCACATGCTTGATGCACGCCATTCAACAGGCTTCCGGATACGTTGGGAGCAGACGTGGACCGACACCATGATAAGTGTAGTCGCGTACTCGTGTGTCAGTGCTCGGAGATGTTCGTCTGCGGGCCTTTTTAGTGCCTCTCTGCTCACTCACCGCAAGGTTGCCAGGGCGCGAAATCATGTGTCGCCGGACTCGCAACCCATGACCCCCGATCGCCCGGCGCGTCTCATTCGCGGCGTCGGAACCCTTGGAGGACATCACCGTGTCTGCTCATGAGGTACTGCTTCTAAACTCTGACTACGAGCCACTGAACGTGTGCAATATTCGCCGAGCCATGGCGCTCATCCTGCTTGGGAAAGCCGAAGTGCTTGAGGCATCAACACGCAACATCGGCACAGCACGCGGAGCGATGAACGCACCTTCGATCGTGAAGATGCGCTACCACGTTCGGAGACCGTTGCCACAACTGAGACTTTCGAGGCACAGCGTCCTCGCGCGGGATGCCTATACTTGCCAGTACTGCGGGATCAGGGGCAAGGACTTGACCATCGACCACGTGATCCCGAGGTGGATGGGTGGGCCGCAATCCTGGGACAATTTGGTGGCTTGCTGCCGCAAGTGCAACCTGAAGAAGGGTGATAAGACGCCAACGCAGGCAAAGATGAAGCTGAAGACGAACCCACGGAGGCCGCACTTCATCCCCTACATCTCGCTCCCCGCATACCTGAAGGCCGTCGCACGCGAGGAGTGGCTGTTCTATCTGCCAATCTTCGAGGGGTTCATGAAGGAGGGTCACGCCTGAGGTTGGGCTCCGCCATAATCGAGGCATGGTCAATGTCGACACCTTTGAAACCGTAAAGATTGTTACGCTCGATCGGCCGGACGTTCGAAATGCATTCAACGACGATCTGATCGAGGCGCTTACCAAGGTCTTTACGACTCGGGGCGACACACGACTCATCATCTTGCGGGGGAACGGGCCTACGTTCTGCGCGGGTGGGGACCTGAACTGGATGCGGAAGGCATCCGGCTACACGCAGGCTGAGAACGAGGCCGATGCGCTAAAGCTCGCAAAGCTCTTCCAAGCGATGTGCGAGAATCCCGCCGTCGTGGTCGTGCTCGCGCACGGAGCCGCCTTTGGCGGTGGGTGTGGCCTGGTCGCCGCAGCAGATGTCGCCATCGCAGTGACCGGCACTAAGTTCTGCTTCAGCGAAGTTAGGCTGGGGCTCATCCCCGCGACGATCAGCCCCTTTGTGATCCCCAAGATCGGCCATGGCCACGCACGCAGGCTGTTCGCAACCGCGGACGTTTTTGATGCGGCTCATGCCTGCCAGATCGGACTCGTGCACTTCGAAGTTCCCACCATGGAGGCGGCTGGGATCGAACTGAAACGGCAAGTTGAGTTGGTTCTGGCCAACGGACCGCAGGCAGTGGCTCGCTCCAAGCAGCTTGCTCAGTGTGCGCCGCTCTCTTTGGAGGAGTCCGCCCGCTGGCTAGCCGAGGCGCGGAGCGGGGAAGAGGCCAAGGAAGGAGTCGCCGCATTTCTGGAGAAGCGCAAGGCATCGTTTGTGCTGGGGTGTAAGAGTTGAAGAAGCTACTGATTGCCAACCGCGGCGAGATTGCCTGCCGCGTGATCCGCACCGCCCGCGATATGGGTATCCGGACCGTCGCCGTGGCCAGCGACGCCGATGCACGTTCGGTCCATGCGAATCTTGCGGACGAGCTCGTGATGATTGGTGAGCCGGAGCCTAGCACCAGCTATTTGCGAATGGATACGCTCGTCGAGGCAGCGCGTGAGATCGGGGCTGACGCAGTTCATCCCGGCTACGGTTTCTTGAGCGAGCGGGCCGATTTCGTCGATGCCTGTACTGCGGCAGGGATCACTTTTGTTGGCCCGAGTGGCGATGCGATGCGCGCGCTGGGTGACAAGATCCGATCCAAGGGACTTGCTGAAGCAAACAACGTTCCGGTGACGCCGGGTCTGTTCCGCCCCGGAGCGACGTCAGAGGAATTGCTCGCGGCGAGCGAGGAAATCGGATTCCCGGTGATGCTCAAAGCCAGCGCCGGTGGTGGCGGGCGCGGTATGCGCGCGGTGTCTTCTGTTGAGGCATTCATCCCGTCGCTTGAGGTGGCGAGCGCTGAGGCACTGGCCGCTTTCGGCGACGGCGCGATGATGGTTGAAAAGCTGGTAGAGAGTCCGCGCCATATCGAGGTTCAGTTCGTGGCCGATGGGCACGGCAACGTTGCCGTGTTCTATGAACGCGAGTGCAGCATCCAGCGCCGCCATCAGAAGCTCATCGAAGAGGCACCGTCGGTCGCGATGACGGACACGATGTGGGAGAGTATGCGGCAGAGCGCAACCCGGCTCGCGCTCGCGGCTAAGTACGTTGGTGCGGGGACCGTCGAGTTCATGCTCGACCCCTCCACTGGCGAGTACTACTTCCTCGAAGTGAACGCGCGGCTGCAAGTAGAGCACCCCGTGAGCGAGCTCATCACCGGTGTTGATCTGGTTGCGCTGCAAATCCTTGTGGCTCGCGGCGAGTCTTTGGCCGACCACGTCCACCCATCGATCCTGGCTGGCGATCGAGGCGCAATTCACGGACACGCCATCGAAGCACGCATCGTTGCCGAGGACGCCTCGAAAGGATTCATGCCGAGCATCGGGCCCTTGCTCGGGTTCGCGATGCCTGTAGGACCGGGAATTCGCGTGGACACGGGTTATGCGGAAGGAGGCGAGATTTCGCGCTTCTACGACAGCCTGGTAGCCAAGGTCATCGCGCACGGTTCAACCCGAGAAGCGGCGCGCATGCGCTTGATCGGAGCGCTGGAAGACACCCATATTCTAGGGGTCAGGACGAACATCCCGTCGATCCTCAACATCTTGAAAGACAAGGACTTTCAAGATGGACGATTTGACACTGCGTATCTGTCCCGGCATCCAAGACTACTCACGGACTCGGGGGAGCACCCCGCGGAACTCGCCAATCTGGTGGAGCACGCGCGCACCGGTGGAGGATCGCATGAAACGGCGGGAATCACGGCGGCGCAGTCGAGTTGGGCGCTGAATGACCGGTTCCGTTCGACCGATTAAGAGCAGACTAGCCACCTCTGATGAAGTGGCTAGTCAAGCATTCACCGAGCTAGATGGTTACCTTCGTCGCCGAGCGGCAAGTGCAACCACTCCCAGACCGATCGCAAGGAACGTCGCGGGCTCGGGAACGGTGTTGAGCCGGACGTGATCGAAGTCGATCTGACCGCCAGACGTCTTCACGAATCGAATCGTCAGGTTCTTGCCCAAGTTAGGATCGTTTGCGCCCGCAGTGTAGTTGAAGCTAAACTCCTTCCAAGCTCCCTTGGTAACGTCTGCCACGGCAATGACCCTTGAGTTGAGCAGCGAGCCACCTGTCATCGCGCCAGTTGAACTGAGCGAACCGCCAGCCCACAGCTCAACTTGGCTCACGCCCTCCAAGGAGTCAAATCGTCGGCCAGAGAACCACAAAAGCGTTGTGATTCCTTGTTCTAGCACTGTAGTAGTGGTCTGGGCCAAAACTCTTGCGTTGAGATATCCCACCTGTGAGCCATCTGGAGGGGTTACAGCGAAGTGCAGACTGCCTGTATTGTAGCGCCATACCCCTGCAATCCCATCCGAGACCCAGCCCGGGGGAGTAATTTGCGTAAAGCTCCCTGAAAGTTGGGCAGGGTTCTCAAAGCTTGCATTGACGATGGCAGCATGGGCCGAGACACCCGCGACGGCAAGCCCGACCGTTACAAAAAATCTATTCATATGTCCTCTCCAAATAACCTAAGATCGCGTACAAATGTATGCGATGCGAATAGTGTACACCGATAAATGTACTTATGGTGAAATAACTGCAACTTAGCCCCGAAACAGGCTCTTGAAAATAAACAGCGCGTTCGCGGGGCGTTCCGCGAGTCGGCGCGTGAAGTATGGGTACCACTGGTCGCCGAATGGAATGTACACCCGGACGTTGTAGCCTTGTTGTCGAAGAGAGTCCTGCAGGTCCCGGCGGATTCCGTAGAGCATTTGCCACTCAAATCGTTCCTTGGCGATACCTTGTTCGTCCGCCCATGCTTTCAAGTGGCGGATGATGCTCTCATCGTGGGTTGCGATGGCGGGATAGTTGCCGTGCATCATCAGCTCCTTTGCGACCTCGATGTACTTTGCATCGACATCGCTCTTCTTGGGGAACGCCACCGATTCGGGCTCGAGGTAGGCACCCTTGACAATCCTCACCCGGGCACCCAGGCGGATCATTCGCTGCGCATCGTCCGGAGTGCGGTAAAGATAGCTCTGGAGGACCGTGCCCGTACTCTTGTGGTCCGGAAAAACCCGCTCGATCATCGAGATCGTGCGCTCCGTGTAGTCGCTCGCTTCCATATCCACTCGGACAAATTGGTCGTACTTCGCGGCAACCTTAAGGACTTCACGGAACTGTTCTTCGGCGAAGGATTCATCGAGGTCCAGACCGCACTGAGTCATCTTGATCGAGATGTTCATGCTGGCCGCGTGCGGGCTGGCATGGACGCGTTCGAGCATGTCAATGTACGCGTCCTTTGCCTTAACCGCTTCGACGCGATCATGTGTGTTCTCTCCGAGCAGGTCCAAGCTCACTCTGAACCCTCGCTCGCAGAGGGCTTCTGCTGGCCCCATGGCCGACTCAAGAGTATCTCCAGCAACGAAGCGGCCGACTAGGGGCCGGAAAAGGCGGGAGCGCCTCACAAGCCGCTCGATCCACGGCATCGCTGCGGTACGCAGAATCAAGGTTCTTCCGAGTAGCTCCATTGCTTCGGGTTAGGAGTGTACTTGCAATCCTCGTTCGCGGTCAGGGGTGCGGGCTCTGCTAGAATGCCGATCATGGGAAGTCTTTCCGAATTTCTGGCATCGCAAGTAGAAGCGAACGCAGCACGCTACGCGGACGATCTTGAAGCGATGGACGAGTCAATTCTGCTTGGCTCGGTGCCGCACGGCCGAGCCCCCGTCGACTTCACGCACGAAGTCGCGGTAGTCAATCGGCGGGTGGCATCGAGACTCGCTGGTGTAGACCCCGGTCCTTGGCCATTCGAGTCGTGGTGCGTCGCACCGGATGAATCCCGCTCCAAGTCGGCACTGCTCGCGGAGCTTCGAGAGTCTGCGGCGAGCGTCTGCGATGCGCTCCGCGGCAAGTCCGATGAAATGCTGTGGGGTGGTATCGAGCTCCCGAATGGTGACACGGTCAATGGCGTGACTGCTGCGACGCTGTGCGCGAACCACATGGCCTATCACGATGGCCAACTGAACCTGCTCCAAGCTCAAGCCGACGACATGGAGATGCATTGGCAGCAATAGGAGTGCTATACTTCAGATTCGTGCATCGGTACGAGCGAGAAAGTTGGCTGCTGGGTCGCTCACCGTCCTGAACTTCCCGGTGCACAGAAGGAAACGAAGGGAACCAGAAGTTCAGAAAAAAATCATGGCAACGTATCGAGGAAGAAAAACAGACATTTGCCGACGCGTCGGCTTTAACATCTGGGGCAAAGCAAAGTGCCCGAGCGCTAAGCGGCCCTACCCGGCTGGCCAGCACGGTCCGAACATGCGCGACCGCCGCACCAGCGAGTATGGTGAGCAGCTTTTGGCCAAGCAGGTCATTCGCCGTCACTATCACGTGATGGAAAAGCAGTTTCGCCGCACATTTGATCGCGCCCAGCGCATGCACGGAAACAGCTCCCTCAACTTTTTGCGGCTCCTTGAGCTTCGACTGGCGACCGTCGTCTACCGATTGGGCTACGCCAAGTCGATTTTCCAGGCTCGACAGATGGTGGTGCACCGACACG
This sequence comes from Chthonomonas sp., assembly GCA_016788115.1. Classification (NCBI taxonomy): domain Bacteria; kingdom Bacillati; phylum Armatimonadota; class Chthonomonadia; order Chthonomonadales; family Chthonomonadaceae; genus Chthonomonas; species Chthonomonas sp. The sequence continues at coordinate 243,893 of JAEURR010000008.1, read as the reverse complement.
TGACCGTCAACGGCAGCATCGTGAACATCCCCAGCTACACCTGCCGGGTGGGGGACGTCATCGGAGTGCGCTCGCGAGAGAGCAGCACCGGCATCGCCAAGATGAATCACTACGAAGGTGCGCCGGTACCGGCCTACATCGAAGTAGACGTCGCCAGCATGGCCGGCAAGATCATTGCTCTTCCGGAGCGGGAAGACTTCCCGAACTTCTTTAACGAGCAGGCAGTGGTCGAATTCTACGCTCGCTAAGAGCGGGAGAAAGATCATGCAGGGTCGATCCATATCGGATCGACCCTGCATTTGTTTTACATGCTGTGATCGCCGTACAGAGTCTGAATGTAGTTGACCTGACCCGTGTGGTAGACAGCGTTCCAGTAGTGGATCATGCCGATCGCGGCAAAGCTGTACTCCTTCTCGACGCCCCAAGGAAGCGTGAGCGTGCTGCCCCAGTCTGCATCGGGGAATGCACGGACCGCTTCGGCAAGGGTTTCAAGATTCTTCTTGCAGGCGGCTTCGCAGGCATCGAGGTCTGTCAGCTTCTCCTTCATCGCCTCGAACTCCGCCATCATCTCAGGCGTGAAGTCGGGGCATCTGCGTGAGTGGAGCATCTCAACCGACCACAGTGGCGACAGCGCGCACTCCTGGCAAAGATCCAGAACGTGGCGACCTGCGTCTAGGGGTCTCCACGTGAGCTTGTCCGCTGGCACTTTACGAGCGGCATGGAAGAGTTCGTTCGAATTCTTCACGGACTGAGAAATGATGAGTTCTTTGATGTCCATGGCGCAATAATATCCGGGCATCGGGGCCATGTCAAGAGAAGAGGTAGAAAAAAGTCTACTAGGTTCATTATTTCAGCCGCGAGTGAAAGTTCGTAGGTATCATAGGAGGCATGAGCGTCTCTGCTTCGCCTGCCGCTATCGAAGCCATCGCAGAAAAAGTCTTCTCGAATGAGCGAATCACCGCTCAGGATGCCCGGGTCCTTTACGAGCATCCGAACCTCATCGAGCTCGCCACGATGGCGAACCACCGCAGGCAGCAGCTCGTGCCCGGAAACACGGTTTCGTACGTCATTGGCCGGATCTTGAACTACACGAACGTCTGCTGGGTCCGGTGCAAATTCTGTGCGTTCTATCGGGTTCCCGGACACGACGAGGGCTACCTTCTGACCGACGACGAGATCCTGCGCAAGGTGGGCGACACGGTGGACAAGGGCGGTGTTGAGATTCTCTTCCAGGGAGGCCTTAACCCTAAGCTCAAGATTGACTACTACGAGCACATCTTCAGCTTGATCATGGAAAGGTACCCCTCAGTTATCCTCCATGCACTCAGCCCCGCAGAAATCATCTACATTGCTCACATTTCGAAACTCAAGCTCTCCGAGACGCTGGGGCGACTCAAGGCTGCCGGTTTGCATTCGATCCCGGGTGCGGGCGGTGAGATCCTGGTGGACCGAGTCCGCGGCATCATTGCCCCGTACAAGGACACGACCGATGAGTGGCTTGCGTGCATGCGCGCCGCTTCGGAACTGGGAATACGCAGCACCGCGAGCATGATGTTCGGGCACGTCGAGACGCTTGACGATCGAGTAGAACACCTGCAGCGCATTCGTGACCTGCAAGACGAATGCAATCCGTTTCGCGCCTTCATCGCGTGGAACTTCCAGCCCGAGGACACACAACTGCCGATTTTGCACAAGGCGAGCGGGTTCGATTACCTGCGAACCGTCGCCGTCGCGCGTATATTCTTGGACAACATCCCGAACCTGCAGGTATCGATCCTGACTCAAGGGCCCAAGATCGCGCAGTTGGCCCTGGGATACGGGGCGAACGATTTTGGCTCGATCATGATTGAAGAGAATGTGGTGAGCGCAGCGGGCAGCAAGTTCATTCTGAATGAGGAGGAATTCTGCCGGGTCATCGCCGATGCGGGCTACAAGCCGCACCGCCGCAACACCCGGTACGAACTCATCGAGGCTTAGCGCCGAGCGTCAGCGTGAAGGACGCGGAGTCCTTGACCTGGGTACCGACGTACAAGGAGTACTTTCGCACCGTACGACCACTGGCCTGATTGGGGTTCGCGATTTGGTCAGGGGTGGAGGTCACGTCCGTAGGCCCATCCTGAACCGTTGTCGCTGCCATGGTGTCGGTGTCTAGGAATAGCGTGAGCAGCTCGGGTTGCCGTCGAAACGTTTGCTCGAAGGCTTCCAGCCGACTATAGCTTCGGAACAGCTCTTGTTCTAAGGCCCGGTATAAGGCAGTACGTGCGCCGTCCGAAAGTCGGGTGGCAGCGAGTGGCTGCCTGGAGAGCAAGATTTGCTTCTGCTCGGGCGTTAGCTTCGTCCAAACCGCGGCGATGGGTGCAAATGCGGCTGCTTCGGCAGTCGAGAACGGTAAGTGGACAGTCCCGGCCTCAAGCCTTGCTACCTGCCGGGGGTTGAGTTGGCTGAGAAACCACGCCGCGGTGTCCAAGTTGGCCGTGGTATCCGCTAGCAAAGTTCGAAGCGCTAACTCAGGCGGGTCCGTGCCTCGTAGCTGCGGTGCGCGACGGGGACGTGCCAGAAGCCAGCCGTCGTCAAGGCGCTCGGCAACACAGATCTGCCGGAGCCATTGCTCAGCGCGCTCGGGACGTCCCGCGCCGTCGTCGAAAAAGGGAGTCTGAAACGCTTCGATGATGACATCCCGATCCGCCGCCTGCTGGACTAGATCCCAGAATTCGAACGCGGATCGGATTGGACCGGATGGATGCCACCGATCCATCGAGAGCTTACTGGTCCAAAGGTCGCCGCCCCAAGCACGTGCCGCGACGTCCCACTCGGTTTCGCCAAGAAGAGCATCTGATCCGGAAAGTGATCGGCTGAACCGCAGCCCTCTGGCGCTGATCATCACTTGCACCTCGTCAAGCTCCGGGATGTACCTGAACACCGCTTGGCCCCCATCGTCGTCTAGTGGGATTTGGAAGGAGGCTGAACTCCGGAGCCGGTCCGAAGCCGCACTGAGGGCGCGGCTGAAGAGGTTTCCTTCTGGCGAGAGCGCGGGCTCTATCTGCGCGAGTTGACTCGCCAGGGCCGGAACTTCCTCGGTCCAGTGAGGTGGCTTGTCACGGTTCAGCGTCTCGAGGCGTTCGCGAAGTTGCTTGGCCTCGGCGAGAATCTCCTGGTGGGGACGCCCGGCGAGCTTGCGTAGGATCGCCAACTGCTCGGACCAGTCGGTGCGGCGTTCAGTTTCAGCGGCACGCACCGCTGCGAATGCAAGAGCACGCTGTCGCGGGTCCTCCCTCAGTTCATAGGCGTCGTCAAGTTGAACCCACCTCAGGCCCAGGGTTTCGGCGATCCGGTTCAGGGCTTCGCCTGTGGGCCGCCCTCGGATCAAGGCGATCAGCTTCCGCTCTGAAAGCTCCTTGGCAATGCGCAATGTCGGGCCACCGGCGGGCCAGAGCTCCTCAACCACTTCTCGGACAAGCTTTCGATCAGCACGCACCGAGACAGGGTCAGCGAAGGCCCCCGTGGACGGTAACTGCGCATGACCCACCATGCATAACGATGCACAGATCAGCCCGATTTCGAGCCTAGAACGGTCCGACAACTCTGATCGCGTCCGCCACGACGACACCGTTGCCCGAATAAGCCTGCAGCCTGACGTTGCCAGTGCCCTGGCGCAACCTGACACGACCCAGCAGATTCCATTTACCGCCGTCGGTCATTTGGTTGACGATGGCGTTCACCGTCCCATCCCGGACCGAGTCCATCTGATAGAGCGCTAGCGGACTTCTGTTCGCTCCTTCGGGCCACCAGCCGTAAACGTCGTACGACCCGCTCGTAGGCACGTTCAAGAACCAGTTTGCGACCGCGCTGGTCTTCTTGGTGACTGTGCTGAAGAGGTAGTTCGCTCCGTACTTACCGGGAGCAGTGGTGCCGGTCGCCCAGCTTCCGGTTGCGGTGAAGTTTGGGCTCGTGTTGTCCAGCACCGTGTCGACGGTGCCCACGTTGAAGTTGAGGGTGACCGTGGGTCCAAACGCTTCGATGCTGCTGCGGTAAAGCTGGAACACCTCACTGTAACTGCCCAGAGTAGTGGGAGCTTTCATTTGGAACTTAAACTCCGCCGTCCCGCCCGCAGGTGTATCGGCAAAGACTCCGGCGGCACGCGTCGATGAGAGCCAGTTGCCGGGGACGAAGTAGGGGCTCGCCGACGCGGTTCCCAACTGAACGGGGTCCGAAGAAGACTGTGTCCACGCGTCGGTCCCAGCATTGACAAATCGCATCACCACATCGAAGTTCTGGCCTGCGCTGATGTACCCGGGAACTGTGGAATCCACAAACGTCGCATTGTTCTGCACGAGCGGCATGTAGATGTTCCAGTCCCAGTTTGGGCCGGGACAACTGGTAGCGGCACCGGTCTCCTTGTGGCCGATAATCTTGGTGCGATCGCGGGCGATGCCGTACTTGCTCGTTAGGTACCGGGTCAGACGCGCGGAGCTCTGGTACAGGGTCGAGGTGTACCACTGAGGTTGGTTGCTGAACGCCTCGTGCTCGATGCCGATTGACTGCGTATTGTAAGTCCACACGCCCGCGTGGTAGGCAATGTCCTTCTCGCGGACCATCTGGGTGATTTGACCGTCACTGCTGCGGATGAGGTAGTGGGCGCTGACGTTCGATGCGGCGTTCTTGAACCAACTGATCGACCCCGCGTAGGTGCCTTCCATAATGTGGCAGACAACGTAGAGGATCGGATACGTGGTCGTGCGGTTGCTGACCGTGAAGTTTCCCGTGTTCGCTTGGTTCCAGAGGGCACCACTGTAATCCGGTTGCGCAAAACTTGGCAATGCTGTGCCAGCCAAGACAGCACCTAAAAGGACTCGTGGGAGATTCCGCATCGTTATCATTATAAGACGGGAATTCCGGCTTCGTAACATGCGAAGATAGGAGAGTTTATGAATTTGATTCCGATCCTCTGTACCCTGGCCATGAATGCGAGCCCGATTGACATGCGATACGAGAGCACACGTGGGCTTTTCGTGACGGTGGGAGGCGTTGAGATCGTCCGTGGCGGGTTCTTTCAGTACTACAAAGGAAACTGGGAGAAGGGCCTCTACAGCTCGAACTGGAACCCCCAGACCGTAACGCGCGATGCGAATGGCGACCTCACCGTCGTGTTCACGGGACCTGATCGGCTCGCGCACGGCATGATGCGCTTCGTGCGTACCGCTTCGGGTGTGGATGCGACCTATACCTTTGGCTGGCGCGGCACTGAGCCTGCAAACGTCGAGAACACGGTCGGCTGCCTGTGGGCGACGGCTTTCAAGGGCGGAGAGATCCGGTTCTCCGATGGCAGCTCCAAGGTTTTGGGAGAGTCACCACGACCAACGAACGATCCAAAGGACAATTCACTTGGTCCCGACTCGTCGTCCGTCACGATGAAGGGGCGGATTGCCGAAGTCTCGGCTTCGAGCCCGGACGCTCCGCTCACGCTCTTCGATGCTCGCAACTACCAGCAAGATTTCGCGCGCGATCGGGAGCTCTTGTGGCTCGGGCACAACCGATTGACCATCCCTCCGCAGGGCTCTGTGACGATCAAGGTCTCCATGACGATCAGCAAAATGGCCGCGAGCGCCCCGGCCTCCGAGACGATCAAGCTGAAGCCTCGCACTGGCACGGTGCTATCGCCGACCCGGCTCACGGCAGTCATCCCGGCTCCACGGGAGTCGATCATGTCGCCAGCGATGTTCCGGATTTCCCTTGACCCGAAGCCGCGCAAGGATGCAAGCGAGGCGGTGAAGCTGGTGATGCAGCGGTTCGCGGACGCCACGTTCCCTGAGAGCGCAATTGTTGCGAAGGTCGATCCGAAACTCAACGTGCCGGAGAATGGTTATACGGTGGCGGTAGGTAGGCCCATCAAGGTCACGGGCAAAGATGCGATCGGCTTGCGTATGGGGTTGACTCAGCTGGGCCAGCTCATCCGGGTGAACGACGGGGCGGTGACGCTTGTGCAAGCCACCATCACCGATTGGCCGACACTTTCGTGGCGCGGGGCGCACCTCTTCGTCGGCCCAAACGCTCTCGATTTTCAGACGAAGTTTCACCAGCGGGTCTTGGGACCGCTGGGCTACAACAAGATGGTGCTGCAGGCCGAGCAAGCGCGGTGGAAATCGCTGCCGGGCATCTACCACGCCAACTCGATGAATCTGGAAGACCTCCAGAAGCTGTTCGCCATGTACCGCAGCCAGGGGATCGATCCGATCCCGCTTATCCAGAGTTTTGGCCACATGGAGTGGTTCTTCGCCAATGGACAGAACCTGGACCTCGCATTCAACCGCTCAATCCCCTATTCGGTGGACCCGCGCAAACCAGGTGTTGCACCGATCCTGAACAAGCTATGGGACGAGGTCGTCGAGCTGCTGAAGCCGAGTGCCCTGCACTTTGGGCTCGATGAGGTGGATATGCGCGGATTTCCTGGCGACCAAAAGTTGGTAACCGAGCTGTGGCGTATTCAAATCCCCATGCTGGGCGATATCGCCAAGCGACATAACGTTCCGATGATGCTGTGGGGTGACAAGTGCTTAGCACCGGGTGAGGCGCCCGATGCAGCCCTGGGTTACAACAAGGAAGAGGCCATGGCGCGGCGTCAGGTGATTCCCAAGGGTGCGATGGTGACCGACTGGCATTACATCGACAACCCGGACCCGCGCATTTACACTTCGCTGGAGATCTTCAAGAAGAATGGGCAGTTTCCGATTGCCTCGGGCTGGAACCGTCTTGGCAACATCATTGGGTTCGCTCAGGCCGCGGCAAAGGTCGGTGGAGGGTACTTGCAGACCACATGGAGTGGGTACTTCAGCGAGGAGCGCGCGTTGGTCGAGAACCCCGAACAGTACGCTGCGTTCATCGTCGCGGGAGACTACGCGTGGACGGGCAGGACGGAAGGGCCGAAGCAGCTTGGATACGATCCGCTGACCGCGCTGTACGAGCGGTACTTCGCTCCGGCGTCTCCAACGAAATCGGTCTCCGGGATGCAGTTCGGCGATTCGCTGGGCGGCAAGCCCGTGCAGATCGGCCCGTGGATGTTCGACTTGATCGAGCCTGTCTCGACTACGAACGAACTCACCGAGCAAGGTGCAAAGCGACCACGCGAGCTGGTCTTTGAGCTGCCCGCCAAAGGCGTCAGCCGAGTAGGACTCGCCATCCAGACAGAAAACCGCCTGAACCGCCTGGAGGACGCTGCCGAGATCATCTTCACTTGCGCGGACGGCTCAACGAGGACAACGCGACTGAAGTACTTGCTTGATGTACGTGCGGGCTCAGACCCTGCCGGGACTGCGCGCTTGCCAAGGCAACAGGGCTACAGCGCGGTCACGTTGCAGAGCGACAAGAAGATCGTCTCGGTCAAGGTGCGCGGTTTGAACACGGTCAACGGCATCCGTGTTGGTGGGATCTCGGCGCTCCCTTAAGAGCGAATCAGAGGTGCGCTCAAGTATCCTTAGGGGCATTATTGCGTGCCCCTCGGGACACCAGAGCGCCAAGCCCTATGAAGATTCTTGTACCCATCAAGCGAGTCATTGACCCTTACGCCAAAGTCCGCCCATCGGGTGACGGACAGTCCATCGAGACAACCGGGGTGAAGTTCGACATCAACCCTTTCGATGAGATCGCGGTCGAAGAGGCCGTGCGAATGAAAGAGAAGGACCCTTCGGCCGAAGTCGTCGTGGTGAGTGTCGGAGGCGGTGAGGTCGAAGAACAGCTGCGCAAGGCGCTCGCGATCGGCGCGGACCGAGCGATCCTCGTCGAGAAGACCGGAGACACCGACCCCGGCATCATCGCGCGGGAGCTCAAGGCAGTGGTGGCGACCGAGTCGCCAAACTTGATTCTGATGGGGAAGCAGAGTACGGACGGGGACAACAGCCAAGTTGGCCCGACCCTCGCCGCGATGCTCGATTGGCCGCACGCCTCGTTTGCCAGCAAGATTTCGATCGAGGGTGGGACAGCAACGGTCACGCGCGAGACCGACCTCGGCGAAGAGACCGTCCAAATGCCGCTGCCTTGCCTGATCACCGCGGACCTGCGATTGAACGAGCCGAGGTACATCGCCTTGCCGGGCATCGTCAAGGCCCGCTCCAAACCGTTGGCAAAGGTGGCGAGCAGTAACTCTGACAGTGCCCGGGTGAAGACCGTCGCTGTCTCAGCGGTTGCGCCGCGGGGTGCCGGCCAGCGAGTGGATTCAGTCGATTCACTGGTAACCGCTTTGCGCGACAAAGGAGTGCTGAACTAATGTCCAAGCTACTGCTGATCGGATTTTCGGCGGATGAACTCTCGCTCGCGGGCGGTTTCATCCAGGCCATGGGGTGCGAGTTTGACGCACTGCTCCTGTCCGGCTCGAGCGCCCCAGTGACTTCGGCGGGCCGGGTTATGACGTTTGCACAGGGGGGCTCAGTGCCACCCGACGCGGCAGCCGCATCGATCGCCGGGTACACGGCGGGTTACACGCATGTCGCGGCAGTTTCGTCCATGGCCGCAAAGGACACTTTTGCGCGACTCGCTGGTCTGGTGGATGCACCGATGGTCACGGACGTGATCGGAATCGAAGGCCCGCACCGTTTTCGTCGCCCGATTGTCGCGGGAAGCTTGATCGAGACCGTCGAAGTCAATTCGCCGCTCACGCTCATGACTTTCCGACCGAGCGGGTTCTCCAAGCTTGATGAGCCATCGGGCACGACCCCGGCGGAAGCCGTAGCGTTCAGCGGATCGGGGAAGACGGTCATTACTCAGGCAGCTCAGCGCCGAGGTGGTCGTCCGGACCTTTCGCAGGCCAAGATCATCGTGAGCGGTGGTCGTCCGCTGAGGGACGCAGCGACGTTTGAACAAGTCATCGGTGGGCTTGCTGACGCGCTGCACGGGGCAGCGGGGGCAACCCGAGCCGCGGTTGACAGCGGCATTGCCGCGAATGAGCTGCAGGTGGGCCAGACGGGCAAGATTGTCGCACCGGATCTGTACATCGCCGCAGGAGTCTCCGGAAGCACGCAGCACATGGCGGGAATCAAGGACAGCAAAATCATCGTTGCGATCAACACCGATGCGAATGCGCCGATTTTCGAGGTGGCCGATTTCGGCCTTGTGCAGGACTTGTACACGGCGCTGCCAGAAATACAGTCGAAACTGAGATAAGGCTCTCGCAGGTTGGATGAACCAACTGAAGGTCTGAGCCAGTTGTCAAGGGGAGAGCAAGAGTGACCGGCAGACCTTCAAACGCGATTTTTCCTCAAGACAACTAGATATTTATTTGTAGCGCGTAATGACTTTATGACCGAGACACCCAAAGATCGCACCGTTTCCTATGATCCGCTCATCGAATTGATGGCGCGGTTCGAAAACGTCAAGGCGCAGGACAACTCGGCGAACCCGTTCGAGGGGCTCTCGGAGGAAGAAGTCCTCCAGAAGCACATCGTCGATGGGATCAAGCGTCAGCTGGAGTCGCACATCGACGATGCGCTCACTCAGTACACGCCGCTGCAGATCATCAACGACATCCTGCTAGAAGGGATGAAGACGGTCGGTGAGCTGTTTGGGGTGGGGAAAATGCAGCTTCCATTCGTCCTCCAGAGCGCCGAGGTGATGAAGAGCGCGGTTCGCTACCTTGAGCCGATGATGGAGCGAGTCGAAGGGAGTGAGAAGGGCTCAATTCTGTTGGCGACGGTCTCGGGCGATGTGCACGACATCGGCAAGAACCTCGTCGACATCATCCTCAGCAACAACGGCTATCGCGTCGTGAACATTGGCATCAAACAGCCGATCAATACGATCCTTGAGCAGTTCCAGCAGAACAAGTGTCAGGTGATCGGACTGAGCGGGCTGCTGGTCAAGAGCACGCTGATCATGCGGGACAACCTGCTGGAGATGAACGATCGCAAGCTTGAGCGGATTCCGGTGATCCTTGGCGGTGCGGCGCTCACACGGGCCTACGTCGAGCAGGATCTGCGGGAGTTGTACCGAGGCAGAGTCTACTATGCGCAGGACGCGTTTGAGGGGCTTCGGCTCATGGGTGAGCTTTGCACCGAGACGGCTCCGGCCCCCGAGGTCCAGGACCTCGATGAACCGCTGGAGCGCAGAGTGCGCTCCCATCGAGTGGACGGTGCGGACACTGCGCACTACGTCTTTGACGGAGTGATCTCGGACGTGACGAAGGACATTGCCCCGCCGAAGTTGCCGTTCTACGGTTGGCGGAAGCACGAGAAGTTCGACATCTTCGAGTTGTACCGGTACATCAACACCATCGCGCTCTTCCGCGGGCAGTGGCAGTTCAAACGGCAGGAGTCGATGGACAACCCTGCGTTCACCGCTTGGCTTGAAGAGAACGCTCAGCCCATCTTCGAGCGTTTGCAGCGCAGCCTGGCGCGGCGTATGCACCCCAAGGTGAAATGGGGCTACTTCTGGTGCGGCTCGGAGGGGAATGACCTTGTCATTCTTCACGAAGACGCGAGGACGGAGCGCTTGCGCTTCCGGTTCCCGCGGCAGCTCGAAGGGCGACGGAGCTGTCTGAGCGACTTCTTTAAGCCGTTGGGAGGCGAACCCGATGTCGTTGGATTCCAGATCGTGACCGTCGGGAGTGAAATCTCGGAGTACGAGCGTTCGCTGTTCCACGGCGGCGATTACCAGGAGTACCTGTTCACCCACGGGATGGGTGTGGAGACCGCCGAGGCCCTCGCAGAGTATTGGCACCGGCAGGTCCGGCGAGAGATGGGCATCGATGACCAGGAGCCGGATCAGCTCAGACTCCTTTTCAGTGCGAAGTATCGCGGGGCGCGGTACTCATTTGGCTACCCGGCATGTCCAAACCTGGAAGATCAGACGAAGTTGTTTGAGTTACTCGAACCGGCGGATATCGGGCTCGAGCTCTCAGAAGAGTTCATGATCATTCCGGAACAATCGACCAGCGCCATTGTGGTGCACCACCCTGAAGCCAAGTATTTCAACATCCGATGACGACCGGCGCCGCTGCCGTGCGTCCTAGAGAATAGACACCATGCGAAACCGCGTTATCGTTTTGGCCACCAGCGTCATCGCCGTCCTTGCCGGTTGTGGAGGGAACTCCAATAGTTCGAGCCCACTTCAGGGTGGGTCGTTGCAGGGGAAGGAGCCGGTTGCCGCAACGAGCCGCACGATCCCAGCCAACCAAGAAAAGGGGACATTGCCCGTACTTCTGACCATACGCCCGGAAACGCTGACCCAGGACATCTGGTGCAGTTTGCGGGGAGCGGAGCTACAGTCGTCTGATTCCCAGAAACAGCTGCTGCGGTTCGATCCGGATAGTTTGATGCGACTGGCCTCGCTACGTGACGTTGAGGGGCGACGCTTCGTCTTCTTGGGGATGGCCGACCGCGGAGTTCGCTATGTGCGGGCTCAGTTCGAGCTGAGCGGCGACTATTGGGTCAATTCGGTGGGTGAGGATCCGGTCAAGAAGTCGTTCTCAGATGTGACCAAGGACGGTTCGAGCGGCCACGTTTTGCTCAAGACGAACCTCGACCCTAACGGCGATTTCAAAGACGCCCTGGTGCTGGAGCTGAACTTCGCGCCGGCTGCGGATCCGAGCGGCGGCCTGACTCCAACGATGGGTCTAGGATCGGTGCGCGATGCGCTCGAAGCTGACCGGCAAGAGAGCTTCCCGGTGACGATGAAAATCACAGACCCGACCATGCTCTCGAAGGATGTCTGCCTGCTTGCCAAAGAACTGCCCGACAAGAACGCGGATGCACGTGTGGCCCTGCTCTTTGATCGGGCGACCCAGCGTGCAGGAGTCGTGGCGGTTGGATCGCCCGAAGGTGGATGGATTGGTGGCAAGGTCGTCTCAACCAGTACCGAGCCACGGACCGTGACTCTAGAGCCGAGCTTCGTGCCAAAGTCGTTGGGGCCCAAGACGAGCGTCGAACTCACCGTGGGCGAGGGTGTAAAGCCGACGGGTGCCGAGAAGTGGGATGAACTCGTGGGCAAGCTGACGACCGCTCGTCTCGTGAAGGATGCGTCTGAGATCGCCGCCATAGGCGAGCTGAGGGCACCGATCTTGCCGCCAGTGGCTCAGCCGGTGAGGAGCGCGACCACTTCCAAACCGAAAGTGACACGCCCTGCACCGAAGCGCTAACTGCTCGCTGTAGCTGCGCCCGTCGTCTTGTCCATCGGGATGATCAGGAGGGTGCAGAGCGCAGGTACTCCCAAGACAATCACCGAGAAGAAGAAGCCGTGCCAGCCGAAGTTCGACTGGAAGATGCCACCCAGGATGCCTGCGAGCGCGATACACAGCGCACCCAGGCCGCTGGCGATCGCATAGTGGGTAGTGATGTGCTTGCCTCGTTGCGCCACTTGCATCAGGTACACGAAGTATGCAGCGTAGCCGATGCCGTACCCTGCTTGGTCAATGAGCTCGATCCCCACGAGCCAAGCGAGCTTCTCGGAGACTTGGACACCGATGAGCGGTAGGGTCATACTGCCAAGCGATTGGTAGGTGCCGACGTTGTAGCTCAAGTACATGTACAGCAGGTTCGGAGTGTGCATCGCGAGGGCAACGATCCAGAACGCTTTACGCAATCCGAGTTTGTGCACCACCCAACCCCCAATAATGCCACCGAGAATGATGCCGAGCACGGAGAAGAGTCCTTTGATATCGCCGACATTCTCGGTGGTCAGGGCGAGTCCGCCAGCCGTGATCGGGTCCTTGTAGAAGAGCGGCGTCATCTTTCCGACCATCGCCTCGGGGAACCGGTAGAAGAGGACAAACACAAGGATCGCTGCGATGCCAGGCTGCTGGAAGAATGAACTGAGCGCGAAGCCCATCTCGGTCTTCACAAGGAGCTTGCGCACCCACGTGATCGCGACCACCGCGATGACAGCACAGACGCCGAGCTGTACGACCTCGGACATCACCGGGCTGAACGGCGAGAAAACTGGTCCCCAGCGGACCGGCATGACATTTCCGTCGACGACCGGATTCTGAAGCATCCAACCTTTCCACGGCCCTTGGGGGTCGCCTCCCTTCAATTGGAAGATGCCGTGGGCGATCAGTCGTACCAGGGCGTTCGCGGCAAAGTAGCTCCCGATGCCAGAGAGGACGATGAGCAGGACTCGCTTGATGTTTCGTTTGTTTTGGTCCGGCTCCAGCTGCTCTTTGGGAGCGTCCGAGGGGACTACAGGGATCTGCCGGAGGTTGATCAGGTACCCGACGAAGTACGCGATTGCGGCGGCGATCAGGACATTTTTCCAGGCGGTCGCGGGAAGCGCTCCGTTCTCTATCATGCCACCAGCCGTCTTGACCATCAGCCAAGTCACTAGGAGTCTGCCAAACCGATAGAAGGTTGTCTGGACCGCAGCCATGGCGGTTTGCTGGGTCTTGGTCTGAGAGATGATGAAAAAGCCATCGGTGGCGATGTTGCAGAGCGCGGAGGTGATTGCGGCGATGCCGAGGACGGCCAGCGAGAATTGGAACGCTTCCTTCATGCCGAGCATGAACGCAGCCAAGATGAGACAGCCACAGATGATCGCTTGCGCGCCGAGGATCCAGCGGCGCTTGGTCGCGTTGAAGTCAACGAGTGGCCCGAGCAAGAACTGCATGGACCACGGCAGCGCGATGAGCGACGTCCAGCGGACGATCTCCGCATTCGGGAGGCCCATGTCCTTGTACACCAGAGTCGAGACGTCCTGGACAATGTGCACGGGCATCGCTTGCATCAGGTAGAGCAAAGGGAAAATCGCCCACGGGTGCTTGATGAACACCTCTTCTTTGGGGGTTGACGACTCGACCGCAGCAGACATAGACCTCCATTTTGCCCACATTCCTGGAGTCAAAGGCTGATGCGGGCGGGATTTTCCTGGCTATACTCGCCAAATGGCCTCAAAGAAACCGGCGGACGCTCCCGTTCGCGCTCTCACCGCTGACGACCTCAAGCGCGTCCCCTGGCGAAGTATTGGCCCCGCGTTCATGGGCGGGCGCATTGCCGACATGTGCTTCAAGCCGGGTGATCATAAGACGTTCTATGTGGGGTACGCAAGCGGTGGGCTGTGGCGTACGGCCAATATGGGTACGACCTTCGAGCCACTGTTCGACGATCAGGAGACCAGCAGCATCGGCAGCGTGGTTTGTTGCGATGCTCCCGATGGTTGGGCAGGATGGGAAAAGTCGGTCTCCAAGGCAGACCGCGCGAAGCAGGGCAAAGGGAAGATCATCTGGCTGGGGACCGGTGAAGGGAATGGCCGGAATAGCAGCAGCTGGGGCAACGGCGTCTACCGGAGCACCGACGAAGGGAAGACTTGGAAGCACTTAGGGCTGGAGCAGACCCACGACATCCCGCGGATAGCGGTCGACCCGAAGGACCCCGATACCTGCTACGTGGCCGCGCTCGGGCATCTGTGGGGGTACAACCCCGAGCGAGGGGTCTATAAGACGACCGACGGCGGTGCAACCTGGGAAAGGGTCCTCTACATCGACGAGAAGACTGGATGCTGCGACATCATCCTCGACCCGAGCGACCCGAAGGTTGTGTACGCAGCCATGTACATGCGCCTGCGTAAGCCCTGGAGCATGCTGAGCGGCGGACCGGAGGGCGGCATCTACCGCAGTACCGATGCGGGGAAGACCTGGAAGAAACTTTCAGGTGGTTTGCCCACGCAGACCGGACGCATTGGTCTGGACATTTTCCCCGACGATACCAAGAAGCTGATCGCCGTGGTCGAGAGCACGGAGCGCGGGGCGAATAGCATTCGGGACGATCGGATGCGCGGAGGCGGAGTTTTTCGCAGCGACGATGGCGGCGAGACGTGGCGCAAGCTCAGCGTCCGGTCTCCGCGCGCGTTCTACTTCAGCAAGATCAAGTTCGACCCGAAATCGGACCAGCGGGTTTACCTGCTTGGGTGGACCACCGAAGTCAGCGATGACGGCGGCGACACCTTCCGTGGCGGAGTCGCGGACATCCTCCACGCCGACCACCACGCGATCTTGGTGAATCCATCAGATCCAGATCATCTCATCATCGGTACTGACGGCGGCGCATACCAGAGTATGGACAAAGGGAAGACTTGGGACTTCCTGAACACCATCGCAGTCGGACAGTTCTACAACATCGCGCTCGATAATTCCGAGCCGTATCGCGTCATGGGCGGCCTTCAGGATAACGGAACGTGCTTGGGTCCAAGCGCGACGAACCGAAACGAGAAGAAGAACGATGCCCGCAGCATTCCCGACACGGGCATCACCAACGCCGATTGGCTCGACGTGTTCTGGGGCGACGGGTTCCATTGCGCTTTTGATCCGACCGACAGCAACAGCGTCTACGCCGAATGGCAAGGCGGCAACATCTCCCGACTTGACCTCTTCACCGGCGAAACGAAGCTGTGTGCTCCCGAGGCACGCGAGGGAGAATCGAGAATTCGCTACAACTGGAACTCCCCGTTCTTCGTGAGTACTCACGACCCGTCGGTGGTATATCACGCGGGCAACTACGTCTTCAAGCTCACCAAGCGGGGGGACGACTGGGAGCGGATCAGCCCCGACCTCACGACCCGCGATCCGGAGCGGATGGATACCCAGGGCTCAAACGCCGAAACATTCTGCACGGTCGTCTCGCTCACAGAGTCGCCGTTGAGCCGGGGCGAGCTGTGGGCGGGGAGCGACGACGGGTTGATTCAGCTGACTCGGGATGACGGCAAGTCTTGGGAGAATGTGACGCCCGACCAGGTGTCCGGGCGGTACGTCTCGCGCTTGCATGCGAGCAAGCACACGAGTGGACGTTGTTATGCGTCCATCGATGGGCACCGGACGGACGACTTTGAGCCGTGCGTCCTCGTGAGCCACGATTTCGGGAAGAGTTGGAAAGACATCACAGCCAATTTGCCAAAGAATCGCTGCGCGATGGTCGTTCGCGAGGACTTGTTCAACCCGGATGTCCTGTACGTGGGGACTGAGGGTGCCTTGTTCCTGAGTCTAGATGCCGGAGCAACCTGGACCAAGTTCAACGGCAAGGCGTTGCCCACAGTCCCCGTCTACGACATCCAGCAGCACGCGCGGGAGTCCGATCTGGTCTTGGGCACGCACGGGCGGTCGATCTACGTCCTAGACGATGCCCGGTGGATCAGCGAATTGGCCGCCGAAGTGATGGCAAAGCCGATCCACCTATTCAACATCTCACCTGCAAGACCGAAGTACACGTTCGAGATTGTTGGATCGTGGACACACAAGATGTTCCGTGCGGCGAACCCACCGCAGGGGTTGAAGATCAGCTACTGGATCTCGGCGTACGCCAATGAGGAAGTGAAGCTAACGATTAAGGATGAGAAGGGAGTGATTCAGAAGAAACTGGCGGGCTCGAATGCCCCCGGTTTCAACAGAGTTGTCTGGGATTTGGAACCTGAAGAGTGGTTGAGAGTGTCAGATAAAGGCGAGGAGCCTTGGATTCAGAAGTTCTATGTGCGGCCCGGCAAGTATACGGTGACACTGGAGATGGGCAAGCAAAAGTGCGAGGGCACGTTTGAGGTCCTGCCTTTGCTGAAACCAAAAACCTCGCATTAGCGAATCAAAGAAGTCACACTTGGCCCGGAAACTGCACTACAATACTAGAGTTATCTTGTTGATTTGCTTATGAGTCTGTCCCGTCGCGAGTTTCTGATTGCTTCCGGTGCAAGTGCTATGGCACTTGCAGTGCCCGCCATTGCCCGTGCCGATGGCGGCGACGTTGTCGGCGGCGACGACGGAACGTACGTGTTCCAGCGCGTTCCAATCAACGAGTTGGTCCCTACCGGCTCGCTCACGTTTGGCGTTGGCCGGAGCGCTTCGAAGACGGTGGTGTTTGACCCGGGCTACAACGGCGACCTCACCCGCATGAAGCTTCTCGACCGCGGCATCAACCCGAACGATGTCACCGATGTCATCTTCACCCACGCCACACTCGGCAACACGGGTGGCGCACTCTACGGCGGGCAGCTACTCTTCCCGAACGCGACCCACATCATGTCGGCGGACGAATACAACTTCTGGATGAACAACATCCCCGACCGACGCCTCGTCGATCCTGAGAACATGCAGCGTGCGGGCAACGTTCAGCGCAACCTGGTGAAGATTCAGCCCAAGCTGCGTTTGATCGATATCGATGACACCATTGAACCGGGACTGCTCGCGACGCAGTTTGTCGGGGTGTCGCCAGGAAGTTTTGGAGTACTCGTGGCCATCGCGAATGGCTCCATCATGTGGTGTGGTGCGCTATTCGATGACAACGCGATCGCGCGTATCAGCCGAATGTCTCCTGACCTGTACACTTCTGCGGGACGCACGCTTCTGTCTCGGGTCAAGTGCCGCAACACGTGTGGTGGCATCAATGCGCCCTACTACGGATCTCGTCTCAGCGCATTCGCCTGAGATCAACTCCAAAGCATTTGAGAAGGGGACGAGTCGATACCGGCTCCTCCCCTTCATGCTGACGTTACTGAGCGCTTGCCCTAGATACCGATCATCGAGAAGTACTCCGCATAGGTTTGCGTCTTGACTCGGTGCTGGTTTCGATAGAGATACTGCAGGAACATCTCGAACTCGGCGGCATTGACGCGGTTCGTCTGTCCCGGCATATACGAAATGTCGTGGAGCATGATGCCAAGGTGGCCACCCTCTTCAGCGATCATTTCGCACTGCTGAATGAGCTTCGGCAAGTTGCCGCCAAAATTTAGTGCGGGGAGTGCGAATCGGTCCAGGAAGGCGCCGCGGTTCCGCGTCGCGTAGTTTCCGTATTTGGAGGTCATGATCCGCGCGCCGCGCATCCCAAGGATATTCATGGCGGCGTCAACCGCCGGGCCAAACGACCCCTCGGGGTAAGCAACGATGTCTTCTCCGCCTACCCATCCGTTCTGCAGCAGGAATTGGCGATTGTTCTCGTAGTCGGTGACGATATCGGCCACTGCGTAAGCGGCACCGGCCCGAATGCGGTTCTGGTTGACGTTTCCATCGGGATCCGACAAGGTAAGGATCGGGAACGGCTCGGAGAAAGCGATTCGCAAACCGTAGCTCGCGCTGAGGGACGTTGTGGTCCAGCTTGTAATCTGCACGCGGTCCTCACCCACCAGGCTCGCGACAGCATCGCGCAGTTGGCGAATCGTCGCGTTGTAAGGGATGGCACCGGTGGTCCCATAGCCGGGCATCGTGAGTCGGAAAGTTCCGCCCGTCGGCAGCGTGGATGGATCCCAGCGCACGGCTTGGTCACGGGACAAGGTGCCGGTGAACGCCGGGTTGATGCCGGATTCGAATCTGCCGTGGGTTGCGGAGTGATTGCAGATCAGGTACTGGCCGGTCGCATATAGCTGATTCAATAGGGAAACCGTGAGCGTCGGGACGTTGTCCCATCGCTTGCCCGCGAGTGTCCAATCGCGGACCACGAATAGGCAGTGCTTGATCCCCGGGTACTTCTGGATGATCGGATTGGCGATCTGGTGAATCCGGACAAATCCGTCGTCCCAGCCGATACACACCGATGACTTCTCGGGATTACAGACTTGCAGGCTGTCGAAGTACATCTCGATGGTGTTTGAAGGGTCGTCCGAGGACTGGGTGTTCAGACTATTCAACGACACATAGAGCCCTTGCACCTGCTTGAGATTGGGAACATTGCCGTTCGGGAGGTTTGTTTGGTTGCACCACGTGTGGTTCCAACCTGGCTGCAACTGCAGATTGAGCGTCCAGGCCGTCCCGGTTGCGGGCCACGTCCCATAGAACTGGAACGAGGACGAGATGGGGAACGACTGCGGGTTGTACACCGCGAATGAAACCGACTTGCCGACCAAATTAACGGACGGGACAATGCGATCGATAATCGTGATCGACTTATCCTTGACCAAGCTGGTCACCCGGACGGAGCCGTTTCCGTCGAAGGTGTATTCCATACACGCCGGAGAGGCGATCGCAGAAGTGGAAATGACCTCGGGGAATTCGGTCCCGGAGATCAAAACTGTGTTATTGCCGAGGACCGGGGTCGTCGGTAGTTGCGACGGACTCGTCTCGTAGTCCGACAGGTACTCCTGCTTCACGGAGATCCCTGACCCGCCAGTCAGACCCGCTGTGTTCACGGTGTAGGTTCGGTCGCTTCGGACGGTGCTGAACACTTGGCTGATGATCGTGACCGGGCACTGCGGGAAGGGACCACCAGTCACCGAGAGAAGATTCGCCGGGGTGACCTTGGCAAGCTCTGACTGAATCTTGTCGGCATACGCGTTCCAAGGTAGCGGTGCAGTGGTACCAAAAATCGTCGAGATGGTGAACGTCCCACCGGTTGGATTGGTGGTCGCAGACATCGTCAGCCGAGTTCGATACCCGCCCTTTTGTTGATCAACGGTAGATTTAGCCATAGCGAAAGGTTCAAAAAGACCAAGCCCAATCCGGGCACGGCTCCAATGGGAGTCGCTACGGTAGTATAGGGCAGATTGGTCGAAAACTTTCCAGAAAAGTGCGCAAAGAGACGCATTATCCTGGACAAAGGTTCAGATCACGTTCAAGAGCAGTTTGTTCGCCACTCATGCTGACTTCAGAAGATAATCAACATTTTCACGCCTGCATTCTGGGAGCCGGGACCATGGGTTCCGGAATTGCAGCTCACTTGGCCAATTGCGGGTTCCGCGTCACGCTCTTTGATATGACGCGCGACGCGGCCAGGGCGGGACTGGACAGAGCAAAATCTCTGAAACCACCGCATTTCGCGACGCCCGAATCTGCGGCGCGGGTCGAGATCGCGGGAGTAGACCAGGACCTTGAGATTTTGCGGTCGGCGGACTGGGTCTGCGAGGCGATCATCGAGAAGCTCGATGCCAAGCGCAGCCTCTATGAGAGGATCGAGCCCTACTTGCCCGAGACCGCGATGGTCAGCACCAATACGAGCGGCCTGGAAATCGCGCTGCTGAAAGATGGAAGGTCAGAGACCTTCCGTCGCCGATTCTTCGGAACCCACTTCTTCAATCCGCCCCGACATCTGAAGCTGCTCGAACTCATCCCGACCGATGAAACAGATACCGGCGAGCTACGCAGGGCAACCGAACTCCTTGAGGCACGCATGGGACGTCGGGTCGTCCCGGCCAAAGACACCCCGGGGTTCATTGCGAACCGATTCGGCATGTGGGCGATGCTCCACGCGGTTCATGTGGCAGAGAAGCTGCGGCTGAGCGTGGAGACGGTGGACCTGCTCACCGGTCCATTCTTGGGCCGCCCGCGAACTGCAAGCTTCCGCCTGAATGACCTCGTTGGGATCGACATCATGGCCGACATCGCTGCGAACCTGCGCGACCGCTGCGCGACCGACGACTTCACCCCTTCGCTGTCCCTACCGAAGTCCGTCGAGCACCTGCTCGCCAACGGCCACCTTGGCCAGAAGGCCGGGCGCGGTTACTTCATGAAAGAGGCCAACAGCATCTCGACCTTGGACCTTGAGACGCTGCTGTACCGCGACTCGGTTGAGGCGGACTTGCCTTCGATCAAACCGCTGCAAAAGCTGCCTCTGGGTGAACGTCTCGCAAAGACGCTGGAACTTGGCGACGACGCGGGTGAGTTCATGCGCCGCTACTTGATTCCCACCCTGAAGTACGCGCATGCCATTCGCGAGGAGATCAGCCACAACGTTCAGGACTTCGACCGTGTGATGATGTGGGGATTTGGATGGGAGATGGGCCCGTTTGCCATGATCGATGCGATCGGCCCTGAGAAGGTCGGCATCGAAGGTGGCCACTTCTACCGGCAGAACGAGATGCGCGGTCACCACGGCGGCTGGGTCAATCAGAAACATGAACCCGAGTTTCGATCTCTCGCTGAGTATCCGCTTAAAGAGAAGCTTGAGACGTTTCAAGTCCGCGACCTTGGAGATGGCATCGCCGCGGTCAGTTTGACGACTAAGCTCGGAACTGTCGGACCGAAGCTGCTAGAAGAGCTCACTCACTGGATTGGGGCGCACAAGGGTCCGTTCGTGATTGCGAATGAGCAGCGCTCGTTCTCGGTCGGGTTTGACCTGACATTCTTCCGCGATTGTATCGATGCGGGCGATTGGGGCCTCGTGGACGAGGGACTGGTTGCGCTTCAGCAAACGGCGATTGCCCTGCGCTCACGGGCCTGTGTGGCGGCGGTCCACGGCTATTGCCTGGGTGGAGGATTTGAGCTCGCGCTCGGTAGCGCGGTCATTCTTGCTAGTCCCGAGGCAACGATCGGATTCCCAGAGGCCAAGGTCGGTCTCATCCCTGGCGGCCACGGCACGGCACTCCTGCGCGCCCGAAGCGGAGATTCGGCCAAGACCATGGTCGATTTCGCTAGCAGGGTGGTGCAGGGGGTGACGGTGTCTGGAGCGTACGAAGCGCAGCGCCTGGGACTGTTGCGACCCCACGACGTTGTGGGTCTACACCCGGACCGGCTGATGGCGGACGCGAGAGAGATCGCCAAGACCGTGAAGCCGCTTGGCGAGCAGAGTTTCGAGATGCCAGTTGGCCCGCTTGGTGGGATGATTGATCACATGCTGGCCGAACTGCTGGCAGCAGGGAAGATATCGGAGTACGACAAGCGGATCGGCGAACACATCAAAGCGGTGTTCGTCAAGCCGACGAACTGGCAGGAAGCGCTGGACTGGGAACGAAAGGAGTTCATTGAACTCATGCAACTCGGTCAGTCCGTGGCGCGGATTCGTCATATGATCGAGACCGGCAAGCCCCTGCGAAACTAGGGCTCCCCGCAAGAATACTGGTTGGGTTTCATACGCATAATCCTGTACAATATCCCCAAGAATACGTATTCGCCGTTCGACGGCGATGGGAGATTTCAATGACGAAAGCGACGGCACTTCTTTGCGGCCTCTTCTTGCTTGTGCAAGGCGCGTTGGCGACGCCCGAGTTCGTTGAGCACAGCGCGACCAATGCGGTGTTTGGCGAAAGCGGCGTGACCATGCGCAATCCCGCGGGACTGCGCGAAGGCGATGCTGCTGACCTGTGGGTTCGGATCGGTTACTCGTTCTTCTACACGGACGTGGCCATTTACTACACGACCGACGGCAGTACTCCCTTGGGCACAAAGGGTGTCGGCTCAGGCACCACGACAGTCCTTAAGAGCAGCTCCGGGCAGATCACATTTGTCCGAAACGAGTCCACCGGGGGTGGCCAGGTCGACTGGTGGAAGGGGACGCTGCCCGCAGCGATCCAAGTCTACGGCCGCCAAGTCAAGTACAAGATCGGCGCGTGGCACTCTTCGGGAGGCATCGAAGTCTTCAGCGACAACTTTGGTTGCTCGGACAACACGTGCAATGACCCGTCGAACACGGCAAAGGTTTCAAGCTACCGCGTGGGTATCGCTTGGCCCGGGCAAGGCTCTGCATTTGTCAATCACACCGTCGGCTACCCGCCGTACCACTCATGGAAGGAAGAAGCTGTCGCAGGCAATAACTACATGAATGTGATGCTGGACCGAAACGGCTCGGTCTACGATATTTACTACCCGAGCGCGGGCGCGGTACAGGGTGTGGCGAGTAAGAACGAGGGGTACAGCGATGGGGTGGACACCTTCCCGGCTGGTCTGCCGCCCACTTCGCGCGGCCAGTTGAATCTCAACCAGGCATTCGCGGGTCTGCGAGCGGGTGGAAAGACTTACTGGCTTACCAACTCCGCTGGCACCGACTACGTTGACTGGGAGCACCGGTACATCGAGGACAGTCAGACGGTCTACACGAAGTCCCGATTTGTCGCGGGTGGTCGCAACATTCAGGTTGAGCAGTACGATTTTGCGCCGAAGGGGATCACTTTCCCGCTCGACGCCACGAGCCAACCGAATCGTGGAATCTATTTCAAGCGCATGTTGCTGAAGAACAACGGCGCAAGCGCGCAGACGATCGATGTGTTCTACTACATGGATCCGGCGCTGAATGGAGGCGACAACCACGACGGCATGTTCGCGGATTCGAGCCGAGGCGCGATGGTCGCCTACGACAACACGTTCCGCCTCGCCAGCTCGGTCAGCGAGTACAACCCGTCTTCTTTCAGCGACTACTCCAAAAACGTGTCGCTATACCTGGCCTCCTCGATGAAGGTGGTGAACACCGTTGGCGGTGCCAGCGGGACGTTTGCTTCCGACTCGTGGCGCGATTCGAGCAGCGACAACGGCCAGGGCTGGATCGGTAGCCGCATCACGCTGAATCCGGGCGAGACTCGGGAAGTGAATATCGCCACGGTGGGCGGGTTTGACAACTTCGCTGGTGCAACTGGAACCTACACCTCCCAGATTCAACCGGTGCTGGACTGGTTCCAGACAGTCAACGTCTCGAACCTCCAAGTGGATACCGACAACTACTGGCTGAACTGGCTCGCCCAGGGAACTACGATTGACTATCCAGACGACTCGTACGACGCCCTGTTTAAGCGGGGTCTGCTGGGTACTGCACTGCATCAGGATGGCAAGAGCGGTGCGCTCGTGGCAGGCATGCACAACGGTGCATACATGTACTGCTGGCCACGCGACGCCGTCTGGGCGGCCGTAACTCTCGATCGAGTCGGTCAGAACGAGTCTGCTCGCGAAATTTACCGATTCCTCAAGGACGTGGCGTTCCGATCGAATGAGTCTTGGGGCGGCAAGGGGTTCTTCTATCAGAAGTACACCACCGACGGATACACCATTTGGAGTGCACCGCAGGTCGACGAGACCGCAGTCGTTCCCTGGGGTGTGAAATACCACTACGACTCAACGGGCGACTTGCCATGGCTGAGCGCGCAGTACGATTCTATGGTCTACGACTCGGCCCGTGCCAGTAGCGAAGACTCATCGATCGATTCGCGAATGTACTATGCCGACAGCGTGAAGCTCATGTACAGCATGAGCCTGTGGGAAGACGCGTTCGACGTCTTCGTCTATTCCAATGCGAACGTTATTCGCGGGTTGTGGGATGCCGCGTGGATCGCGAACGTCCTGAACAAGCCGAGCGACGTCTCGCTCTTCAACAGTCGCGCTTCGAACATCTACGACGGCATGGTCGCTCGCATGGACTGGAACGGTGAGAACACCGACATCAGTCAGCTCGGCGTGGTGTACCCGTTCCGCGTCCTGTCACCGACGGACAACCGCATGAAGCTGGTGGTTGATCGCATGAACGGCGTTGCCAACGACCGATTCGGTAACAAGCACCCGATCATGAACTTCAGCGGCGAGTTCGAAGGGATGGTCAACCGCTACTGGGGCGACAGCTACTGGGGCGGCGGTCCGTGGACGCTCAGCACCCTGTGGTACGGCATGTACTACGGCATGCGCGCGGACTACACGGCGGGCACGGGCGACATCGACAACATGAAGTTGCGGATCGACAAAGCGAAGCAGTTCAACACGTCGGTCAACTTTGGTGCCGAGCAATACTCGCCAAGCTACAGTCTGCTTTACGCAGGGCAGCCCGACTACCGGCACCAGGCCGCTTGGCCCAATGCTTGGGAGTCGATGAGCTTCTACGTAGACTCGATGATGGGCTTCCTCGACTTCGTGCCGGATGCACGACTCAACACATTGCGCATTTCGCCTAAGCTGCCAAGCACTTGGAACAGCCTGCGTTGGAAGAACGTCCAGTTTGGTCCGCACTCATTCGACATCGAGGCGCGAAACGAGGGAACGACGCGTGTTGCGCAGTTCATTACGAACAAGAGCGGGCTGGCGTGCAACCTAGGCACGTGGCTCCGACTGCCGACCGGCTACAAGCCACTGCGCATACGCCGCAACGGGCAGACGCTCAAAACTTTCACCTACGAAGCCAGCACAAACCGCGTCAACATTCAGACGAGTCTCAACACTGGCGTCGGAGCTCTGACGGTCGTGGACGTGATCCTGACTCCGGTGGGCGGTGGTAAGACGGAGGGCGGCACCAAGGACCCGTACCTGCCGTAACGGCGACCCGGTACCATGCTGCTATGCGCAGCGCGGCCGCGGCAATCTTCGCGCTCACAGCCCTTTGGGGTTGTGGGCGTGAAGCGCTTTTGCCCTCGGACTTTGGCCCCGGCAAGCGCAAGCGGGAAGAGTACGTTCGTGCGGAGATAGCTGGCCCCCGGATCGGAACCGCCGGGGAGATGGTGGACAAGTCACAGTTCACGCTGGACGAGCTCTTGCGGTTTGCGATCAAGCTGGCTTCGACCGACAGGCGGAACGATGTCCTGCAAAAGCTCCCGCCCGGGTGTCGGCTGGAGGGACCGTTTTCCGAGGTTGTCTCGACCGGTGTAGTCCGCGAGAGCTTTCAAGTAAAGGGCGGCATTTTCGCTCGCGTCGACTTCGTGCAGTTTCTGTCCCTGCCCACCGATCCGCAGAGGGCACGAGGGATCATGGGAGTCGCAGGGAAACTGGGCACCGCCGACTTCGTATGGATCGGCGCGCCAGCAGATCCGATGGTCTTGATTAAGAAGATCAACTTACTCCTAGGTGAACCCGTTGCTTCGCCCGAACCGTACAAGTTTGAGTTGACGCAGCTCGGTCGTTACCGCGCCATAGAGACTGGACTCGTGATGACCGGCTATGAGGTCGCCTATCTGAGCGAAACCAATGGCTGGCGGATAGACGGCACCGTCGGGAACCTCCCCGCCAAGTACGGCGCGCTGAGCGTGGTGCAACTGAGCGCGGAATTCAACGGCTGGCCCACGCTGGACTGAGTTGGTTTGAGCTCATTCCGAGTATCTTAGGGCTATGAGCATGTCCCCCGACTACCAGCAGATCGTCGAACTGTTCGGCCTCGTTGTGCCGGAAATCGACGTGGACTTGGAACTGGAAGAGTCCGAGCAGCAGGGCAGGGACGGTCAGGAAAGCCAGCAGCTGGGAAACCAGAGCTTGAGAGAGGGCGAGTACCAGCGCGCGATCAAGCACTATCAGCGGGCGCTCCACCAGTCGGAGGGCGACCCGGCGGAAGCCCATCTAGGACTGGCCACCGCATTCGAGATCTTGGAGCAGAGCCCTGCCGCGGTTCGGCAATACGCGCGGGTGCTTAAACTCCAGCAGGACAATCCGGACCCCTACATCGGTCTCAGCGAGATCTACAAGGGGTATGGGCACGCCAAGGAGGCGATCCAGCGACTCGAAGAGGCAGTCAAGGTCGATCCGGCAAATCCTCATACGCACTTCAAGCTTGCAGAGACTTTGCGCGAATGCGGCTACCCAAAGAAGGCGCTACGGGCGATTCAGCAGGCGGTGCTCCTCGCGCCTGATAGCGGGTTCTTCCACTATTGGATGGGCGATCTGCAGGTTCAACTGAAAGACTACGAGGCAGCGCTCATCTCGTTGCGGGCTGCGATCGAACTCTCACCCGGTGACGATTTTCTCTACAGCAAAGCGAGTGTCGCTTTTTGGGGTGCTGGGAAGCCCGCTGAGGCGATCAAAGCCGTCCGGCTGGCAAGTGACTTGGCTCCAGATTCGACGATGTACTTCGGGCTAATGTATGCCTATCAGCGAGCACTCGGTAATTCAGCTGAGACCGAAGAGGAAAGGAAGCGAGCCGAGAAGATGGATGACTATGACCGAGACCGGGTCAATCGGTTCTTGGCAGAGGCGGGGATCGGGGAAAGCAACCACCTCGCTTAGGCTGAAGAGCGAACGATCATCGTGATCACAGCACCGGCGATCGCCAAGCGGCCAGCCCGGACGAGCCAGTAGGAAGGAGATTTCGCTCGGTAGTCGAATGCGAGGACGGTCATAAACGCTCCCGCTAGGTAGAGCGTGCTTCCGATCAGCATCGCGATCAGTTGAGCAAAGAAGTCGCTCAGTAAGACGCCGCCCCAGGCAATCGCTATCCCCGAAGCTCCCAATCCCATTCCCAGTTTGCCGACCCACACAGGGGCGCGTCGCACTCGCACGGCCAGCAGGGTACCCGCCCGAGCGTTATACTCGAACTGCCCCATGGATCATCGCCATCTTGTCGGTATTTTTCAAGCGCTGCAACTACAGCTCAGCGATCAGCAGGCGGCTGCCTTTGAAGCATTTGAAGACGCTTTGTACATCGCGAACGAGGTGATGAACCTGACGCGGGTGCCAAAAGACGAGTGCATCGTTCGGCACATCGCCGACTCACTCACAGTGTCGCCATTCATTTCGCACGGTCTGAGAGTTCTTGATATTGGGTGCGGCCCCGGGTTTCCGGCATGGCCCCTGGCGTGCGCACGCCCCGACCTCACGGTGACGGCCATGGACAGCAGCGGCAAGATGCTGGGTTTTCTGGAGAAGAATCGCTGCCGGAACCTGGCAACCCTTCAAGCGCGCGCTGAGGATCGGCCCTTCGATGGTGCGATGGACGTCACGACAGGCCGAGCAGTCGCCCCGTTGGGCATCCAGATCGAGCTCTCTGCGCGGCCGCTGAAGGTCGGAGGGTTTGTGCTACCCATGCGGACTCCGGCCGATCTGGAAGGTGTGAAGTCGTTTCCAGCCGACGTGTTGGGCCTGGAGCTTGAGGACATCCACTCGATCGAGGTGCCGACGACCGACGTGGTGCGGCTACTGCCGGTGTTCCGAAAGGTC
This sequence comes from Chthonomonas sp., assembly GCA_016788115.1. Lineage (NCBI taxonomy): Bacteria > Bacillati > Armatimonadota > Chthonomonadia > Chthonomonadales > Chthonomonadaceae > Chthonomonas > Chthonomonas sp. The sequence continues at coordinate 216,412 of JAEURR010000008.1, read as the reverse complement.
AAGCCAACGCCGCGACAGTACCCACGTAGTTGGGCGGAAATCCGCCGCTCACCACTGCATTAGGGCTTCTTCCAGGTTCGAACTAACGAAGAGGAAGTCGTCTGGCGTCGGGCAATAGCGCACGATCCGCTCACCGCTCACCGGATGATCGAAAGCGATGTAGGCTGCATGCAGTTGCAGGGGTGCATCGGTTGGGGTGGAAGAGCCGTAAATCGGATCTCCGAGCACTGGGCAACCAACCGCCTGGAGATGGACACGGATCTGGTGGGTGCGTCCGGACTCCAGTCGGCAGCCGATCAGCATTCCAGGTCCACCGCGCTCGATGACCTTGCACTCTGTCGCCGCGGGCTTGCCGTTGTTATCGACCTTCATGCGAACGCGGTAGGCGGGGTCCCGGGCGATCGGGGCTTCGACGCGGAATCGGGTCTGATCCATATGCCCGGTGCACAGAGCTACGTACCGGCGCTCCGCCGTCTTGTTCTGGATCTGGCTGGCAAGAGATCGATGCGCGCTATCAGTCTTCGCGATCAGCATAAGACCCGTGGTGTCCTTGTCCAACCGGTGCACTATCCCCGGACGGAAACTTCCCGCCTCGGAGCTCAGCTCCTTGCCATATGCGAGAAGTACGTTCACCAAGCTAGGCTCTTTCAGGCTCGTTGCGGGGTGGCTTGCCAATCCGCGCGGTTTGTTGACGACGAGCATGTGCGCATCTTCAAAGACAAACTCGAGCTCGCGGGACGCCGGTGTGAGGTCGTGGGCGGGGGTGTCTTCGAACTCGGGATAAGCGACCGTCTGACCTGGATGCACCGGGTGACCCGGCTTGAGAACGACCAGGCCGTCAACGGTCACAAACCCATTCGGTATTGCCGCCGCAACCTTGGTGCGGCTGAGCCCCGGTTCGTTGCCGACGATGAGTACGTCCAGCCGCTCCTTTTTCTGTGCAACGAGGGTCTTCATACTAAACTTGACAGCGTTTGTGTACGTCCATGCACCCCGGGGAACTACCTACAGATTCAAGGCCGTACATTGGAACGGGTTAACACCATCATGACAAACATTCGGGTTCTGGCGTTGGCAGTCATCGCGGCGGGTGCCGCATTTGCGCAGGCGGGCGAAGTAAGCATCGCGGCCAGGGGCGAGCGTCTGGCGCGTGTCGTGGAGTTGCTGGGCACTCAAATCGGCAAGACGCTTACGGTGCAAGCTGCGCTGGCCAATGAAGTGATATACCTCCGAGCCGAGCACGTCGATTCGGATGAAGTCCTAAAGCAGATCAGCAAGGCCGTGATGGGCACTTGGCGAGACACCAAAGAGGGCGCAATCTTGGTAAAGGACGATGCTGCGTGGAGCACTCAGGATCGATCTGAAATCAGCGCAGCGGGTTTGCAGATCAAGGCCGCGCTGGACAAACGATTGGACGAGATCCAAGGTGAGTACACCGCCGAGAATGCGAATCGGGCCTGGGAAATCATGCAAGACATGTCGTCGCAGGCTGGAGTAGGTCGTGGCGGCGCGCGGGGGGGAGGCGGACCCCAGCGGGTTAGCGGCAACCCGCAGATCCAAAACATGATGAACGAGCTCAACAACCAAAACCCGGGTGTTCGAGCTCTTATGCGTGCGCTCGCCACGATGAACCCGAACGACATCGCCTCGCTCCCGATCGGTGGGCGAGTTGTGTTCTCGACTCGCCCGACGGGCATGCAGCGCTCCCTCTCGACGTCGGTACTGCCAATCGCCGAGCGGGCGATCAGCGAGGGTGCGATTTACCGCGATACCATGCGGAGCCTCGCCGGACAAGATCGGGTGATGATGTTCGGCGGCGGCCCGAACATGGGCTGGGATCAAGACCCGGCAACGGGTCAGATCGGAAACGTGCTCGTGATCTTGCAGCGGGGCGGTTTCGGGCCCCAGATTCGCGCCTCATTCATCGTCGTCAACCAGAAAGGCGAATCGATGGTGGTCCAGACGGACGGCGTCAACCCGGCGAGCCAGACAATCACCGTGAACAATCCGAAAGCGGACGACACGCAGGTCAAGTTCACGTCCGAGGCGCTCGCCTATGCACAGATTGTAAACTCTCAGGTTCCCGCCGGTGGCTTCGCCGGGCGAGCTGTCGTCGTGACTGACACGGGCAATGGCTCGCGCCCGGTGACTTCGGTGATCACCAATGCTCCGGAAGCGAACCTCGTGCGAGTAGCCGATGAGGTTAAAGATGCGGTACTCAACCCAGAGAAGCGCGACCCGCTGAGCTACTTCGTGGCCGAAGCACTCGACGCGCTCGCCGCGGTAGAAGGCAAACCGTTCATTGCCCTCGTACCGGATCGGCTGGTGAACCAGGTCGCCGCCATGGCCATCAGCGGAACGGTCACGGTCGCTCAGGTCAAGTCTGCGCTGACCACCGTCGGGCGCATGTCATTCGGCGAGAACAGCGGATGGTTGACTCTAGAACCGACAGACATAGTGGCGCAGACCACTCGTCGCGTCGACCGATCGGCCTTGGGCACCGCTTTGAGCACGCTCAATGCCAACGGCAACTGGTCCTTGGAGCAGAAGGCAGCGTACATCGCGAGTTGCCCTAAAGCGATGGGGCAGACGAATTTCGATTTCGGGACGATCGGCGCGATCTGTCCGCTCGCCTTGTCCGGTGATGGTCTCTTCGCAAACCTGGACATCCTCGCGTTCTACGGCTCGCTGAGCTCAAGCCAGCAAACGACGCTGAAGCAGACGGGGGCTCTCGCTCTGGGCGGACTCACTGGTCCACAACGCGACCAGCTGAATGCGCTGATCTTCCACAGCGAAGACGGGCCAAAGGCTCAGAGCAACGATCCCAACGATCAGATGGATCGTCAGCTTGCTCGCCGCGGCATCCAGATGATGCGCGGCCAGTTCCGATTCGGCGACGAGCGGACGGTTCGGTTAGCGCAAGGCGTTCCCTCGCAGGCGGTGGTCCAGCTCAAGATGGAAACGGAGCAGGGAGCCATGGTGCGATTTGAGAACGGGCGCGTGAGCGTGATGGACCCGGGTGAGGTTGCCATGGCGCGTCTACGGCAGGATGGGGGCGGACCGTCTTTCCCGGGATTCAACGCAGCCCCTCAGGCAATCCGTGACTACGCACCAGCCGAGGTGACCAACATGCAATTCACGTTTGTGGTCGGCGATGGTTACCAGATGGTGCGTGAACTCCAGTCAATCCCGCTTGCCAAGTCACTTTCGTTTGGCAGTTACGATCGCTTACCCGAGGCGTTTCGCAAGGCGGTTGACGAGGACTACGCTCGCCGCAAGGAGCAGGCTGACGCCATTCGCGAGGGGAACGGTCGCGGCGCCGGCATCGGCGGCGGGCCACGAGGTCCGGGAAACAGCGCGCCCTAATTCTTGCGCCGAATGGGTTGGGTCCTCCGTCTTCTTGGATGGTGGACCCAAAACCATGACTGGAACTCAGATTCGAACATTTGCCGCGGGCTATGCCCTAGGCGCAATCGGGCTTGTTGGTGGAGCGACGCTTCTCGCCGCCCCTCAGACAAAGAGCACAAGCCTGACCCCTGTAACTCTGGAGCGGACGCTCAAGCAGATGGGCTACGAGGTCACCGAGGTCACACCGGGCTACTACGAGCTCAAGACCTCTTCGACGAACATGCTTGTGTACGTCGTAGCGAATGTGAGCAAGAGTGGGCGGAGCATCTGGTTGACGGTGAACTTGGGTGAGTTAACCGAGGCTGACCAGAAGGACCCAGCGAAACTGCTGAGCCTGCTCAAGCGGAACACCGAACTTCAGCCGACCCACTTCTTTGTCACGGCGAAAAACAACTTGCGGCTCGGAATCCCCGTCGAGAACGAGAACCTTGCTGCTGCCGATCTTCGCAAGGCGATCGAGGACCTTCGCGATGATGTTTACGCGACGCGCGATCTGTGGATCCCTAAGCCGGTAGCAAAGAAGAACACCGAAGAAGTGCGTCTTTCCAATCCGTAAACGCGGCCTGCGCTGCCTCAATCTTAGCTGCGCGACGCACGGACTTGTCGCGTGGCTCTGGTTCGATTGTGGGAAACAGACCCCAGTTCACATTCATTGGCGCAAACTCGCGTGGAGTCGCATCCTGCAAATGGCTGAGTAGCGATCCGTAGGCGCAAGCTCGCCCAGGGGTGGGCATATCAAATCCACCTTGGATCGCGAGAGCTTGGAGGCCGGCGTAGATGCCCATGGCCGCGCTTTCGACGTACCCCTCCACCCCAGTGAGCTGCCCAGCTAGCAACAGACCTTCGGCAATCTGCAGCCGGTGGTCGAGCACCTGAGGCGCATCGACATAGGTGTTACGGTGGATGACTCCGTAGCGGACGAACTCGGCGTTCTGGAGGCCCGGCACGAGGCGGAAGACACGCTTCTGTTCGCCAAATCGCAGCCGGTTCTGGCACGCCACCAGCGAGTATAGAGTCTTCTCGCGGTTCTCCGGTCGCAACTGGAGCGCGGCCCAAGGTCGTCGTCCCGTTCGGGGGTCAGTGAGACCGATCGGTTTGAAGTTGCCGAACGCTAAGCTCCGCGGACCCGCCTCGGCAATTGCCTCGATCGGTGTACAGCCGGCGAAGTACTTGATCTTCTCTAGGAACTCGGTAGGATCGAGCTCGCCGCTGGCGGTTCGGTTTCCGCCCGCCTCGAAAGCGTGCAGCGGGACCCGCTCTGCTCCCACGAGTTCGCGGACGAAGGTCTCGTAGCTCTCCTTGTTGAAGGGGCAGTTCAAGTAGTCGTCACCGCCGCCTTTGCCGTACCGGCTCTCAGCAAAGACGATTGATCGGTCGAGGCTGCTCGCTTCCACGGTCGGCGAGACGGCATCGTAAAAGTAGAGGTGCTTACGCCCGCTGATATTGGCGAGCCAGCGAGAGATCGGATCGGTGCTCAGGGGACCCGAGGCGATGATGACCGGGCCGTCCTGGGAGTCATGGGTGAAGTCGTCCGGGGTCCACTCGCGTTCCTCGACATTGATATTCGGATGGCTCCGAACTCTCTCCGTCAGCGCCAATCCAAATGCGTTGCGATCCACGCACAGTGCTTCGCCGCCCGGGACCTCGTGTTCGAGCGCGGTCGACAGTACAACCGAGCCCAGGGACTGCATTTCGCTTTTGAGCTGGCCCGCGGGAGAGGTCGGCGACTTGGACTTGAGGCTATTCGAGCAGACGAGCTCCGCGAAGTGGCCCGTAGTGTGGGCTGGAGTCATTTGCGTCGGGCGCATTTCGATGAGCCGGACGCGACCGCCACGGGTGGCGATGGCCCAGGCCGCCTCGACTCCCGCGAACCCGGCACCAACCACAGTGATCATCTCCCGGAGTGTACTTGTGCAGGAACTCGAATCGAAATGCCCGGTGCGATTCGTCTGGATTCAAAACGAGAGCGCGGCAACGAACCGGGCCGGACCATTGCACTGAATTAGGACTAGAAGCGTGAAACTCAAACGCGTCAAGATTTTTGGGTTCAAAACGTTCGCAGAGCGGACGGAGTTTGATCTGGATGGCGATCTCATCGCGATTGTCGGCCCGAACGGTTGCGGCAAGAGCAATATCGTCGACGCAATCCTTTGGGGCCTGGGCGAACCCAACGCGCGTTCCCTGCGGGCATCGAACAGCCAAGAGATCATTTTCAACGGGAGCGCGAACCGAAAGCCGCTTGGATACGCTGAGGTTTCACTCCACTTTGACAACGAAGACGGATCGCTTCCGCTGGATGCGCCCGAGGTTGTCATTACTCGTCGCGTGAACCGGCAGGGGGACAGCGAATTCGAGATCAACCGGCAGCGTTGCCGACTCAAGGACATTTACGACGTTTTGGCGGATTCAGGGCTGGGCCGTTCGGGCTATGCCATTGTCGGGCAGAAGGAGATCGACGCGGCACTCGCGGCAAGTGCTGAAGATCGACGCGCTTGGATCGATGAAGCCGCGGGAGTCCAAAAGTATCGGTTCAAACGGATCGAATCGCTCCGTCGCTTGGGCCATGCAGCCGAACACATCGCCCGGGTGGACGACCTCTTGAACGAAATCGAATCGCAGCGCGAGCCGCTTCGCGCAGAGGCCGAAGCAGCCCAGAAGTACAAAGCCGCGCAAGGGGCTCTCCAGGAGGTGGAGACGGGCCTGATGATGCGCGAGGTTTGCGAGACGGTCGCCGCCCTTGAGGAGATCGAAACGCGCATCAAGAACTGCACCAAGTCGTCGCACAACGAGACGACCCGCGGAGAGAAGCTGGAGGCGGAGATGGGGTCCGTGGGCAGCGACATCGCGGAATCTGAACGAAAACTCGACGCCCTTCGAGAGCTGCAACAGAGCTCGATCAGCGCGCGTGACAAGGCAGAGTCGAACCTCCGATTGGCCGAACAGACCCTGGCCAGCTTGGACGAGCTAGAGCACAGCCTCCAGCACGAAACCAACAGTACTGAGGAACGGCAAGTCTCGATGAAGACCGAGTTGGAATCGTGCACCCGAGAGTATGAGCTGGCCAAGTCGCAGATTGAGGAGTTGACCACGGCTCAAGCGGGCACCTCGGACGAAGCTCACAAGCTGGCAACCGAACTCCACGAACTCAACACTCAGCTTGCCGAGGCGCGAGAACATCAGGCCCGCGTGCTGCAATGGCAAACCGAGTCTCGACTTCGGAAGGATCGCCTGCGAGCGGTCAAGGCAGAACTTGAAGGGATCCGTGGTTCGATCCCCAACCTACAGAGTGCCGTTGCTGAGGCCGCGGAGGCGGTCCATAGGCTGAAGAGTGAGCAGGATGCTCTGCGCGCACATCGTGACGAGCTCGTTGCTAAGAAGAGCGCTCACATTACCACCGAGCAAGATCACTCAGCACGAGTGCGGCACCTCTCGCAGATGCTCGCTACGCTGGAGGGCCGAAAGCGTGGAATCGAGTCCACCATTGAGGCGCACGAGGGGCTCGCCCAGGGTTCGCGTGCAGTTCTGGCGGCCGTGGCTGAAGGATTTCTGAAGGGAGAGTTCGCGCCCGTTGGCGAGGCGATCCGGGCCGACGCTGACCTGACGACCGCCATCGAAGTCGCCCTGGGCGGTGCGGCCAACGATCTGATCTGCAGGGACGAGCGAATGGCGAAAGATGCCATCGCCTGGCTGAAGGAACGACGCATGGGCCGCGCGACGTTCCAACCGGTGACGCTCATGCGACCGCTCGTGGTCCGCAGCGAGTTGCACACCCTGAAAAGGGAGCGCGGCATCGTCGGGCTGGCGCACGAACTCGTAGACTGCGACCCCGCTCACCGCCCTGTCGTGGATTCCATCTTGGGTCGTGTCTTGGTGTGCGAGACGATCGAGGATGCCCTCCGAATCGCCAAGACTCAAGGCTGGTCCCGACTCGTCACGCTCGATGGCGAAGTTGTCCACTCCAGCGGCGCGGTCACCGGAGGTCACGCCGCTCGCCAGGGCACTGGAATCTTGGCGCGGAAGGCAGAGTTAGAAGGAGTCGCTGAGGAGATCGCAAAGGTTGCGGCCCAACTGGAGAAGTTGGAGACCCAGGGGGCGCAGCATCGAACGTCTGAGAGCAGCGTCGTGGAGGAGATCGAAGCGACCGAGCTTCAGATTCGACTCTTGGACCCAGACTTCCAGGACGCGCACCGCTGGCACGGCAACCTCAAGCTTGAACTCACCCAAACCGAGCGATCCCAAGAGAAGCTGGAGGCTGAGCTTGCGAGCCTGACAGAGAATTCCGGGCCCGGGGAGATGAAGCTGGATCCAGTGGGGTTAGAGGCTCAGCGCAACGCGATCCTCGAAGCAGCGGCCAGGAGTTCAGCGGATTCCGTATCGATGCTCGATCGACTCCGCGTGGCCGAGCAGGTGATGGAGAGCGCGGAATCGCGCATGAAGGAGTGCAATCGTCGCCTGGAAGCAGAGAAGACTCACGGTACGAATCGTTCCGCGCGAATGAAGTCTCTGGAACATGGGCGGATCGAAGCCGAATCGAAGCGCGCACGGAGCATCACAGAGCGAGATGAGGCAGCCGAGCGGTACGAGCGGCACGGACAGGAGCTTGCAGAAGTCGTGCAGCTGAAGGCAACTCTGCTGCAACGAAACTTCGCGCTGCAAGAGCAGATCAAGGAAGCCCAGAAGGCAGCGGCGAACTACATGGACGGGGTACGTCGGGCCGAAGTCGACCGTGTTCGCGCCGAGGCAAGACGTGCGAGCAGCATGCAACGCCTGCTAGAGGAGTACGGCATCGATGAAGAGACCGCGCTGGAGCAAGGCCAGGACGTGGAGCTGCCGGAGGGCGCGAGTGAGTTGGTCGTGCGTCTTCGCCGGGAGCTCAAGTCACTCGGGGCAGTAAATCTGGGAGCAATCGATGCGTTTGCCCGACTCACGGACCGATTTGACGAGTTGAACTTCCAGCGCGAAGACGTGCTTGCGGGCAAGCAGGAGATCGAAGCTGGCATCCGCGAGCTCGACCAGCTAACCCGTGAGCGGTTCAGCAAGACCTTCGCGGCAGTGCGCGATGAGTTCCAAAAGACGATCGTGAAGCTATTCGGGGGCGGAGAAGGGACACTGAGCCTGACCGATCCCGAGAACTTGCTGGAGACCGGCGTCGAAGTCGAAGTGACGGTACCGGGCAAACGACGACAGCGCCTGGAGCTGCTCAGCGGTGGCGAGAGAGCCCTCGCGGCGAGTGCATTTTTGTTCGCCTTGCTCCGGGTCAAGCCAAGCCCGTTCGTGGTGCTCGACGAGGTGGATGCGCCGCTGGATGGCCGAAACGTCGAGCGGTTCCTCGATGCCATGGCCGATTTTCGCGGCACGACTCAGTTCTTGTGTATCACGCACAACCCGCTTACCATTGAGTCTGCTCCGATCTGGTTCGGGGTGACGATGCAAGAACCGGGGGTCTCGACGGTGGTGCCATTCAGGAACGAGCAGCGCCTCCCTGCGCTGGCGTGAAGCGCTACATCGTGCCGTAGAGCCGATCGCCGAAATCGCCGAGGCCAGGAACGATGTATTTCAGTTCGTTCAGGCGGTCATCCACCGCAGCGGTGTAGATCTCAACGTCCGGGTGATCCCGCTGCAGTCGCTCGATTCCTTCGGGCGCACTGATGACGCTAACAAAGACCACAGGCTTTGCGCCGTTAGCCTTGAGCAATGCCACCGCCTGAGAAGCGGAACCCCCCGTGGCAAGCATCGGATCAACGCAAAGCGTAAACCGGTCGGCCAAGTTGGGCAGCTTGCAGTAGTAGCTATGAGCGACGGCGGTGTTATGGTCGCGCTCTAGGCCGATGTAGCCCACGGCAACATCAGGGAAGAGGATGAGCGCGCTCTCCAGCATCGCGAGACCCGCCCGGAGCACGGGGACCACAGCCAGTCCTTGGCCCAAGAAATCCCCAACGGTTTCGGCCAGGGGCGTTTCGACGACCCGGGAATCACATCGAATTCCGCGAGTGGCCTCAAAGACGAGCATCGTTGAGAGCGTGCGACTCATCTGCCGAAACGCTTCAGGGCGCGTCGTTCGATCACGCAATGAGTTCACCAGATGTTTCGCGAGAGGATGATCGACAACGTGGACCGCCATGCCCTGACTATGGCACGACCAAGGACGATCTTTCTGGTATTCTGACCGCTCCCGATGGCCAAATCTTCGAAGCTCGCAGGGTTGATTCTCGCCGCAGGAAAGGGCACCCGGATGAAGTCCGATCTGCCCAAATGCGCACACTCCGTCTGTGGCCTACCGATGGCCGAGCATATAGGTCATGCGATGCGCGAGATCGGGATCGCCAAGCCCGTAGTCGTTGTAGGCTTTGGCGCACAAACGCTGAGCAATGCCCTCGGGGCAGACCGTTACGAGTACGCCGAACAGGCCGATCAACTTGGAACCGCGCACGCTGCGATCATGGCCGCCCCGCTCCTCAAGGATCACGAGGGTCCCATCATCGTGTCACCGGGGGACGTTCCCCTGCTCGATGCAGAGGCGCTGCGGCAGCTGGTAGATCGACATTCAAAAGCGGGTGCGGACGCGACCATCGGCACGTGCATGCTAGCGGACCCTTCCGGTTACGGTCGGATCGTGCGAGATGGTGAAGGAAAGGTGACTGGGATCGTCGAGGAGAAGGACGCCAGCATCGCTCAGCGCCAAGTCAAGGAGATCAACTCCGCGGTTTACTGCTTCGATTGCCAGACCCTTTACAAGATCCTGCCCACGCTGGATAACAAGAATGCCCAGGGCGAGTACTACCTGACCGACGTCATCGCACGGATCGCCGCTGACGGCGGCAAAGTCGAGACGCTGGTGTACGACGACTTCTTTGTGTTCCAAGGTGTGAATGATCGGTGGCAGCTCGCAGAAGCGGCGACGGAGATGCGCAAGCGGATTCTGCGACGACATGCCCTGAGCGGCGTGACCATCGTTGATCCCGCAACCACATACATTTCGGCAGACGCAACGATTGGGGTTGATACGGTTATCCATCCGATGACCACTGTCGAAGGACGCACGAGGATCGGAGAGGGCTGTCATATCGGACCCTTGTCCGTGGTCGTTGAGAGCACGATCGGCGATGAGTGCACCGTCCTGATGAGCCACGTCAATCGGGCTGAAATGAAAGATGAGAGCCGCTGCGGCCCGTACGCGCACCTTCGGCCGCGCGCGACGATCGGCGAGCGAAGCAAGGTCGGCAACTTCGTCGAACTCAAGAATGCCTCGCTTGAACGCGATGTCGCGGTCTCGCACCTCACGTACCTCGGCGATGCCACCGTAGGCGCAGGCACGAACATCGGCGCGGGGACCATCACGTGCAACTACGATGGAGTTAACAAGAGCGTGACCGCTATCGGATCTAACGTCTTTGTGGGTTCAAATTCGACATTGGTGGCACCACTCACCCTGGGCAGCGGCTCTTACGTCGCAGCCGGGAGTGTGGTGACCCACGACGTAGAGTCCGACGCACTGGCCATCGGGCGAGCAAGGCAGGTAGATAAAGCGGGATGGGCACAAGAACGGAGATCGAAACAGGGCAAGTGAGGAACGGCAAAGCGGGCAACGGCGAGATGGAGGGGATGAAACTTTTCTCTGGTAACGCCCATCGTGAGCTAGGCCGCCGGGTCGCCGATTACCTAAACATTGAGATTGGGCGAATCACCAGTACCAAGTTCAGTGATGGGGAGATCCGCATCCAGGTTGAAGAGAGTGCGCGTGGCAACGATGTGTTCATCATCCAGCCCACCTGCGAGCCAGTGAACGATTCGCTCATGGAGCTGCTCATCATGCTCGATGCGTTCCGGCGTGCGAGCGCGCGCAATATTACGGTGGTGGTGCCTTACTACGGCTACGCGCGGCAAGACAAGAAGATCAAGCCCCGTGAGCCCGTGACAGCTCGGCTTGTGGCGGACCTGATCACGGTCGCGGGCGCAAACCGAGTTGTCTGCATCGACCTCCATGCTGAGCAGATCCAGGGTTTCTTCGATGTCCCCGTCGATCACCTTTACGCGGGGCCGTTGCTTGGACAGTACTTCGTGAATGAGCTTGCGGGCCAGGACAATGTGATGGTTGTTTCGCCCGATGTCGCGGGTGTCAGCCGTGCTCGGTCGTTGGCAGAAATGCTTAAGTGCCCCATCGGCATCATCGCCAAGCGCCGCCCGGAGCCGAATAAGGTCGATATCGTCGAAGTCATTGGTGACGTCGCGGGCAAGAAGTGCGTGATGATCGATGACATGATCGACACCGGTGGCTCGGTCGTCCAAGGCGCAGAGGCGCTGCTGAAGCGAGGAGCAACGGACGTCGTGGTGAGTTGCACACATGCCGTGCTCAGTGGCAATGCCTCGCAGCGACTCCAGGATAGTGTGATCAGCCAGGTGGTTTGCACTGACACGATTCCGATCCCGGCCGCGAAACAGTTTCCCAAACTCACGGTTCTACCGTGTGCACCACTCATCGGGGAGGCCATTCGGCGGATCCATCTCAATGAGTCGGTCAGCACGTTGTTCAAAGAATGGCGCTAGGCGAACCCGCGCCGCTGGCTTGGTCGATAAGTCTCGGCAACACGATGCCAGGCAAGCGTACGCTGGTGGCTGTGCTCGCGGCGGTCTGCGGCGCGTTTGCACTCGTGTTTCTCAGCTCGGTGATCATGGCCGTGATCGGTCCAATTATGCTGATTCTCGCTGTTGCCGAACTCTTTTTTGCGACTCACTACCGTCTTGATGACAAGGGTGCCTCTGCTCGCTGCGGTCTATCCGTGACACAGGTGGAGTGGCCCAGCGTTAAGAGGATGATTCAAGATGCGGACGGAGTGCGGCTTTCGCCGCTTCCCAAGGCGAGTGCTTTAGGTGCGTTTCGAGGGGTGTACCTGAGGTATGCAAGCAACGAAGCGGAAGTATTGGCTAAAATCCGCTCACTCTGGAGGGAAGATGAACGAATTTTGGAGCGAGAGCCTCAGCGAGGAGGCGAGCGAGGAGCTTCTGCAGAAGTTGGCGTCGAAGATCGCCGCCAAGCGGATGGAGACTCCGGCGATCCTGTTCCTTGAGATGCACAAGCCTCTCGGAAACGTTGGCGCACACGCCATGATCGCTCTCTCACCGTTCATCATCCCGTTTGTCGGCTTCGATAACGTCAATGACGTTTCCCGGCTTATGTCCAATCGTGAGAACTGGAACCGGTTGATCGATCTTTTGGATGCTCGTCGTTCTTCCTCCAATCAGGAGCAATCTGCCTAATGCAATATTACGGAACCGGCTGGTTCGGCATATTGGTCACGCTGTCGATGGTGGCATTCATCGTCTATAACATCCAGCGTGCCAAGGCCTCCTCTGGCAATCTCTTCATTCGTCGTATCCCCGGCCTCAACGCCATTGACGAGGCGATCGGACGCGCGACCGAAATGGGTCGCCCCGTCTTGATGGTCCCTGGAATCGGTACGTTGAACGCCATCTCCGTCCAAGCGATCAACATTTTCGCCAAGGTCACACAGACGGCTGCGAAGTTCGCGACCCCCATCAAGCTGTGTGTGGCGGACGCCGCGGTCTATACGGTCGCGCAGGAAACGATCCGGGACGTCTACCAAAAGGAAGGGATCATTGATCGGTACGACGTGGACTCGGTCCAGTTCGTCAGCGATCGCCAGTTCGCTTTTGCGGCCGGTGTGGCCGGCATCATCCGCCGTGAGAAGGCAGCGGCGACGTTCTTTCTGGGTGAGTTCTACGCCGAGTCGTTGATCTTCGCCGAATCGGCCAACGCCGAGGGAGCAATCCAGGTGGCGGGCTCGACGCAGACGACCCAGACGCCGTTCTTCGTCGCTGCGTGCGACTACGTGCTCATCGGCGACGAGTATTACGCGGCGTCCGCTTACCTGAGTCGCGAGCCAATCTTGGTCGGAAGCCTGATCGGGCAGGACTGGTGCAAGATCATGATCGCCTCGTTCATCCTCATTGGCTTCGCGACAAACTCGTACCAGTACACCACGCAGACGGACATGAAATGGGAGAAAGGTAAAGAGGTCCCGGCGGAAAAGATGGGTCCTCGGCGAGGAGATATGCTCGCCATGAAACGACTCTTCACAAACCCGTCGCCCCCTGAGCCGGAGAAACCTGCAGCACCGCGTGAAAAGCGGGAGCAACTGCCGGATGAGCCTGAGCCGACATACGGCGGAGGTGGTGAATGAACTTGCTAGCTCAATTGAGCCCTGACTTCTTCTATCGTCCGAGCGGCTCGCGCGAGCTCATCACCGCGCTAATCGTCTCCGCCGTGCTGGCGATTCTGATCTTCGTCGCCACGATGAACGTCCCGACCCGCGGTCGGAAGTTCGTGATCGGCGTGTGTACGTTTATCTCTGGAGTGTTCTATGTGATGCTGCTGGTTTGGCCCAACCACCAGGCCCGACAACCATTCGAGCTTCCAAGAAACGGTGTTGAGAAGGTCAGCTTCTTCCTAGAGGACGCGACGCCCTTCTTCAAGGACCTGGGGACGATCGTTCCCGCATTCCTTTTGGGCCTGGGCGTGTACTCGCTGCTGCGCGTGCACCTCGGGCGGATCATCAAGAAGCACAAGGACAGTGTGTTCAGCATCACGCTTCTTGCATCGATGGTGCTGATGGCATTCTTCGGCTATTGGGACTGGAGGCAACAAAAGTTCCTGATGAAGGACGTGGACTTCACCAACCCGGAAAACTGGCGCACCGCACAGTATGGATTTGACTTCCTCTTCGACGGGCTGCTTCAGCAGATGGACGCAGCAATGTTCTCGATCATCGCGTTCTACATCCTGTCAGCGGCGTACAGGGCCTTCAGAATCCGGTCGGTCGAGGCTACGATCATGCTATCGGTGGCGCTGATCATGATGCTGAACATGATGGGAGCGCTGCAATACCAAAGCAGCAGCTTGATCGATCAGATCTCTCATTCGAGCAGCTTCGCTGCGAACTTCAAATTGGAGGAGGTCTCGAGCTGGATCAAGAACACGCTCCAGGTTCCGTCACTGCGTGCCATGGAGTTCGGGATTGCGATCGGCGCACTTGCGATGGGCATTCGCCTGTGGCTTGGACTTGAAAAGAGCGGGGTGGCTTAACAATGGCAGAACGTTCCTTTGTCGATAGAATCTCAAAATTAAGCTCGCAGACGCTGTACCTGCTCCTGATCCTGGTCTGCACCGTGACCTTGTTCTTCAAGGCGGACGTGCCAAGCAAGCCCGAGGACCAGTCCGTTGACATGTTCCTGGCTTTGAGCCAGCTGGATCCGTCCAAGCCGATCCTGATTCAGTCTGACTGGACGAACTCTTCACGCGGCGAGAGTATGGGGCAGTTTGAAGCTCTGATGCGAATCATCATGCGACGCAAGGTGAAGTTCCTACTGTACGCAGTGGGCGACGCTCAGGCACCGCAGGTGGCTCGCAACGTCATCAACCGAATCAATTTGGAACAGCCCGAAGCCGAACGGTACAAGTTGTTCGAGGACTGGGTTGACGCGGGGTACTACGCGGACCCATCGGGGGCGTTCGCTACGAGCATGAAGGGCAACATCCGCGCCGCGTTCAAGGACAAACAAAATCGTCGGCCCGACGGACAGTCGGCGGACATCTGGGGATCTCCGGTGCTCGCCAAGGTGAAGAGGATCGGTGACTTTCAGCTGCTAGTGAACATCACCGCCTCGGGAACGATGGACTTCTTGATCGCCCGTGTGGGCGGTTCGGTTCCGCTCGCACTCATGTGCACCGGCGTCATCGGCCCCCAGATGCAACAGTATTACGCATCGGGACAGCTCGTCGGATTGAGCATCGGGCTCAAGGGCGTCTACGATATTGAGCGGATGATGGAGTCAGGAGTGCGAGGAACGTCCGTTCCGAAGAGTGGCCCCGATGACAAGCGGATAGAAAGCACTAACTTCCGCGATGTCCAAGTGGAACCCTTCACGGGATTGACGAACTACGACCGCGGTGCCAAGTACTACTTGGCGCTTCATGCGGCTTTGACCCTGATGATTCTCGCAGTGCTTGCGGGGAACGCCAGCATCATTGCATCCAAGTTTAAGGGGCGTGGCAAGTGAACGAAAAATTCCTCGCATGGAAACTGCTCGCTGGCGTCATCGCGACGGTCGGACTCTATAGCGTTCTCTACCGAGAGAACAAATTCTATCGGTTCGTGGAGCACGTCTTCCTTGGGCTCGCGGCTGGGTTCACCATTGTCGCGGTGTGGAAAGAGACGTTGTACGAGCCGTGGTGGCTTCGCATGGTGGGATCGGTACCTGACGCAACCACTGGTTCCCAAGGGACGCCCGGCTACTTCCTGTACATGCTGATGCTGCCGTTTGGGCTCATGGCCTACATGGTCTTTAGCAAGAAGCATAACTGGATGAGCCGCATTCCCATCGGCATCATTCTAGGTCTCTGGGCAGGTCAGCAGATTCAGACCTTCTGGAATACGTGGGGCAAGCAGATCCACGACTCGATGCGGCCAGTGTTCCCGACTCAGGGCACGTTCTTCGTGCCGGACAAGTTGAAGATGAGCCCGGAGGAGGCGACGGCAGCGTCGCAGCAGATCTTCGTCAGCCAAGCGATCAACAACGCGATCTTCGTCGTCACGATCTTGTGCGTCCTCAGCTACTTCTTCTTCAGCTTCGACGTGAAGAACAAGCTCATGAAGAACGCCAACACCGCTGGCCGATGGCTACTAATGGTGGGTCTCGGAGCGATCTTCGGCTCAACCGTCATGGCCCGTTTCGCGCTGGTCATCGACCGCATGTTCTTTATCTTCATTGAGTTTGCCAAGGATGGTGTGAGCAAGCTCTTCGGTGGCTAAAGAAAGCAACGCTCTGGCGCTGGTCCTACGTCGTGGCGATAGCGGCGAATCGGACCGGCGCCTTTCACTTTTGACCCGGGAGCAGGGAAGACAAGATGTCGTGGCGCGCGGGGCACGCAAGCCCGGTTCGCGGCTCGCAGGAGTCTCAGAGCCGCTCGTCCTTGCAGAATTTCATCTGGCTGCCGGACCTCGGGTGACCTATGTCACTCAGGCGCAACCTCGTTCCGCGTTTCGCGGACTGCGCACGGACTACGACCGACTTGTACTCGCCCTCGCTCTTGCCGAACTCTACGCCGCCTTCACCCTGGGCGGCCACTCCCACGAGAGCGAGTTTGATCTGCTGATTGAATCGCTCAATCGGATTGAGACCCACGAGGACCCGCTCGTGGCGGCCCTCTGGTCGTTCCTCCAGGCGCTCGAAATCGAAGGCGTGTTGCCTTCGTTCCGAGTGTGCACCGAGACGGGAACCCCCAACACCCTGACTCCGGCATGGGTGAGTCCCACGGCAGGTGGGATCATCCCAGCCACCTCTGCGCCAAGTTACCGGGACGCTTTCACCGCCGACGATCTTGTCCTGGTCGGTTTAGAACGCTTGGCAGAGCAACCCGAGCCACCCAGTCGCATGAGACGTCGCGAAGAGTCTCTGAGGGTGCTGGTGCCGTTCCTTCGACACCACGCGCATGGAGACTTGCCCGCGCTTCAGGCCGCAATCGTATCAAACATCAGCTGAGTCAAGTAGAATCCGTCACATGGTGCGAAAGATTGTTTGGCTTCTGGCGGTAAGCGCGCTTCTCTTGGCAGGCTGCTCGGGTGGTTCCGGAGGGCAGGGATTTTCGAAGCGCACTGCCGCGGGCAAGGAGCAGGTGCTGCGGTATCCCATCGTCACCAGCCCATCGACGCTTGATCCCCATGCGGTCGAAGATGGTGATACGATCGACCTCCTGCAGCAGGTCTTTGAGAGTTTGACCGTTTGGGGAGAAGACAACCAAGTCAAGCCTGGTCTCGCGGAGAGCTGGACGATCGAGAACAACGGCAGCACGTACGTGTTTAAGCTCCGAGCGAACGCCAAATTCCATAACGGACGCAGCGTGACCGCCGAAGACGTGAAGTGGAGTCTCGAGCGCGCCTGCAATCCAGCGCTGGCTTCTCCGGTCGCGGGTACCTACTTGAGCGACATCGTCGGGGTCGCAGACCGCCTCGCAGGCAAGAGCGACACCATCAGCGGCGTGGTTGTGCGTGACCCAGCGACCGTTGCTATCTCGCTCCTCCGCCCGATTCCATTCTTTCCTGCGAAGCTGACTTACCTCACCGCGGCCGTCTTGCCAAAGGAATCTGTGCCCGCAAACACGGTGATGAAGAGCACCACGGACATGGTCGGGACTGGCCCTTACAAGGCGAAGTCGTACTCCACTGACCAGCTTTTCGTCCTGGAAGCTAACCCTGACTACTACCTAGGTGCCCCGAAGATCGCGCGAATTGAGCGACCGATTATCAAGGACGCCGCGACACGCCTGCTCAAATACAAAAACGGTGAGCTCGACCTTGTCCAGTTGGAGCGTGGCGACGTCAGTGGTCTGCAGTCGGACGCGAAGTTCAAAGATCAGCTGCAGTTCTTCGACCGAGCCGCGATCTGGTACATGGGCATGGCTGGCAACGCCTATCCGCCGTTCAAGAACCGAGACGTCCGGCGCGCCTTCGCAATGGCGGTTGATCGCGAGCAGATTGTGAAGGAGACGCTGGGCGGCATCAACCAACTTGCAAACGGGATCCTGCCGCCAGCCGTTACTGGTGCGCGCGCCCAAGCTGCGGTCTTACCATTCGATCCGACCGCGGCAAAGGCGCTCCTGGCCAAGGCCGGATA
The DNA here is from genome assembly GCA_016788115.1 of Chthonomonas sp. Classification (NCBI taxonomy): domain Bacteria; kingdom Bacillati; phylum Armatimonadota; class Chthonomonadia; order Chthonomonadales; family Chthonomonadaceae; genus Chthonomonas; species Chthonomonas sp. The sequence continues at coordinate 198,316 of JAEURR010000008.1, read as the reverse complement.
CCCCGACCCCGCGAAGATACCCCCGATCGAGTTCAACTATCGGGACTCGCGACCCGATGTCCGGCTGGTCGCAGAGAACTTGGCTGCCCAGCTTCAGAAGAACTTGGGTATGAAAACGAATCTGCGCAGCATGGAGTGGGGTGCGTACTTGCAGAAGAAGGATCGTGGCGAACTCCAGCTCTATCATATGCGGTGGGGCGCAGACTATCTCGATCCCGAAAACTTCTTGACCCTCTTGCTCACAACGAACGGCCCGGAGAACAAGATGGGCTACAGCAACCCGGAAGTGGACAAGCTCTGCGCGGAAGCTGACGTCATGCCGCTGGGGCCGGAACGGGATGCCAAATACGCCCGGGCGGAGGACCTGATCCTTCAAGATGCGCCGTGGATGCCGATCTACTTCCAGCGCGATGCAGAACTTATTGCACCGCGAGTCAAGGGGATGCGCCATTCGCTGTTCGGCCACCTTCCGCACACCACCGTCACTCTGGAGTAGCTTATGAGACCCCTGATGCTGGTTGGACGCTTCGAGAGACCGCGCTCCGGTCCGAGCCTCGCGGCGGGTATGGAGTGGAACGGAGAACCACTTTCTACGAAGCATGCGTGGCAGAGTCAGGGCGGGCGCGGACCCGTCCACGCCGCGAAGCAGCTGCCCAACGAGTTGATGATCGAAATCCCGGTCTCGACCGGCATTGTTAACCGAATCCACTTCGTGGGGATCTTTGGGCTCTACGCAACGACGGAAGATGAGGCACCTGGAACCGTTGGTGCCAGCCTGATCATCCAAGGCGAAAACTCGGCTCAGAGTTTGCCGCTCGTCTGCGGGACGCACTACTTGGATGCGCACACCGTGGGGCATGTACACCTTTCCTCAGGCGACGGAATCGTTTTGCAGACCATCGGCTCCTGCAAAGTCGAAGGGAAGGCGGCCCGGGTCGATGTCCTGTCGATTGACCTCCCGGAGCCGACCGAGAATCCCCAGCTCAGGTTCGTGGACTGTGGCACCGATACGAGTTTCTGCATCTTCGATGTCTTCGTAGAGGCCGTTCCCGCACCCGGGTGTCCGTTTCATGCCGCCAGTCGCGGTGTGACGCTGGATGAGCTCGCGGCCGTCGTCCGCGTCGGCGACCGCGTGCGGTTTGGGATGGCGCTGCAACAGGCGGTCCGTGGGATCGAAGCGATGTCCGAATTGGAAGAGGCGAAAGGGCTTGCGCTCACGTTCCTTTCGGTGATCTGCGCGGCGATGCTAGAGGTGCATGCCGAACGGCAAATGCACCGGTTCGTTCTCCGTGCGGCCCGCGAACTCGACGCGCTTACGACTCCGCGTCAGATTTGCGAAGCGATGAGCAGCATGGCTGAAGAACTGACCAACGACTTGATGAAAGTTCCGGATGCACCGACCGATGCGGCCATCGCGCGCGCGCTCGCCATCATTGATAGAAATTTCGGCAAGGACCTGAGCGACGAGACCATTGCGCGATCGCTGGGCCTGAGCACTTCACACTTCCGATTCCTTTTCAAGAAGTACACCGGCAAACCGTTCCAGCGCTATCTCATGTCTGTTCGGCTGGAGAAGTCCAAGAAACTGTTGGTGGACCTCGACTTGTCGGTCACGGAAGTCGCGCGCATGGTTGGATTCTCCAGCCCCGCCCACTTTAGCCGAGCATTTGCCGAGCGGTTTAGCGCTGCGCCATCCCTCGTTCGAGCTACTGCGCGCACGAAGCCATGACATCCGGCATTATCACCTTGGAGACTTCGTAGAGCCAAGGGAATAACGGAAGCATCGGACTTCCTGTCCGGCGGTGGTGTACGAAAGCATGATGGCTCTCTATCTAATTGGTGCAGCAACTTTCTACGTGGTCATGTCGAAGTCGGCAGTTGATCACGAAGACACCCAACTCACGCATCCGGCAGCCCCAACGATCACTTGGGTGCCTGGCGGAAAGCTGTTCAAGGTTGTTGAGGGCGGAGCGAGCGCTTCGGCCGAGCAAGCAGCCTAAGTCAGAGTAGGCGCGAATCGACAGTCCGGAACCCTAGGGTCCGGGCTGTTTTTCTTTGCGCTTCATGATCACCCACGATGTATCGAATCCAGCGGGATCCCGGAATTTCGCAGTTCCGTCGGTCCCGATCTCTAACTCTAGAGGCTTGGGCTCGCTCTCCGGGGGCAACGCTCGGTTCATCTGTGTCTTTACCGTGAGAAGAGCTTTGTTGGCCTGATAGGCGACATCGCCTGTACTCGGAATACCGTACTCCTCAAGCTTGAAAGTGCCGTCGGATTTGATTTCGAGGTTGACCGGCTTGAGCGTGTTCTGAATGTGAGTGGGCATGTTGGCTTCGTTGGCGAGCTTGCGTATCCCAACCCAACTGCCGACGAACCGCGACTCGCCCCCCCCGCAGGCTGCTCCAGCTATAATCACGAGGATGGCCGCCGTTGCTCCCGATGCACACCGTTCCATGGGTTTGAATGATACCGAGCATGCACTCATCTGCAATCTGCTAGGGCGTTCACCCACCCTCACCGAGCTTGGAATGTTCGCGGTGATGTGGAGCGAGCATTGTGGCTACAAGTACAGTCGACCGATTTTGTCGTACTTCAGCGGTTACAAGAAGGCGCTGGAAGGGGATGGCCTTGAGAATGCCGGGATCGTCGACATTGGGGACGGCATCGGCATCACGATGAAGGTGGAGTCCCATAATCATCCGAGCGCGGTAGAACCTTACCAAGGAGCGGCAACGGGTGTCGGGGGCATCATACGAGACATTTTCACGATGGGCGCGCGCCCCATCGCCTCACTGAACTCGCTTCGCTTCGGACCGATCACTCCCGGCTCGGCTCCCGATGAGGTTGTGAAGCGCAATCAGTATCTTTTCAAAAGAGTCGTGGCTGGAATAGGCGGCTACGGGAACTGCGTGGGAGTGCCAACCGTTGCAGGCGAGGTCTTCTTCCACCCTCGCTACAGTGGCAATCCGCTCGTCAATGCAATGAGTGTAGGGGTGGTCCCAGTGAACCAGATCGCCACAGCCAAAGCGGCGGGGATCGGCAACCCAGTGATCTACCTCGGGTCTGCGACGGGCAAGGACGGTATCCACGGTGCGACCTTCGCAAGCGATGCGCTCGATGAAGACGGCGCGGACAAGCGACCGAACGTGCAGATTGGCGATCCGTTTGCGGAGAAGCAGCTCATCGAGGCGACCTTGGAGGCACTCGAGACCGGAGCAGTGATCGCAATCCAAGACATGGGCGCAGCAGGCATCACGTGCAGCACGACGGAGATGGCGAGCAAGGGCGGAGTGGGGATGCACATCGAGCTGGCCCGGGTGCCAGCGCGGGAGGCGGGCATGTCTGCCTACGAACTCATGCTCAGCGAGAGTCAGGAGCGGATGCTTGCCGTCGCAAAGAAGGGACGTCAAGATGAAGTCCTTGCCATTTTCCGGAAGTGGGGTCTGAAAGCCGAGGTTATTGGCACGGTCACCGAGGGACCGTTCGTCGAGATCTTCTACCACGGAGAGCTTGTGGCGCAGGTGAACCCGAAGCATCTGACCGACGAGTGCCCCACCTATTCGACCGCCATCGAGGTTCCGGAGTATCACCGAAGCGCGCAAGAGTTCGACGCAACCGGGTTGGCGGAACTGCCACTTAGCGATTCGCTCTTAAAGCTAATGGGCTCGCCCAACCTGGCGAGCAAGCGCTGGGTGTACCAGCAGTACGATACGCAAGTCCAAACCCAGACGGCACTCCCGCCGGGAACGGCCGATGCGGCGGTACTGGCGCTTCGTGGATCCAAGCGGGGCATTAGTCTCAAGATCGACGGCAACGCGCGCCAGACATACTTCGATCCGTACGTGGGCGGGTTGCTTGCGGTGTGCGAGGCTGCCCGGAACGTTGCTTGTACGGGGGCGCGGCCACGCGCGGCGACCGATGGCCTGAACTTCGGTAACCCCCAGCTCGGGCATGTGTACTGGCAGTTTGAGCGCGCGGTGCGTGGGATCGCCGATGCTTGCGAAGCGCTCGGTACCCCTGTGTTGAGTGGAAATGTCAGCTTCTACAACGAGAGCAATCTTGGGGAGGTCCTTCCGACTCCGCTGATCGGCATGCTGGGCGTGCTCGAAGACGCCAATCGCCGAATAGGATCGGCCTTGCCGACGCGCAGGGCCGACTTGATGCTAGTCTCTACACCGCTCGATGAGATGCGACACGACGCCCTGGGGGCGAGCGAGTACTTAGCCACTGTCCATGGGATTGAGGACGGACTTCCGGTCGCACCCAATCTTGCGGGAGAATTGTCGCTCATCGATTTCCTAGTCCGTGCGGCCGAAGGATCGCTTCTGGAGGCGGCGCACGATGTCAGCGAGGGCGGCGTGGCGGTGGCGCTTGCAGAGATGGCAATTCCGAACACAGTTGGCATCATCGCGAGTCTAAAAGGTGAGCCATTCGAGTTTTCGAACCGAAAAGATGCTAGGTGGTTCGGCGAAACGCCAGGGCGAGCCGTGATTGCAGTCCGCGCTGAGAACGCGAGTGCAGTTGCTGACCTCGCAGGCTTGGTCGGCGTGCGCTTGAGTCACCTAGGTAAAGCGAGACCCGAAGAACCTCGGTTCGAGTTGGATGAAGTGAAGCTGAACCTGGAAGATTTGCGATTGGTATTTCAGCGATCCATTCCGCAAACTATGGGAATAATGGAGTCATAGCGTCACGGGCTGAATGTTTGTGATGGGGAAAATAGAATGAGAACAATTTCTAAGTGGGTACTCGGTGGGTTGATGGCGATGGTGCTGATGGCGCCTGCGCTCGCCCAGTCATCTCCTGAAATCACGAAGCGAGTCATCGAAGCGACGGCCATCTACAAAGAAGGCAAAGTTGATGAAGCGCTGGCGCGATTCCAGGACTTACAAAAGGATGCCCCGGAGAACGCAGATGTGCTCTCGTGGCTCGGCTTCATCTACCTGCGAAAGGATATGGCTGGCGATGCCGTCCCGGTGCTTGAGAAGGCACTGGCGATCCGAGGAAACGATCTCGAAATTCGAAACAACCTGGGTAACGCCTATGTCGCCACCGGCCAGGATGACAAAGCTCTTGAGCAGTACAGCGAGATCGCGAAGCTCAACACTCGACTTTACGAGCCGCACTACAATATCGGCGGTATCCACCTGCGAAAGCAGAACTATGCACAAGCCGTTGATGCCTATAAGAAGGCGCTAGAGCTCAACAAAAACGACGGATTCGTCTACAACAATTTGGGGTTGGCGTACGAAGGCGTGGGTGACTATGCCGAGGCGGCAAACTGCTACGGCAAGGCGGTCGACCTGCGACCCGATTCGGTGCTTTTCAACCGAAACGCTGGCTTCGCGAACATGCGATTGAACCGGCCGAAGTCGGCCATTACGTACCTTGAGAAGGCAAGTGCCGGCGAAACGGATGCGGCAACTTCGCTCGCGCTCTCGCAGGCTTACGCTGCCGAGGGCCGCGCCGACGACGCAAAGCGAACCCTGGAGGCGGTTGAAGCAGCCCTCGGAGACTCTTCGACCTACTGGTACAACGTGGGCGTCCTGCGCACGCGCACTGGCGATATCGACGGCGCAAAGGTCGCGTACGAGAAGGCCATCGCGATGAACGATGCCGATGCCGACTCGCTGAATAACTATGCGTTGTTGCTCTATCGCAATGGTGAGTACGCAGCAGCCCTGCCAGTTTTCGAGCGACTCGTGGCGCTGGACCCTGCCAATGGTCAAAATCAGCTGAACGTCGCCGCCTGCGCGCTCAAGTCGGGAGACTTGGACAAGGCAATGGGTATCTGGCGCGGGTTCCTGCACAAGACCCCCAAGCGAGACGACATCCGCTTGGATTTCGCTTCGGCGCTGTGGAAGAAGGGCGACTATGAAGGAGCCCGGTACCACTACGTCGAAGTCACGAAGTCTCAGCCGAACAACGTCCGCGCGCTCAACGGCGTGGGCCTTTACCAGTACCAGATGGACAAACTGGACGACGCCTCGAAGACGTTCCAGCGCATTCTGAGCCTGGATTCGAGCTTCTTGCCCGCTTACAATAACCTCGCGGTGACCTACGAGCGGCAGAACAGAATGGCTCAGGCCATTGCTCTGCTAGAAAAAGCACTCGCAATTGATCCAAACTTTGAAGACGCCAAGAGAAATCTTGAGCGAATGAAAAAGTAGGGCTCTCGCGATTGCGAATCAGTATCCTCGTTAACGTTCATAGAAACGATGCCGTTGAGGCAGCACGGAGCACGACGCACTTCCTGAAGGGGCGTCGTGCTCTTGTGGGTTCTGAGCTCGATGTGGCGGCGTTGATCGATGCCCAACCCCTGCCAACTGAGGAACTCGGCGACGCCGACCTGATGATTTCTTTCGGGGGTGATGGCACCCTCATTCGTGCTTCGCACCTGTGCGCAGCCCGAGGCACCCCAGTCCTGGGTGTTTACTTCGGGCGCTTTGGGTTTGTCACCCAATGCCAACCTTCCGAGCTTGGTGCCGCGCTGAGCTTGTTCTTCGATGGGCAAGCAAAGGTTCAGGAGCGAATGATGCTCCAAGTCGAGCTCTTGCGCCACGGCAAATCGGTCGCAACGTTGCATGCACTCAACGAAGCGGTTCTCCAGCGCGCCGCAACCGCTCGCATGCTGAATTTTGAGGTAACCGTCAATGGCCGGTTCCTGAACTCTTATCCGGCGGACGGCGTCTTGGTCGCCACTCCGACTGGCTCGACGGGCTACAACCTCTCTGCGGGCGGACCCATCGTTGAGCCGACCCTGCAGTGCATGATTCTGACGGCCGTCACGCCGCACACGCTGAGCACCCGTCCGCTTGTGCTCGCGCCGACTTCCAACGTCCATATTCAGATCGAAACTCGCGGCGACGCGGTCCTTTCATGCGACGGTCAGAGTAGGTTGCAGATGCTTAGCGGAGACGCCGTCAGCGTCAGCCGGTCGGAGCGGACGACGCGGCTGATCGCGCTCGATGACGAAGACTTTCTCGCCAAGCTTACTGACCGATTGCTCTTTGAGCGGCGGCAGCCGCCGGTGGGGGATTAATGTCGCTCCTGGACATTCAGAACCTGTGCGTCGACTACGTAAACGGTTCGCAAGTCATGCGGGCGGTGAACGACGTATCCCTGTCCGTCGAGGCTGGCGAATGCGTCGCGGTCGTGGGCGAGTCGGGCAGCGGCAAGACGACGCTGATCCGGGCGATTTTGGGGCTCCAACCGATCACCAGCGGCACGATCGACATTCAGGGAGCGCAGGTACGGGGCGTTTCGCCTAGGCAGGCCGCACGCGTCGGAGTCGTGTGGCAAGACCCTTACGCCAGCCTCGACCCGCGCTGGACGGTGAGGCGCTCAATGCTTGAGCCGTCGAGCGTCACCGGCACTCCGATTGATGTTGATACACTGATCACGAGCGTCGGACTCTCGGCCGAGATGGCAGATCGGTACCCACACCAACTGAGTGGCGGGCAGCGTCAGCGCGTGGCAATCGGACGGGCTATTTCGCTCAAGCCACCCCTCGTTCTGTGCGACGAGCCCACGGCGGCGCTTGACTTGAGCGTTCAAGCCCAAATTCTGAACTTGCTCAAGGACCAGCAGCAGGAGCTTGGGTGCGCGTATCTGTACATCTCGCACGACCTTGTGACCGTTCGGTACTTGGCCCAGCGGGTCTTCGTGATGAAGGCAGGCGTGGTGGTGGAGTCGGGCGACGTGCAGGACGTCTTCGAGAGGCCGCAGCATCCCTATACGCAGGAGCTGCTCACCTCTGCGCCCCGGCTTGAACTGGCGTGAGCAGGTAACATGCCGTCCATGCTGGATGAACTCAGGGAGCTTTGGCGCTTTCGTGAGTTGTTGTTGACCTTGGTCGAGCGCGAACTGCGCATCCGGTACAAGAACTCGGTTCTCGGGTTCATGTGGTCGCTCCTGAACCCACTCCTGACCATGGGAGCGATGTACGTCGTTTTTCGGTACTTTTTGGGCAACCAGACTCCGAGCTTCAGCGCGTATGTCTTCGCGGCGTACCTGCCGTATATGTTCTTCCAGTTGGCGCTCATGGACAGTTCGCAATCCGTTTTGGCAGCCTTGCCGGTCGTGAAGAAGGTCTACTTCCCCCGCGAGGTGCTACCGCTTGCGAGCGTCCTGAGCAACTTCATACACTTCTTGCTTGCGTTGACGGTGTTCTTTGCGTTCTTGCTCGCCGTTTGGATGCGGCACCCTGACCGGACGCCCTTCCAGCCCTCGCTGGTTTACTTGCCGTTCCTGCTGATCATTCACCTCGCTTTGACCACCGGCTTGGCGCTCTTCATCTCGGCGATGAACACGTTCTTCGAGGACGTGAAGTACATGGTGGGTGTGACGCTGTACATCATGTTCTTCTTTTGCCCAGTGATGTACTTCAGTGAGCAAGTCCGCTATGCAAACGCGGTCCCCGCAAAGTACTCCGATCTGGTCTACACGCTGTACCACCTGAACCCGGTGGCGATGATCTGCACCGCATTCCGCAAGGTGCTCGTCGCCCCGGTTGATCCGAAGATTGGCGATCGGGTGTTGCCATACTTGCCGCTTGACGTGCCGCTGCTGCTGGTCGCATCCGCGATCTCCTTCCTGGTCCTGATCGGTGGTTACGCCGTTTTCAACCGCATGAAGTGGAGATTCGTGGAGAGACCATGAGCGAAGCAGCGATCTCGGTTCAAAACCTGACGAAGATCTTCCGCGTTAGCCACAGTGGATCGAACTCGCTGAAGACTCTATTCCTTTGGTGGCAGCGCCGAAAACTAGAGTCGCACACCGTGCTGCGAGACATCAGCTTTGAAGTCAAGCGCGGCGAGTGCGTGGCGGTTATCGGCTCAAACGGAGCAGGGAAGAGCACTACGCTTTCGCTCATTGCTCGGGTCTACAAGCCGACGTCGGGGACGATTCATGTCAACGGACGTGTCGCTCCGCTTCTTGAGCTTGGGGCCGGATTCCATCCCGACCTGACGGGAGCAGAGAACATTCTCTTTAACGGTGTGATCCTCGGTTTAACCCGAGCCGAAGTGCACGGGCGGATGGACGCGATCATTGACTTTGCGGGGGTGCGCGAGGCGATCCACGCCCCCGTGAGGACGTATTCGAGCGGCATGCTGGCCCGGCTCGGGTTCAGCATCGCGGTGCACGTCGATGCCGAGATTCTGATCGTCGATGAGGTGCTTGCTGTTGGCGACAAGGACTTCGAGCAGAAGTGCTACGCCCGCATTGAGGAGTTTCGCGTCGCGGGCGGGACGATCTTCTTTGTCAGCCATAACCCCGACGCCGTTCGCCGCGTCGCGAATCGTGTGCTGTGGATTCAAGAAGGGCAGATCAAGATGGAAGGCGCACCTGACGCTGTGCTCCAGGCTTACCTTTCTTCGGGTCCGAGTCCGAAGTAGTTCTGCACTTCCGCGCTCCGGAAGGTGAGGATCATCGGCGCGCAGATCGGAACCCAAATGCAAGAACCCGCGCTCACCGCCAGGTTGGTGAGATGCAAGACGTAGGCGGTTCGATTGATGGGGAGTACCAGTAAGACCGCATATGAGATGGTGAGCACGATTCCGGTGAGGAACAGGAGTTGCTTGGTCCAGCCGATTTCGATCGGTCCCAGAACCCCCAAGTCGAGTTGGGACGGAATCGCAAGCACGGCGAACGTCAGCCCAAGATTGAGAATGAGCATGGCGATACAAAAGTAGCCGTACAGGCGGACCGATTTTGGGGCGGCGGATCGAAACATCCTGCCTAGTCTTACCCCCAGTCGTCCACAATCGTGATGTGAGGGTCCCATTCGATAGTCTGTGCCTGGCATGCGCCGTCTGGGAAGGGCGGGCGATGGGCATGCCTGCAAAGGTGCAGAAGGTCGTTCAGATTGACGAATGGACCGTAGGTATTGAGCTCTACGCCGGCTCCTCTACGTGGCTGACGCTCTGCTGGCACCCCGAACGTGCGCGCGTTCTGCGGAGTACGCAGCGGCCCCCGCGTGGAACAGAACTGTCACCCTTCGGGCAAGAGTTACGGCGACACCTGATCCCGGGTGCGTTGCTCAGCTGGGCGCAAGTTGGCCAGGACCGGATCACGCACTTGGAGTTTGAGGGGCCCGAGGAGTCGTTCACCTTGATCGCCGAACTCATGGGTAAGCACTCAAACGTCATGCTGGTAAGGAGCAACGGGCACCTAGCGGCGGCGGCGAAGTGGCTGGGTGCAGGGAAGACCAAGCGGCCTATCTTGCCAGGGCGTTCGTATCTGCCTCCGCCCCTGAGCCCGCGCCCCTCGATCCTAGGCGCGGCTTCGATGGATGAAGCCGCGGACTGTGAGGGAGTTTCGCCGTTCTTGCGCAAGTGGATGGAGGCTGGAGGATTGCCTGCGGTGCAGGCTGCTTTTGGAGCATCGCGATTTGCTCCATCCGGCACCGGCGCGGCGGCGTACCCGCTGGATTTGTCCCGGCTCCTTGCTGGTGCGCGTCCCTTACCCGGCTTCTCAGACGAGGCCGAGGCGGTGTTTTCGAAACTCGCCACGCAAGATCTCGGTGGACAAGAGCGGCGGTTCCTGGTGACGCAGCTTCGGCGCGCGGAGCTTGCCAAGTCGGTGGCAGTGCAAGACTTGGAGCAAGCGAGCGACACGGCCGCACGGGCAGGAAGTCTGCAGCTGCAAGCGGAGCTGATTCTCGCCTACATGGCGAGCATCAGGCCTGGCGACACCCAGTTGCAAGCGTTCGACTACGAGGGTCGCGAGATGGTCATTCCGCTCCGCGCCGACTGGACCCCCAAAGAGAACGCCAATGCGCTCTTTCAGAAGGCGAAGCGGGCCAAGTCTGCGATCGGTTTGGTGACCGAACAGCTTGCTCGCAAGCAAGAGGAGCTCGTCTCGATTCGCAGTTGCTTGATAATCTTGCAGGATGAGACCGACTTGGCGGGGCTTGTTTTCTGCCGGAGAACCGCAGAGGAACGCGGCTGGCTCCGCTTGGCAGCCGCCCAAGCGAGCAAGAAGCCAAGCGAGCGGCCGTTCGAAGGTCATCCCATCCGCGAACTCGCGACGCCCGACGGGTGGGCCATCTTGGTGGGAGAAAGCACGGCAGCCAACGATTACCTGACAAGCCGAGTTGCCAAGACGAACGACTGGTGGCTACACGTGCGAGGGGGGCCGTCCGCGCATGCGATCATACGTACCATGAATCAGCCAGACCGGGTGCCGCAGGCGGCCATTCGGTACGCGGCATGGGTGGTTGCGAAGCACAGTTCCAGTAAGCACAGCAGCGTCGTGGCCGTGGACTACACTCTCAAGAAGTACGTACGGAAACCAAAGGGATCAGCCCCTGGCCTAGCAACCTACACCCACGAAAAAACCATCCACGTGGACCCGACACAACCGATTAGCTGAGCCGGGCGACGATCGCGTCACCCATCTCGGACGTTGTCACGATTCGATTTCCAGGGGTGAAGATGTCAGGAGTCCGAAGATTCTCCTCCAGCGCGCTGTCGACCGCTCGCTCAATGCGGGCCGCGCCTTCGTCGTCACCGAAGGAGTATTTGAGCATCATTGCGCCGCTAAGAATCGCCGCAATCGGGTTCGCCTTGCCTTGGCCAGCAATGTCGGGTGCGCTGCCGTGGACCGGCTCGTAGAGTCCGAACACATTGCCACCGTGTTCCGCCCCGAGTGATGCGCTCGGCAGCAAACCCAGCGATCCGGTGAGCATGGAGGCCTCGTCGCTCAGGATATCTCCGAACATGTTCTCGGTCAGGATCACATCAAACTGGTACGGATCCCGAATAAGCTGCATCGCGCAGTTGTCAACCAACATGTGGGTGACCTTTACATCCGGGTTCAAGGCTGCTCGTTCGTTGACGACCTCGCGCCAAAGCCGACTGGTTTCCAGAACGTTTTGCTTATCCACGCTCGTGACTTGGCCTTTGCGCTGGCGCGCAATGCGAATCGCCATATCAGCGATGCGGCTCACTTCATCACGTGTGTAGATGCACGTGTCGAGGGCCGTGTTGCCATCGGCGGATCGTTCGCGATGGCCAAAGTAGATCCCACCGGTAAGTTCGCGCACGACGACGAGATCGAGCGTGCTTCCGGTGCTCTTGAGCGGGCTTGCTTGCAGGAGTGTGCGCAACACCTTGGCAGGTCGAACGTTTGCAAAGACGCCTAGCTCCGCACGAATCTTGAGAAGTCCGCCGATTTCAGGTCGAACCTGAGGGTCAAGGTGGTCCCACTTCGGGCCGCCGACCGCGCCAAGCAGCACCGCGCTCGCGTTCTTGCAAAGTTGGAGTGTCTCTTCGGGAAGGGGTGTACCGTGGCGGTCGTAGGCCGCGCCCCCAACTACGGCTTCTTGGAAGGAGAGATCGGGTCGAGCAGCAGCCAGAACCTTGACCGCCTCCTGAGTTACCTCGACGCCAATCCCGTCGCCGGGCAACACTGCAACGGTGAGAGACATAACCGGATTATGGCACCGAAGGAGCGAGCGCGAGGATGCCGCGAATGGCTTCCGCAGCGACGGGCAACACCTTGCCTCGGTGGCTGATCTGGTGCTTCTCGGCCGCTGTGAGATCCGCCATGGTGCAGCCACGCTCGGGAAGGAAGAAGATCGGGTCGTAGCCAAACCCGCCCGCGCCGGACGACTCATGAGCGATAATCCCTTCGCACGTCCGCTCGAAAACAAGGGTCTCCAAGCCATGGGCGGCAATGGCCACGCAGCATCGGAAGCGCGCGGATCGGGCGTCGCCTTCGACGCCCGCGAGCCGCTCAAGGATGACCTGCATCTTATGGGGGAACGGGGTCTCCTCGCCTGCAAACCGCTTGCTGTAGATCCCGGGCTCGCCACCCATCGCGTCTACTTCCAGACCTGCGTCGTCCGCGATGCAGAGCTCGCCGGTATGCGCAGCGGCGGCCTCGGCTTTGATCTTCGCGTTCTCGGCATACGTCGCCCCGGTCTCCTCGGGTTCAGCGGCGGGCGGGAAATCCGCGAGCGTCTGGATCGTCACCCCGGGCAACAGGTCCGACAGCAGGGTGATCATCTCGCCGCCCTTCTTGAGGTTATGCGTTGCGACGACCAGGACCGGATTCATATCTTGGCGATTGCCTCTTTCTGTAAGTCGATCAGCTGGCCGATCCCCTTCTTCGCGAGGGACAGCATCTTGCCGAGCGTCTCCGCCGTAAACGGTGCGGCCTCGGCGGTGCCTTGCACTTCGATGAACTTGCCACTCTGTGTCATTACGACGTTCATGTCGGTGTGCGCCGTCGAGTCTTCGGCATAGTCCAAATCGAGCACTTCCAAGCCTTTGACGACGCCGACGCTGATCGCCGCAACCGGCTCTTGGATCAGGATACGCGGAATCATCCGCTGCTTCACCATCCAATCCATGGCTTGGTACAGCGCGACGTAGGCGGCGGTGATGGCGGCGGTGCGGGTGCCTCCGTCGGCGCGCAGCGCGTCGCAGTCGATAGTGATCGTCCGCTCGCCCATAGCATCCAGATCTACCATCGTGCGAAGGCAGCGGCCGATCAGGCGCTGAATCTCCATGGAGCGGCCGTTCGGGCTACGGTTCGTGTCACGCTGGTTGCGCTGGCGACCCGAGCGCGGGAGCATTGAATACTCGGCAGTGACCCATCCCTTGCCTTGGTTCTTCATGAACGGCGGGACGCGGTCTTCGACGGTGGCGGTCACGAGCATGTGGGTGTCCCCCATCTCGATGAGGCACGAGCCCTCGGCGAACTTTGCAAATCCGGGAGTTAGAGTTATAGGACGAAGTTCGTCAGGAGCACGGCCGTCATGTCGCATCGCCGTATTTTACTTTGCGACGAGCAGGGCAAGCGTCGCGGCGGCGACCGCCGAGGTCTCCGTACGCAGAACACGTGGGCCGAATGTCATGGAGCGATGGGCGATGGCGGTCACTTCGCGCGGTGCCCAGCCGCCTTCCGGTCCGATGACCAGCGTCACTTCGTCGTCACTGTCCAAGATCGCTGGCTTCTCAACGGAAGCAAGTTCGCTCAGAACGCAGGCTTCCGGAAACTCTTCTAGCACAGCGCCAAGGCTTGGCGCATGTCGTATGACGGGAACGCGGGCACGGTACGAGAGTTCTGCCGCCTCACGGGCGATGGTCGATAGGCGTCGCATTCGGTCGGCCAGCTTGTCGGGCGTCCACTTCACAACCGAGCGATCGGCGGAAAAGAGGATGAACTCGGAGACTCCGATCTCGGTGGCCATCCGTACGATCTCTTCAAGCTTGTCCGCCTTGGGCAGGGCCTGGGCAAGGCGAACAAAGCGCTTCGGCTCGGTATCGAGCGGGTGGCGCGAACGAACGACGGCGCTACGGCCGCGGAGTTCGCACACCCAAAGGGTGCCGTCGTTGGGAAGCGCTCCGAAGAAATCGCCGGTGCCCAAACGAAGCACTTTACGGAGTTTGTTCAGGTCGTGCTCAGGAATCTCGATGTCGTCGACTTCGGGGTCGAGTCCATCGATGAAGAACCTCGGCAGCGACCTTAGCGGCGGAAGTGAGCGGCTGTCCATTCGTTCTCCTGTTTGCGCTCCACTAGAATGAATCCTGCCCGCTCGGCAGCTTCGAGCACATCGGGCCAGTTGCCGTCGATGACGCCACTCACGATCCAAGATCCGCCGGATTTGACGCGCGTTGCGGTCTCGGGGGCGAGCCGAATGAGGGCGGCGCTAATGATGTTCGAGAGTACAAGATCGTACTCGCCGGGCGGGAAATCGTCGAAACCCTTGCTCTCAGCTGCCATCAGCGCAATCCCGTTGCGCTCCGCATTTTCAAGGGTGGAGATGACGCAAGACGCCTCGATGTCGCCCGCGTGGATGCTTGCAGCCCCAAGCAAGCCGGCGCCGATGCTCAGGACGCCACTGCCGCAGCCGACGTCGGCGACGCTGACCCCCTGAACCGGAAGCGTCTCTAGGAGCTCCAGGCACATGCGCGTCGTCGGGTGGTCGCCCGTGCCAAAGCTCTGACCCGGATCGAGCACGATTACTAGGTCATCTGGGCCGCTCGCGAACTCCTCCCACGTTGGGCGGATGACGAAGCGCTTGCCAATTCGGCGTGGTACGAAGAACTGCTTCCAGCTTTCGGACCAATCCTCCTCGGGTACCTCGGAGATGGTGACATCAGCGGCGGCTTCCCGGAGAGAGGTGGTGAGCGCTTGAAGCTCGTCTTCGGTGGGTTCAAAAAGGTAACCGCTCATGGTCGGAGGTGTGTCCGACTGGACCGTGCCGCCGATGCCATGTCGCTCAAAGAGGTCGTGGATTCGGGACCAATCTTCGGGGGCTTGATCCAATGTTGCGGTGATCTGAGTCCAGACTTTCATTTCTTCTTCTTGAAAAGCCCGCCGAGGATACCGGAAGAACCGGCGGGAGCGTCTTCGCCTTGCAGCGCGGCGAGCTCACGGATGAGCTTCTCCTCAGCATCAGACACCTTCTTCGGTATCCGAACGGTGACGCGGACGTAGAGGTCTCCGCGAGTTCCCCCGTGGAGTGGCGGGAGGCCCGAGCCTCGTACCCGCAACGTCTCTCCTGGTTGGGTTCCAGGGCCGACGGTGAGGCTGACCTGCTCGCCCACGCCGTCAATCTCAAACTCATCCCCAAGGGCTGCCTGCGCATAGCTCAGCTCTACCGCGGTCTCCAGGTTTGTACCGTTGCGCCGGAATCGCTCGTCGGGTCGGATGGTGATGAAGACATACAGATCGCCTGCTTGGCCACCCAAAACTCCGTCGGAGCCCTTTCCAGGGACCCGCATTTGTGCGCCATCCGACACTCCAGCGGGAATGGTGACGGTTAGCTCTTCGTCTTGCGCGATGAGCCTTCGGCCATTACACTTCTTACAGCGGTTCTTCACGACCACGCCTTCGCCGTTACACGTTGGGCAAGTGGTTGAAGTGCGGACTTGGCCGATGAAGGTTTGTTGAACTCGAGTCACCTGGCCGGACCCTCGGCACTCCGAGCACGTGTCTGGCTTGGTGCCGCCCTCGGCTCCGGTGCCTTTGCACTCGGGGCAGGCTGCCATCCGGCGGTACTTGACGCGTTGCTCGGTCGCGGTTAGCACGTCTTCGAGGTTGATGGCTGCATCGGCACGGAGATCATCTCCGTCTCGGCCCGGGCCCTGTTGGCGTCTCCCACCGGCTCCACCGAAGAACGACTCGAAGATGTCCTCGATGTTGATGCCGCCGCCAGCGCCTCCGCCTCGGAAGAATGGATCTTGCTGGGGATCGGCGGAACCGTACTGGTCATAGCGCGCACGAGCTTGCTCGTCGGAGAGGACTTCGTACGCTTGGTTGATCTCTTTGAACCGCTCTTCGGCTTCGGCGTTGCCCGGGTTCAGATCCGGGTGATACTGACGCGCCAGCTTGCGGAAAGCAGACTTGATGTCCGCTGCCGATGCATCGCGTGGAACGCCTAAGACCTCGTAGAGATCTTTCGCCATGGCCGGTGCTTAGTCGTGCGCGTCCGGATCTTCCTCGTCGTTCTCCTTCTCGGCGAGGTCATCCAACGAAAGCGATTCGCCCTCTTCGGAGGACTCGGACTCGACGGTCACGTCGTCCTCGAGCAGGTCCGTAAGGCTCGCGGCAGGTTCCTCAGATGGATCGTGATCGTCCTCGTGGTCAACTTCGTCCATGAGCTCGTCATGTCCGATTTCGTCCAGTGAAGGAAGTAGGATTCCAAATTCTGCGGGCACGGTCTCGTCGCTGATGGCGGCGTTCAAATCGGCTTCCACAGCGGCGGAGTCGATCTCTTCCACACCCAGGATCGGTCGAATCTTGCCCTGGGCGATTTCGGCCAGCGCAATCGTGATCGGGTGATTGGATTCGCAACGCACCAAGGGAGGGGCACCATCCTTCAACTGCTTTGCTCGGCGCGCAGCCAAGTTCGAGAGAACAAACTGACCGTACTCGTAGTCGTTGAGGATGTCTGCAAGTGGCAGATCGGGGCCTTGTTGGGAAGTCATCGGAACTTCATAGTGTACCGAACCGAGAACCCTAATTGCAACGAAATGCATGCGGCGGTAGACTCGATGCTACGTGTATCCAACGTTGCCCCCGATATCGCCCGAGATCCTCACGATGGCTGCACGGCAAGTGTCCGCCGAGGTGCGTCCGGCGCTACCTACCGACTCGACCCTAATGATCGAGTTTGCGGGAACCCAGACGTACGATGCAGAAACTCAGATCGTCGAATGCCGCGGCGGGGTCGTCGCGCACTACGGACCCACGACGCTGCGCGCGGAGACCTTGATTCTCAACTACCAAACCAAGCAGGGCGAGGCAACAGGCGAGGTCGTTTTGGAGGATCCTGAGGGAACTCTTTGGACGAAGAACCTAAAGTTTGATTGGGGGAAAGGGACCGGGACCGCCGAGGATGTCGTCATCAAGGGCGCGGGCATGAATGGCCGCGTTGCCCGGGTCGAAATCTCCCCAGAGAAGTGGACTCTGTTCGGGGTGTACGGGAGCCCAAGCGGACGCCGAACTCCCGATATCGCCTTACGTTCAGCCCGCATCGTGCTTTCTCCGGGGCGGCGTGGGGTGATGCAAAGTCCACAAATCATTCTCTTCGGTAAGCCGCTACCAAAACTGCCGACCAGCACATTCTCGCTGGACAAACGTGTGGGAGGCTTGCGAATTCCCGCGATTTCGTTCCGGCGAAAGTCCGGGCTCGGCGTTACCTGGTCGAGCGGATTCTTGCTTGGGGAGAACCTCGCGTTGAGCGCGGCCTACAGCGCATTTCCATCGACCCTGCCAACAGCCGAAGTCGCACTGACCCGCAGTTCAGTCCCGCCCTCCAAAGCCACTGGTTTCATAACGCCACGCACGGAACTCGCGGAACGCGCGAATAACGGTTACATGAACAACATTGTGGTGCAGCATCCGGCCGATGAAGATAACCGGCTTCGCTCGGAGCTCCAGAACCTTACGGTGCTGAGCAGTTGGAACCTCGGGACGTCTGCTCGCCTGTCCGATCAGTCGTCGGTGAGCAAAGCGTGGGAACTATCCGCGGAGCACGGCGGGGGAGTCGCTGGTTTCGGTGCATTTGCGCAAGCCCGGGTGCATCAGATTCGCGAGAGCTCCGAGACTCCGTGGCGAGTGAGATCAATTGTGAATGGCACGCTCCAGACGCCAGTAGTCAAGATTGGCAAAGTGGCCGAGTTGCGACTGCGCGCCGACGCGCTTGCGACTGCGGGCGGCGGAGATGGCGGGTTTGGCTGGATCCGCGGCGAGGCAGGGGTCTCGTTCAGGCCGCAACGATATGTACGCCTCGGTGCCGCCTACGTTCGCGGGAAGGAGTATGGCTCGCCATTGTTCTTGATGGACCGGCTGTACTCACGTGAGGCGCTTCATGTTCGGGGTGACCTGCTGCTCGGCAACATCTGGGTTTCGAGTCTGATGAAGTACGACGTTAAGCGAAGTCACTGGTATGACACCGAGTTCGGTTTCAGCTTTGTCGCCGGTAGTTTTGAACCGTACATCACCACACGGCTTTTCCCACGCGAGACGCGAATCGGGTTCCGCCTCCGCATCGATCTACTGATGGGCAAGCTCACAAGTCGGTCCCAGAAACGACCAAGCTCCCGCGATGGAGCAAAGTCCAAGTCGCGGGAGTAGGGATCTGGTTTGCGCGAAATCTGCTAAGCGGCTTTTTGCTCCGCCAGCCGGCTAAGTGCACAGACGCGGTCGAGTCGAATGTCGCCGATATCGGTGATCAAGCACGGGCCGTACATCGGCACAAAGTTGACATCGAACACCTCGGCAATCTCGTTGACTTCCTCGCCTCGGCGATTCGTGTAGGTTAGATCGACAACGAGCCCAACAAACGTCTTTGCATCAGAGATCAGCATTTTCTGAGTTTCCCTCTCAAGTATGTCCAGCGTGTCCGCCGGTACCGATCAAGTTCCGTGATCAGGCCGCCCGGAACCAGGTAAGGCGCGCAGTTTCAGAGCGGCAGATGTCGGTCCGGTACAATCTTCAGCGTGGAAAAGATCCTGCTCGCCGCGCCACGAGGGTTCTGCGCTGGAGTCGCCTTTGCGATCGAAGTTGTGGACCTGGCCCTCAAGATTCACGGAGCACCCGTGTACGTGCGGCACGCGATCGTGCACAACGAGTACGTCGTGCGCAGCTTTGAATCGCGAGGGGTCATCTTTGTTGAGAACATCGAAGACATTCCGGCGGGATCGGTGGTCGTGTTCAGCGCGCACGGCGTGTCGCCCGCCGTTCGAGCCGCCGCCGCGGAGCGTAACCTCACCGTGATCGACGCCACCTGCCCGCTCGTGACCAAGGTTCACAACGAAGCGAAACGGTTCGCCTCCAAGGACTACCACTTCATCTACATCGGCCATCGTGGACACGTGGAAGCCGAGGGAACGATGGGCGAGGCACCGGGACGGATGTATCTGGTCGAGACTCCGGAGGAAGCAGAAGAGCTTCAGATTCCCGACCATGAGAAGCTGGCAGTGCTTACTCAGACGACCTTGAGCGTCGATGAGGTGCAGGCCACGATGGCGGTTCTGAAGCGTCGTTTCCCGCACCTGGATACTCCGGCCAAAGAGGACATTTGCTTCGCCACGACAAACCGACAAGCCGCCGTTCGCCGCATGGCTGGAGAGTGCGATCTTGTCATTGTCGTCGGGAGCCAAACTTCCTCCAACTCAAATCGACTGAGGGAAGTGGCCGAGTCGCTCGGGGCCGAGGCCCACTTGATCCTGTCCGTGGACCAGGTCCAACAGCACTGGCGCACAGACTATAAGACGGTAGGGATCACCAGTGGGGCATCTACTCCGGAGACGCTCGTCGAAGACATCATTGGAGCGCTGATTCAGGATCAGCCGCAGACGCCCATCGAGATTCTCGAAACCGTAAAGGAAGACGTCAAGTTCCTTCCTCCGCGGGACCTTATCCAGCTCGCCTTGGCAAGCTCATGAACTGCCGCGCGTCATGCGCAGGGTGACGCCAGCTGTCTCGGCGATGAGCGGGGCGGGTGGTAATCGCTTGGCAAGGCTTATCTGCACGCTCGTGGCCTGAGGGTATCGATCGAGTAGCTTTCCCGCCACGATGTGCGCCAGATACTCGACGGTCTTGAACTGCGTTTCCTGAATGGTCTCAGCAGCGGTGATCCCGGCGTCGCCGTAGTCTACGGTCGCGCTGATGTCGTCCGTTCCAGCTACACCGTCCTTGACTTCGAACTCAAGATCAGCGATGTAGCGATGACCAACCGCTCTCTCCTCGGCCGTTACGCCGTGGTGGGCGTAAACCTCAATTCCTCGTATAAATACTGTCATAGGTCGTTCCAGCAATACGGTGGGGCCTAGACTCCGGCCGGGTTCCTATGCTACACTATCGCTACAATTTGCGATGCCCGAGCTAGGCGGCATTGGCCGCTTTTTTTGTCGCAGGAGCGCGACGCAGGAACGTAAAACTAGGCATGGATATCTTTGGACACCTCAATCAGATTGCGCAGGAGCGAGACATTCCCGTCGAAGAGCTTGTACACGAACTGGAAGAGGCGCTGGCAGCTTCGTACAAGCGGTACGTGGCAGCACGTGACGGTTCCGTCACCGTTCACCTAGATGCGAAGAAGGGATGGACATGCAACATCCAGAAGGAAATCGTGGGTGAAGTCCTCGACCCATCGATCCAGATGAGCCTGTTGGATGCGCGGAAGCGAAAAGCAGATGCAGAGATCGGCGACTTTATCGACGTTGAAGTGGACCCGAACCGCTTCGGACGGATCGCAGCCCAGACCGCCAAGCAAGTTTTGACTCAGAAGCTGCGGGAAGCCGAGAATCGCAAGATCCACGACACGTTCAGCGAGAAGCTGAATGACGTCGTGAGCGGTACCGTGATGCGCCGCGAGGACACCGTTGTTTTCATCCAAGTCAACCGCGTTGAGGCTGAGCTGCCCAAGTGGGAGCAGGTCCCTACCGAGCCATACCGACTGAACGACCGGATTCGCGTGTACGTCTTGCGTGTGGACGACAGCCGCCGCGGTTTGAAGGTGATCGTTTCGCGCACCCACCCGAACTTGCTCCGCAAGCTTTTCGAGTTGGAAGTGCCAGAGATCGCCGACGGAATCGTCGTCATCCATGGCGTGGCCCGCGAAGCCGGTCAGCGCAGCAAGGTGGCCGTGGCCTCGACCGACGAGCGCGTAGACGCAGTGGGTGCCTGTGTGGGCCCGCGCGGCAGTCGCGTGCAGTCGATCGTGGACGAACTTTACGACGAGAAGATCGATATTGTGCCGTTCAGCGATGATCCGAAGACCTACATCATGAACGCGCTCAGTCCAGCAAAGGTAAACAATATCAAGCTGGATGAGGAAGCACGCAGTGCGTTTGTCGTGGTGCCCGATGGACAGCTTTCGCTGGCCATTGGCAAGGGCGGGCAGAATGTCCGACTCGCCGCTCGACTTACCGAATGGAAAATTGACATCCGCAGCGAGTCCCAGCTGGCGGCGGAAGCCAGCGAGAAGAAGCCAGCAGGCGGGGAGCAATGATTGCCCGAGCCAGCAGCCGATCCGATAAGGTCATGCATCGCATGTCGTAACAGGGCATCACAGTCCGCTCTGATACGGGTGCGTCCAGACTGGGCGGCCCGTCTTATGTTTAGTAAGGCGTCGTCCGGACGTTCGGCATACGTGTGTGCGAGCGTCGAATGCATCGATAAGGTGGCAAAGTCCAGCCAACTGGCCCGGGCTATGCGCAAGCAAGTATCGCGTGAGGATCAGGACTGGATTGTCGATGCGTTAAGGAGCGAGTTAAGGTGAGTGTACAGGTAATGCAGCAACAGATTGAGAGTTTTGCCAAGACCCTAGGGGCGACGCCGGGTCAAGTCGAGCGCGTCTTGGACGAGCTGGGCGTCGCGATTTCCGACGGGGCGTTCGAGTCGGACGAGGAGACCCTTGAACTGATTTCGGAGGCCGTCCGCGAAGCGGTCTCGAACAAGACAATCAATCTCACTTCCGGGGCGACCCTCCGCGATGTGGCGCATGCGCTCGGCGTCTCGCAAAGCGAGGTTCAAAAGAAGCTTGTCAGCGACCTGAAGGTCATGGCCACGCTCACGACATCGCTCAAGGATGATGTGGTCGAGAAGCTGGTCAAGGCATTCGGGTTCAACGTGTCGTGGGGCGGGGAAGTGGCCAAGCCAGAGCCCAAGCTAAACGTCCCCTCAGTCAAGAAGCCAGCTAAGCCAGCGGGCGACCAGAAGCGACCGCCGGTCGTGACGATCCTCGGGCACGTTGACCATGGCAAGACTTCGCTTTTGGATTACATCCGCAAGGCAAACGTGGCCGCCAAGGAGGCCGGAGGCATCACCCAACACATCGGTGCCTACCAGGTCAGCCTGCCAGAAGGGAAGATTTCGTTCCTTGACACTCCCGGCCACGCCGCATTCACCGCGATGCGCGCCCGGGGTGCCCAGGTCACCGATATTGCCATCCTCGTCGTTGCGGCGGATGACGGCATCATGCCGCAGACCATCGAAGCGATCAGCCACGTCAAGAACGCCGACGTGCCGATGATTGTTGCCGTGAACAAAATTGACAAGCCCGGTGCGAATCCGGATCGGGTTTTGCAACAGCTCACCGAGCACCAGGTGATTGCGGAAGCGTACGGTGGTCAAACGATCGTTTGCCCAGTCTCCGCTCTTACGGGTGAAGGCGTGCCCCAGCTCCTGGAAATGATCCTGCTCCAAGCGGACGTGATGGAGCTGAAGGCCGACCCGCATGCGGACCTCGAAGGGGTCGTCATCGAAGCGAAGGTAGACCGTGGCCGAGGACCGGTTGCGACCGTACTCGTTAAGAACGGGACTTTGCGCATCGGCGATGCAGTCGTTGTGGGCCAGAACTACGGAAAGATCAAGGCGATGACAGACCATCGTGGCGAGCGGCTGAAAGAGGCCGGTCCGTCGATGCCCGCCGAGATCCTTGGTCTCGACGATGTACCCACCGCGGGTGACAAAGTTGAGCCCGCCGAGGACGAGCGATCTGCGCGCGCAATCGCCACTGAACGAGCCGACGAAGCACGTCGCAAGAGTTTGAGCGGGCAAGTCAAGCGCCGCACGTTCCAGGATCTCAAGAATCAGCTCGTCACCGGCGAAATCAAGGACTTGAACTTGGTCGTGAAGGCCGACGTGCAGGGAAGTGTTGAAGCTGTCCGTGGCATGCTCGAGAAGATCGAGAACGATGAAGTCCAAGTGAAGGTCATTCACTCTGCCGTCGGCTCGATCACGGAAAGCGACATCCTGCTCGCCTCGGCTGCCGATGCCATCGTGATCGGATTCAACTCCAAACCGGAAGGGAACGCCAAGAACGAAGCCGAGAGGAAGGGTGTGGAAATCCGGCAGTACCGGATCATCTACGAACTCATTGAGGATATCGAGCGCGCAGTCAAGGGCATGCTCGAACCGAAGTACGAGGAGAACTATCTCGGCACGGTTGAGATCCGCGTCCGATTCCAGTTCGGTCGCAAAGGCATCATCGCTGGCTGCTACGTCACGGACGGCAAGGTCGTCCGAAACGCAAAATGCCGCGTAACGCGAGGGAAGGAGCTTGTCCACGAGGGAACCATCGGTTCTCTCAAGCACCTGAAGGACGACGTCAAGGAAGTCACCATGGGAATGGAGTGCGGTATCACGTTCGAAACGTGGGCAGCCTTTGCTGAGGGAGACATGATTGAGGCGTACGAAATGGTTCGGATCAACGACTGATCTGGGTACGCGAAAGCCCCGTCCTCTCATCGAGAGGGCGGGGCTTTGTTTTTGTCCGTTACTTTCGGCGGCAAACGAGGACGGCAAGCCCTAGCCCCAGAGCAGCCAGGGTCGCTGGCTCGGGGACGGGCTGACGATTGACAATCACATCGTCCAATACCAATTCAGTACTGAAAGCCCCCTGAGCGTTGAAGAAATGGCCCCAGTTCGTAAACGTCAGTGTGACGGTCGATGCGCTAGGCTTGAAGTAGACTTGGTAGCGTTGCTTCTTTCCAAGCGGAGCGGAACCGTTCGGCGCAGCGAAGTAGAGCGTCGATTCGCCTGTCAGATCGACGCCGAAGAAGCCCAGCTCTGGATACGACTGGGTGTTGGCGTCCTCTCCGGAGGCCCAGAAGTCCAGAAGATAGGTGTCCGTGGTCACCAGTCCAGTAAGCGTCTGTGAGAGCGTCACCGGCCCGCTCGTGGGCTTCGGAGTGATGGACGGAGCCGAAGAGAAGGTCACGTAGCCGGTGTTCACATCAATGTTTGGATAGGGCGAGACCCCCGCCATGATTCCTGCGCCGAAGTAAAGCGCATTTTGGCCATGGGGAATCGGTGCACTCCCCGCTAGCGTCGATCCGCCATCGTTACCCCAGCGTGCGTACGATCCGACCTGACCACTCGCGCTCCAGCCAGTCAGCGACATGCCCGGGGTGAGGCTGGTCCCAGTCGCCCAGTACGAGCCGTTTGGATAGAGTCCCGCATCGGCTTCGAAACTTCCGTTGACCAGAAGATTCAGCGGACGATTGCCGACGAGCACGTCACCAGTTCCCAACGTGACAATCGAGGCATTCGCCACCCATCCGATCGACACAGCGACGGCGACAAGACTAAGCTTCACACAATTGCATCTCATGGAAAAGTATCGTGGGGGAAGGGCTGGAATGTGACAATTGCGTACTTCTGATAATACATATTATGTCTTTTCATATTTTCCCGTCTCTGCTCTTGCTCATCCGGCCGTCTAACGATAGAATGTTGGCGTGAGGACCGTTTGGTCCGCTATTGAGGGGACAGTACTAAATGGGACCAGCAGTAAAGAGGACGAGTACGCGCCGATGAATGCGCCGATGTCTGACGACGCTTTGTTGGCGTCTTGGTCTGAAGCCGCATGCTATTCGAAGACGTTGGAGTTTGAAGATCCGAACGGAAGCATATATCCCGTGTTGCGCGAATGGCTGTTGGACTGGCCAGGTTCCCATGAGCTCCGTCACCGACGCACCATGGACGAGGCGTACACCGTTGTCGAGGTGGAGCATTTTCCCGTACAGCTTCACAGTGATCTATGGGGCACGACCTGGATCCAAGCCGATCCCGAAGGTCGCATCCTGAAGAAGCTCGCACGCGCTTGGGTCGCTGAAGGCATGCTCGAAATCGAGGATTGACCACTTCCCTCCTTTAATCCCGTTTCGCGGGGCTCGTGGCGCGACGAGTAAACTCCAGTTTATGGACTTTGCCCTGACGCAAGAGCACGAGCTGATCAGAGAATCTGCCTACGAGTTTGGCCAGAAGGAGATCCTTCCCGGCCTCGCCGAGCGCGACCGAGCGCACGAAAGCGACCCTTCCATGCTCAAGAAGATGGGAGACGCCGGATTCCTTGGAGTGTGTATCCCGGCGAAGTATGGCGGTATGGGCGCAGACTACATCGCTCTCGGCATCGTTTGCGAAGAACTTGAGCGCGCCGACTCGACGGCCCGTGTGGCGATGAGCGTCCACGTGGGTCTGCACTCCATGACTCTCATGCAATGGGGATCCGAGGCTCAGAAAGATCGGTGGCTGCCTGACTTGGCCACCGGCAAGCGCGTTGCGGGATTTGGACTTACCGAACCGAATGCAGGCTCGGACGCAGCCAACATGAAGACCACCGCTCGCCGCGATGGCGACCACTACGTCATTGACGGCAGCAAAACTTGGATTTCGCTGGCCGACTACGCCGACCAGTTCTTGATCATCACGCGGCTCGCAGAAACGACCGCCAAAGCACCGTACGCCGCATTCATCGTCGATCGCAACACCCCCGGCCTCACGAGCCGTGCCATCAAGGGCAAGCTAGGCGTTCGCGCTGGCAATACGGGCGAACTCTTCTTCGAGAACATGCGCGTTCCTGCAGACTGCATGCTCGGCCAGGAGGGTGACGGATTCAAGATCGCAATGAGCGCGCTTGATCACGGCCGGTACACGGTCGCCTCGGGTGCAGTTGGCATCATCACCGCATGTTTGGACGCGTGCACTCAGTACAGCATGGACCGCAAGGTCCAAGGCGAGCCTATTGGGTCGAAGCAGCTAGTTCAGCAGATGATCGCGAGCATGGTCCAGGGCCGCGAAATTGGCCGGTTGCTGTACCAGAAGGTCGGCTGGATGAAGAACATCGGACTGCGCCACACCCAAGAGTGCAGCATGGCCAAGTGGACGAACTGCGCGAACGCATTTGATGCAGCGAACAAGGCGATTGAGATCCACGGTGCCTACGGCTACTGTGACGAATTCCCCGTCGAGCGGTACTTCCGCAATTCCCGCGGCGCAATCATCTACGAAGGAACTCACGAGATCCACACGATCATGCAAGCCGAATACGAACTCGGACTGCGAGTCGATAAGCCTCTCGCACGTACGCTACCGACGTACCCGTTCGACTGAGTTGTGCTCCCCGTTGCTTGCGGCCCTAAGGGCCGCAAGCAACGGGATCAAGCGTTAGTGACCCTCCTCTTCGTACCTATTCGACATGATGAGGTAGTCGAAGAGATCGATTTGCAGATCTCGCGTCAGGTCGGCACCCAAGTTCGCGGTGTAGGGCTCGTCCAGCAATTGCGACTCGAACCCGTCGCTCAACATCAGGTAGTCGAAGAAGTCGACCACGTTGTCATCATTGGCGTCGCCATTACGTAGTTGCATGAATGGCAGGGTGTTTTCTCCCGTGTTGTTCAAGACTGCTGGCACCGTCTCGCTTAGCGACTGGGGCGCCTTCACTTTGATCAACACATTGCCCAAGATCGTGCTTCGGAACCGATAGTGCCCGACGGTATCCACCTGAACCGGAATGCGATCCACGACCGTCGTACTTGACGTTGGACGAACCTCGAACCGGTACCACTGGGTCGGGAGGTAGGAAGTGAAGGCCGTCGCCTCGGTCGTGATGTTTCCCTCAACGATCGTCGTAGGGACGCCGGTCCCTACTGCATCCGCCGTGCCATCAGAGTCAGTTCCTACTCCCATGTCGTATCCGTTGATGTTCGTGTCACCCATGTCCACATCGAATTCAAACTGACCCGTCGGGTCCCCGATGTGGCCGGTGAAGCTCGCCCCCGAGCCCAAAGAAGGCACGACGATTGCAGAGAACATCCCGGTCGCAGCCGAGAAGGTCACAATGCCGCCCTTGTACTGGACTTCAAGTATTCCCGTGGGCGAAGTGATGTAGGGAGAAGGTCCAGCGATGATGCGGATCATGCCATCGCCCAGGCCGGCGAACGAGAGATCGCCGTTCACCAGCGTAGACAGCATCGCACCATCGCCCTGGATATCGACCGACCAGACCAAAGCGATCCGTCGTTCATCGGTGTCCAGGTTGATCGACCGGACAATCAGTGGGTCGTGCCCCGCCGCACCTCGGCCAGAAATCGAATCAGTCTTCCATTGCGACTTCCACTTGATCTTGCCCTTTGCGTTGACCGTTCCAATGTTCGTGGCAATGTAGGAGCGCGACCACGCAATCGCCCGCCGACCTAGCGGCGCCGACACAGTTGCGGTGCCCCACACCCGGTGAAAACCGGTCCCATTTGCGTTAGCCGAATACTCGGCATGAGAGTCCGCGTGAGCCCCAGCTACATCCGAGAGTGCGTTGATCACACCAGTCGCTGCGGGTGTGAACGGAGTGTTTGCAGTTGTCCGGTCGTTCGCCTGCGTGCTTGTGTTTCGCGCGTGTGTCGTCGCCACCGCACTCCAGCGACCCCGGTAAACGGCGTTGGGCTTCTTGTTGAATTGCAGGTCCCAGTCGTGTCGAACCTCGTAGTCCGCAGCGATTGCATGGATGGGTGCCAGCGCTCCGAGCAACGCCAAAAGTCTGATTCTAGTCATAATCGTCCCCCTAACCGTGGTGAACTTTGCTCTGATCTGGTGTCAGAGCACGGTAAATGTTAGTATATGACTGATTGCGACTTTTGCAGCAAACCTCCATATAATCGTTAAAGATTGTATGACTTCGTTACCGTTGTCGCTCGGGGACCCAGGCGGTGGTGCGGCCCGCCACTTGATCGCGCCGGAGCGTTTGTCCCTGGTGCTGATCCGCGCCTTTCGACCCACCCCAGCGGACGTGAAAGAGCCAGGTATCCGGAAACTTGGACGAGTCGGCCTGAACATCCACTGCCACTTGAAGTACTTCCACAATCGCCTTGCGAAGCGCGCCGAACTCCTCCTTTGCGAGCGTCGAACAGGCGCGCGCGGGTGCGATCCCGGCAGCGTACAGCACTTCGTCGGCAACCCAGTTTCCGATCCCCGAGAAGCGAGATTGGTTCATCAGCATGGCCTTGATCGGGGCGGTTGAACGCGCGAGGATGCTGCTGAACTCTTCGAGTGGCGGCAACTCCTCGAGTGCGTCGGGACCGAGTTGCTGAACTCGCGGCTCATCGGAGCTACGCGCCCCCAGCCCGCACCGCGCCAGCCGCCGACCATCGGTGAGGGCCACGCGCGTACCGTCTTCGGCGGTCAGCAGCCACTTGAGGAATCGGGGCTCGCCCTCAGGCGAGTCGAGCGGCGCAGTGCCGTGATTCAGCAGACGGGTCTCCGGTGCGCCGAGCCGACGCACCCAGCCGCTCATACCAAGATGATTGAAGAACCACGGTTCGTCGGCGAATTCTAGCCAGAAGATCTTCCCTTTGCGTCCCGCTCCCGTGACGACCCGATCCATCAGCGCCTCGGTCAACATACGGCTCGGTACTTTCTGAAAGACGATGGGGTCGTCCTCAATCCGTACCTCCGTGATCTTCTTCCCGACCATGCAAGCGGCGAGCACACGGCGAACGGATTCGACTTCGGGTAGTTCAGGCATAGAGAGTCCAAGAGTCGCATCCGAAGTACAATGAGACATCTCAATGCGATACGTCTTGGACGCCACTCAATGCCGCAATTATGAAGTCTCTTCAAGGCGCGAGTGGCTGCTGACCAACGGCATCGGTGGTTTCAGCATGGGTACGGTGAGCGGCGCTAATACCCGCCGATACCATGGACTCCTGGTCGCTGCCACATCGCCCCCCGAGACACGCATGGTCCTCCTGGCTTCGATGGAAATCTCCATCCAGGGCCAGGGGAATCCGATCGGTCTATCCTGCAATC
This sequence comes from Chthonomonas sp., assembly GCA_016788115.1. Lineage (NCBI taxonomy): Bacteria > Bacillati > Armatimonadota > Chthonomonadia > Chthonomonadales > Chthonomonadaceae > Chthonomonas > Chthonomonas sp. Next base: position 169,266 of record JAEURR010000008.1, on the reverse strand, counting down.
AGTACTCGGGCGCGGTCCACCCCGAGGGGTACCAGTTCATCGACTCGTTCGAGGTAGGCGAAGAGTCGATTTGGAACTTCAAGGCTTCCGGAATGCAACTGCAGAAGCGGCTCCGCCTGCACCCAGAAGAAAACACGTGCACGATCACGTACACCAACACGGGGACGACCGGATACGAGCTTACGTTGCGACCGCTGGTGTCGCACAAGTTCTACCACTCGAATTTCCGCGTGCAAGACGACTATCCGCACTTGATCCGGACGAATGGGAGCACCACCCTCATCGAGCACGACGGGATCCCCCTCTACCTTCACCACAAGGGGGCCAAGGTTCAACCGGCGGTCGGCTGGTACTACCGCTTCGAGCACTTACGCGAGACCGACCGGGGCCTCGATCCGCGCGACGACCTCTTCTGCCCTTGCGAGTTGACTGATCACTTGCTGCCCGGAGAGTCCTTGACCGTCGTTGCATCGACGAGTCCCAAGGCCAAAGCGTGGAGCGGTCCCCGCGATGAGAGCGACCTGTTCCGTTCGAGCGTGACCGAAGCGCTTAAGGATGCAGCCAAACACTTCTTCGTTACGAGTCCGACTCGGACAGGCATTATTGCGGGGTACCCGTGGTTCACGGATTGGGGTCGCGATACGATGATCTCGATCCCCGGACTTTGCCTTTGCACCGACCGAGTGGAGGTTGCGCGGAAGATCATAATCGACTACGCGAGCCAGATGAAACAGGGGCTCATTCCCAACCGCTTCGTCGAACGAGGCCAGCAGCCCGAGTACAACACGGTCGACGCAACGCTTTGGTTTGCCCACGCTATCCACCAGACGCTGGAGGCCGAGTGGAACGACGAGTTCGCCCAGAGCGCTTTTCGATCACTCGAGGAAGTCGTCAAGTGGCACCACCAAGGCACCCTATACGGGATCAAGGTGGATCCTGAGGATGGCCTCCTGCGCCAAGGCGAGGTGGGGGTTCAGCTCACCTGGATGGACGCAAAGGTCGGCGACTGGGTCGTGACTCCGCGCCATGGCAAGCCGGTCGAGATCAACGGTCTCTGGGTGAATGCCCTGCGCGTGACCGAATGGCTCGCTGAGAAGCTGGGCAAGCCGAGCGCGACGTACCGTGGCGCAGCGGAGCTCGCGGAGAAAAACTTCGAACCGAAATTCTGGAAGGAAAGCCTGGGGTACTTCATCGACACCGTCGATCCCGATGACGCATCCCTCCGCCCGAATCAAGTCATCGCCATGTCACTTCCCTTCGGTCCGGCCAAAGGTGAGCGTGCGCGACGAGCCCTGGGTGTCGTCTCGCGCGATTTGCTGACTCCGATGGGTTTGCGAACACTCAGCCCAGATGACGCGGCGTACCATGGCCGATTCCGAGGACCCGTAGTTGAACTTGATGCCGCCTACCACCAAGGAACCGTGTGGCCGTGGCTCATGGGCCCGTACATCACTGCCCTGCTGAAGCTGGAGGGCGACGTGAAGCACGCTCGGCAAATCCTTCGCCAGGCTCGCGAGATGCTGGTTGAGCAAGGGCTGGGTGGGCTCGCCGAGGTGTACGATGGCGACAACCCGCGTTCGCCAGCCGGATGCCCGTGGCAGGCATGGAGCGTTGCCGAGTGGCTGCGCGCACATGAAGAGGTCGCCCGCGCTCGAAGCTGAAACGGGTACCTTCTGGCCTGATGAAGCTTTGCCGCTTTCTCCTCACCGACCAGCCAGAAGCAGCCCGCTCGGGCGTTTTCCATGACAATCGCGTCTACGAAACCGATGGGAACAACGCCATTGGGATTCACGATCTGAGCAAGATCAAGTTTCTGCCACCCGTCGGCACGCCACCGAGCCTGAGAGTCTTTGAACCAGATGGCACTTACACCTACGCAAACCCGGCAGGGATGCTGGGTGCCGTGGACGAGTTTGAGCTGCCGGCGGGAGTCACGAGTCTTGAAGTCGAGTCTCGCGTCGGCATCGTCATGCGCGACCATGCGACCCGGATCGAGCTCGGCGAAGCGGTCGGAATGATGATCGGCCTCACGAATGTCATGCGGTTCCGCGTGCCGGGTCAGTCCCCGCTCGATGCTCCGATTGCCATCGGCCCCTTTTTGCACACGATTGACGAGTTTCCAGAGTTGGAGTCCGAAGCGGGCAACCTGCCATGGCGCTGGGAGTTGATCGTCAACCAAGCACAGCGCTTCGCAAACGAGGAGTCCCTAACTCTGTCGCCAGCACAAGCTGTCCTCGCGGCAACTCGCACGAACTTCGTCAATCCAGGCGACATCATCGCTCTCCCCGCGCTTGCATCGCCCGGACTCGCAGAATCGAGCCTCGGGCGGTCACTCCAGGAGGGCGACACCGTTCAACTGGGATTCGAGCGGCTCGGCCTCCTCACCGTCATCATCGGCTAAACCTATGGCAACCGAAAAGTACACTCTCAGTAACGGCGTACGCGTCTTGATCGAGCTAGACCAAAGCGTCATGTCTGCGGCGGTGGGGCTATGGTGCCAAACTGGCAGCCGCAATGAGCTCGAAAACGAAGCGGGTCTGACTCACTTCATCGAGCACATGCTCTTCAAGGGGACCCCGTCTCGCACGGCGAAGCAGATTGCGGAGGCGATCGAGGGTCGCGGTGGCATGCTGAATGCATTCACAGACAAGGAGATGACCTGCTACTATTGCCGGGTCCTCGCCGACGATGTCTCGAATGGAATCGACGTGCTGAGCGACATGATGACCCACTCGCTGATGGATCAGGAAGAAATCGATCGCGAGTGCGGCGTCATCCTCGAAGAGATCAAGCGGAGCGAGGACGAGCCTGGCGATCACGTCCACGAGTTGCACATCGAAGGACGCTGGGGCAGCCACCCGCTCGGCAAGCCGATTATTGGAACCGCGGAGTCCGTGCGGAGCTTCCAGCGCGATCATTTTGTCAGTTACATGGACCGGCAGTATCGCGCCGGGAACATTGTGCTCGGGGTAGCTGGACGCGTGGATGTGGACGCTTTGCTCCAGCAAGCCGAATCCGTCCTCGGTTCGCTCCCGTCCGGCGGTGGCGGGCAGCCCGCGACGCAGCCCGAGAACAAAGTTCAATCGCGTGAAATCGGTAAAGATGTCGAGCAGGTTCACTTCTGCATCGGGACTGAGTCTTGTTCGCTCTACGATCCCGATTTGTACACGTTCGCAGTACTCGATGGGGTGCTCGGCAGTGGCATGAGCAGTCGCCTCTTCCAAGAAGTGCGTGAGAGACGTGGCCTCGTTTACTCGATCGGCAGTTACAACCTAAGCTACACCGGTGGCGGGCTGTTCACGGTGTACGGCGGCACTGGTGCCCAGACTTGGGGAGAAGTCCAGTCGGTCGTCAAGCAAGAGTTTCTCAAGATTTCGACGCAGCCAGTCCCGGAAGAGGAGCTCCAGCGGGTAAAGCGTTCGATCGCGGGCAACATGGTCCTGGCGCTCGAGAGCCTGAATGCCCGCATGTCCAGAATGGTCAAGAACGAGCTCAACCACAACCGGATCATCCCGCTGGAGGAGACCTTGGATAAGATCAACCGTGTGACGAATGATGACCTCATTCGGGTGGCAGAACGGATCTTTGCCGAAGACCGAGTCAGTATCACGGCCATCGGACCCTTCTGATGGCCACCGGTTCCCGCTCCGTCGACTGGAACCTGTTCATCCGGATCGCTGCAGAAGCCAGGTCCGAAGACCATCTCCTGAGCGAACTCGCCCACCTCTGCAAGCACGTGCTCGACGTCGCGGAGGTGGACATCGTACTCGTCGAGCAGGACGAATTCGTCCTGCGGGCCAGCACTATGGCCCCAGAGTTCGTTCGCAGGATGCGAGTGTCCAAGCTCCACGGCTTGGCCGGCAAGGTCGTGACGTCCGGCGTCCGGCAGATCGTGAAGAAGGACATGGGCCAGAACCCCGCGTTCCAGCACTACAACGGCTACGATGAATCCGGGTGTCCCAGTGCGATCATCGAACCGCTTGTCATCCACAAGGGTGTGATCGGGGCGATCTTCTTCCGCAAGAAAGAGCCGTGGGAACCAAGGAACGCCAGTATTCAGCTCGCGGAGTCTCTCGCGGCGACAGTGTCCGGATTGCTTGCGACCTATCGAACCGCTTACGAGGCAGGCGCAGCGGCTAGCCACCGGATGGGCGCGGTGAGCCAGGTGACCGACATCCTCTCGCGCTCGCCTTACCTGGAGGAGATTCTGCAGTTGCTGGTGAACATGACTGCGCAGCAGTTCCACTACCGGGTGTGCACCGTCCGGCTCTTGGACGAGACGAATAACGAACTCGTTTTGCGTGCCACTCAAGCAAGCAGCAAGGGGTATCAGCGCAAGCGCGCGATTCGACTCGGAGAATCGATTGCGGGTCGCGTCATCGTCGAACAGCAGACGATGATTGTGGAGGATGTCCAGGGCGATCCCGAGTACATTGGGCATGATTTGGCCGTTGAACAGGGGCTCCGCAGCATGATTTGCGTGCCGTTGCTGATCCAAGAAAGGGCGGTCGGCGTACTGACGTGCTACACGGACCGCGTGCGCATGTTCGACCCTGACGAGGTTGATGCTCTGGAGACCATTGCCAAGCAGGCAGCAGTTTCCATCGAACACGCGAAACTCCAGGTTCGCAACACCCTCATGCAGGAGATGCACCACCGGGTCAAGAACAACTTGCAGCAGGTGGTGTCGCTCCTGCGACTACAGCTTCGGCACAAGCACTACGCGAACCTAGAAGCCGCGATCAACGACTCGCTGCGGCGCATCCTCGCCATCGCCGCGGTACATGATTTGCTCAGCCGCGAAGACCTTGATCACGTCGGGATAAAGAGCATTGCCGAAGCGCTGGTCACCCACCAGCAGCAGAGCTTCATTGCTCCGGACAAGACCATCCGTTTCAAGGTCCGGGGAGACGACGTTCGTCTGAACATGACGCAGGCGACGCAGGTGGCCCTTGTCCTCAACGAACTCATCTCAAATGCGGTCGAGCACGGCTTTGAGAAGACCAGCGAAGGCGACGTTCATGTGACTGTTGAGGTTGGGGACGACGACGTGGGAGTGTGGGTCAGCAATTCGGGAGACAAGCTGCAGCCAGGTTTTGATCCGCAGGTCCACAGTCACTTGGGGTTGCAGATCGTCGCGAACCTGGCGCGAAGCCTGGGCGGCCACTTTGTCATCGAAGACCGCCTCGGTTGGACCGTCACCGAGGTGGTCTTCGCGCGCGCTTCGAGCGAGTAGTCTACGGAGCCAGCACGTGATCGGCGGTTTCGTCGCGGTGCTTCTTCAAGTACGTCATGAAGGGTGTTCCGCCCGTCCCGACTGCCGCAGGATTCTTCTCATTCTGCTGCTGCTGCTTGAAGATGTAGCTCGCGGCGAACTCCAGGTGGATTGCCCGGAACTCTCGAATGAGGTCAATACAGCGATTGTACAGGACCTCAACTTCAGAACCTGACCCGGACTTCACGAAGTCTCGCACGTCCGATCGGGTCTCTAGCACCTCCATAAAGGCTCGGTGCTTGGGCGACTGATACTGCCGCATCTCCAGCAAGTACTCTTTGAGCGGGTCGTCCTGGTGGTAGATCCCAAGAAGCGCGTCGTAGCAGGGCACGATGCTGCTCTGCGCCCCGGTCTCACCGCGGTAGAGCTGCGGCTGACCACCAAACTGCTCAACCCCTTCGTACACCACTCCATTGGGTGTGGCCGGATTGTTCTTCCAACCGTGGATGTACGGCCGTACTCGGTTGAAATAGATATAGGGGTCGCACCACTCGGGCATCCGCCGCATCGTCGCGCACATCCCTTCCAGGGAGCGGACCATAGTCCCCAAGTGAACCGCCAGCGCCGGCGCGTCGCGACGCGCTGCAGCATCGAGCGCATCCGGCATGGCTACGATTCCCGAGGCGGCCCTCGCTTCTATATCAACATGGATGAGGATGAACCACTCTTCGTCCGCACCACCCCAGAAGTTCTGAATCAGGCCGATGTTTCCACAGGCGATCGGGCCCTCAGAGTCCACGCGCCACCAATTGTCGAGGGCGTAGCTTCCGTAGCTGAGAATGGGCGGGCGCCCCATTTTCTCGGCTACCGCAGCCCAGGGGATCGCCAGTTTCGCCGGGATCGTCTGCGCGGCGTCGCCGGTCCAAACGTACGCGTGACCCAGATAACTCAAACAGCTCATGGCGCGACGAACACTTCGGTCGTCCGCGAGCTTGTGCGTCGGAAAATCGGGGAGTCGGCTGATCGCGCCGCGGAGATCATCCATCATCAACCGCTTCGGGAGGTTGAGCGCCAAGTCCTCCCACGCATCGAAGTCGGCCGGAAGCCGCCGAAGCGGATCCTGGGATGGGAGAAAACCACGGATTGGGTCAATGTCGAAATCGGTCAAGTTAATGGACATCGTTGTCTTTCCTGCTGTACCGTCGAATTTTCGGTCTACTTCACACCCAACTGTACCGTGAGATTGCCCACACAAACACAGGACCGGACACCCCTTCGGGCACCGGTCCTGGTCACCTTCGATTCTTAAGTTGTTCTTACGCCAAGTCGAAGAAAAGAAGCTCTCCGAACTGCGCAGCGCTCATGTTCATCGAGACAGGGCCAGTGAGCTCCAAGGCGTCGCCTGCCTTCAGCACCTCGCCATCAACCCTGACCTCACCGTCGGCGACGTGCAAATAGCCGTACCGTCCGTCCCCAACGGCAACCTCAATAGCCTGGTCGTCACGGAGGATCGTCGAGTAAACCTTGGCGTCCTGCCGGATCGCCATCGAGCCTGCCTCGGCATCCGGCGAGAGCATCAGCAGCCATTTGCCAAGCTTGTCCTCGTCTGACCAGTGCCGGTCGTCGTAGGTCGGCTTGGTGTTGAGTTCGCGCGGCTCGATCCAGATCTGGAGCATGTGAATCGGTTGCTCCTTGCTCGGGTTGTATTCGCTATGGGTGATGCCGCTCCCTGCGCTCATGAGCTGCAAGTCGCCCCGGCGCAAGGTCTCCTTGTTGCCCATACTGTCCTGGTGCTCCAATTCCCCGCTCAGCACGTACGAGAAGATCTCCATGTTGTCGTGCGGATGCGTTCCGAACCCACCGCCTGCGGCGATGAAGTCGTCATTGATCACTCGCAACGACCGGAAGCCCATGCGCTCAGGGTTGTAGTAGCGACCGAAGCTGAACGAGTGGTGACTGACAAGCCATGCCCGATTTGCGGTCCCTCGATCTTCAGCGCGGATAATAGTTGCGTTTGCAAATACTTTCATATTCCGTTCTACACTGACGCATACGAAAGAGTTCCCGGGCACGAAAAAGCCCAGGAGGCTCTTGCCTTCTGGGCTCGTTCAGCCGTGGCTGAGAGATTACTTGCTGCCAGCTTGGCCCGAGTTGGCGTATCGGCGCATGAACTTCTCGACGCGACCGGCGCTGTCGATAATTTTCTTCTGGCCCGTGTAGAACGGGTGGCTGAAGGCGCTGATTTCAAGCTTGATGACGTAGTGCTCCACTCCGTCTACCACGCGAGTCTCGTTCGTCTTCATGCTTGAAATGCCCGTCCACTCGTGGTCGCCATCGACGAAGATCACCGGGTAGTTGTTTGGGTGGATGCCTTGTTTCATTGCGTCAATCCTTGGGCGCAAGATGGCACGGAGTGCCTGCCCGAACTTGAATTATAGCACACCTGTTCCACGAATCTCAACGCGTGAAAAACGGTCCGTTTCAGCCTCAAAGGAGGTAAAATTGAAGCCGCAGGATCAGGGTTGGGGCCCCCCGCCAACGTCGCCGCTCGGCAACGACTCGGACTGCCTAGAAGGACTATCACCTAGGACCCCCTCCGCGGCACTACCCCAGGGGGAGCAAGGTACGAAAATCATGAGCAACAAGCGAGTTTATTTGTTCACCGAGGGTAACGCTTCCATGCGCGACCTTCTTGGAGGCAAGGGTGCAAACCTAGCCGAAATGACCCACATCGGACTCCCGGTCCCCCCTGGGTTCACCGTTACGACGGAAGTCTGTAACGAGTACTACAGCAATGGAAAGAAGTTCCCGAACGGTCTGCTCGACGAGATGAAGCAGGCCGTTCACGCTATAGAAGCCTCTCTTGGCAAGAAGTTTGGCGACCCCGCATGCCCGCTTCTCGTTTCGGTGCGATCCGGTGCGAAATTCTCCATGCCCGGCATGATGGACACGGTTCTGAACCTCGGTCTGAACGCCGACACTGTGAAGTCGATGATTGAGCAGACGGGCGACGCCCGATTCGTCTACGACAGCTACCGCCGATTCATCATGATGTTCTCGGACGTCGCCTTCGGCCTGAGCAAGCACGGGTTCGACAACCACATCTTCGCGGAGTACAAGAAGAAAGTCGGCGCGGCTTCGGACCTCGATCTCACCGCCGAGCACTTGAAGGATATTTGCGACCTCTTCCTTGCCCACGTTCGCGAAGGTGCGGGCCGCGAGTTTCCCAGCGATGTGTGGGAGCAGCTGGCTCTTTCGGTCGAAGCCGTCTTCAAGAGTTGGAACAACGACCGCGCCATCACCTATCGCCGCAAGGAGAAGATCAGCGACGACATCGGAACCGCGGTCAACGTCCAGAGCATGGTTTACGGCAACGCCGGTGACGACTGCGGGACGGGAGTTGCGTTCACCCGCGACCCATCGACCGGCGAGAACATCCTGTACGGCGAGTACCTGATGAACGCCCAAGGCGAAGACGTTGTGGCCGGTGTGCGAACTCCGGTGCCCATCAGCGCACTGAAGGACCAGAACCCTGCAATCTACGATGAGTTCGTTCGCGTCTGCGACGTCCTTGAGCATCACTACAAGGATATGCAGGACTTGGAATTCACGATCGAGCACGGAAAGCTCTTCATGCTCCAGTGCCGATCCGGTAAGCGGACCGGCCCGGCTGCAGTTCGCGCCGCCGTCGAGATGGTCGGTGAAGGGCTCATCAGCAAGGAAGAGGCCGTCCAGCGCGTCTCCGCGTCGCACCTCGATCAATTGCTGCACAAGCGCATCGATCCGAAGGCAGCCGCTGGTGTCAAGGCCATCACGAAGGGTCTCGCCGCTTCGCCCGGCGCTGCGGTCGGGATCGCCGTTTTCGATGCGAACACCGCCGAATCACGTGGTCACGCAGGCGAGAAGGTCATTCTCTGCCGCGAAGAGACGAACCCCGACGACGTGCATGGCATGCTCGCCTCGCAGGCGATCCTGACCGCCCGAGGCGGCAAGACTTCGCATGCTGCAGTTGTCGCCCGCGGATTTGGTATTCCCTGCGTCGCTGGTTGCGAATCGCTCCACGTCGACGTGAAGGCCCGCAAGATCCATCACGGCGACCTCACCATCAACGAAGGCGACATCATCACCGTCGATGGTTCGACGGGCGAAGTGTTCCTCGGAGGGCTCGCGCTCATCGAGCCCGAAATCACTGGGAACTTCGACACGCTGATGCACTGGGCAGACGGTTTCCGCCGTCTGAAGGTCCGCGCAAACGCAGACAATCCGCACGACGCCCAGCAGGCGATCACGTTTGGATGCGAAGGTATTGGCCTCTGCCGCACCGAGCACATGTTCTTCGGGGATGATCGACTGCCGATCGTACAGCAGATGATCCTCACCAACGATGAGACCGAGCGCCAGGGGGCCCTCGACAAACTCCAAGTGATGCAGCAGTCGGACTTCGAAGGAATCTTCGAAGCCATGGATGGTCGCCCCGTCACGATTCGGCTCATCGACCCGCCGATGCACGAGTTCTTGCCGTCGCACGAGGAACTGCTCAAGGAAGTCACGATCCTCGAAACTCGAAAGTCGATGGGTGTGACCGGCCTCGATAGCGAACTCGGGACGAAGCAGGAGCTGCTCGCCGCCGTCAGCCAGATGAAGGAATCGAACCCGATGCTCGGTCTGCGCGGCGTTCGACTTTCGATCATCTTCCCTGGCCTCGTCGTCATGCAGACGCGCGCGATCTTGCAGGCAGCCGCGAAGTTGATCAAGGCGGGTAGGAAGGCGCTTCCGGAAATCATGATTCCGCTCGTCGGAACTGTGAACGAGCTGCGCGTCATCCAGAGCCAGCTAGAAGCGACCGCGAAGGACGTCGTCCGCGAGCAGGGGGTTGAAATCCCCTACGCTTTCGGCACGATGATCGAGATTCCGCGCGCCGCTCTGACGGCCGGTGAGATCGCTGAGTATGCCCAGTTCTTCAGTTTCGGCACGAACGACCTCACTCAGATGACGTTTGGTTACAGCCGAGACGACGCCGAGGGCAAGTTCCTTCAGCGCTACGTCGAGCAGAAGATCCTGCCGTACAACGTGTTCGAGACCGTCGACTTCGCCGGCGTCGGCAAGTTGATGCGCATGGCCGTTGATGATGGCCGTGCGACCCGCACAGACCTGAAGTGCGGCATCTGCGGTGAGCATGGTGGCGACCCCGAGTCGATCTACTTCTGCCACGAAATCGGCCTCGACTACGTCAGCTGCTCGCCCTTCCGGGTACCCATCGCCCGACTCGCTGCAGCCCAGGCTGCGCTGCGCGACGGCGTGAAGGTGACGCTCGACAAGTAACGCTTCTCTAAGCCTCCGTTGCCCCTGCGACTCAGCCGAGACGCAGGGGCATTTTGCATAATGGGCGGTGGCTGACCAGTTCATCACTTTCCTCCCCTGCGCAGACTTGTCGCGATCGCGAGCGTTCTACTGCGACCTGATCGGGCTCAAGCTCACGCTCGACCAAGGGCAGTGTCTGATCTTGGAAGTCAGCGGGGGGGCGTTTCTGGGGCTCTGCAAAGCCGAAGAAGCAGTACAGCCCGACCGGCGGATCATGCTCACCTTCGTCGAAGCGGATCTCGCCGCGCGCTACGCTCAATTTCTACGGGAAGGTATCGTCACCGACGGTCCGCCCCGGGATAACCCCAAGTACCAGATCGTCCACTTCTTTGCTCAAGATCCGGACGGATACACCTTGGAGTTCCAGCGATTCTACGATCCCCGGTGGCAACCATGACGAATTGGGTCAAACTGGGAGCACGATGTCCGATCTCACCCGCAGAACCTTCCTTGCCGGTGCGAGCGCCGCGATGCTTGCTCCCGCGGCGACCTTGGCCGCAGCCACCAAGCCAAAGGGTCGCGCCATGATTCGACCGCCGCATCTGAGGGCGGGGGATACTGTCGCCATCATTGCCCCCGCAGGCGTCACCGATGGCCCCGACAATCTGCCCTCCGCCGCGAAGAACCTGGAGAACCTGGGATTCAAAGTGGTGATCGGACCGAGGGCGGACGAAGTCTGGGGGTACCTGGCGGGGCATGACGAGGCGCGCGCCGAAGACTTCAACTGGGCGGTCAAGAATCCGGAAGTCCGCGGGATCATCACTCTACGGGGCGGCTACGGAACCATGCGGATGCTTCCCATGCTCGACTACGACGCCTTCCGCAAGCATCGGAAGGTCGTCAGTGGCTACAGTGACATCACCGGGCTGCTGACCGCGCTCACTCGCAAGTCGGAGGTGATCACTTTCCACGGACCCATTGCAGAGGCTAAGTTCGAAGGGTTCGAGGGCGAGTGGTGGAAGCGCGCAGTGATGAACGCTCAAGCGATGGGCGTGCTTGCAACCCCTACGGCGCTCGCCGGAAGGCCTGTCGAACCCGCGGCGCAGACTCTACGAGGTGGCAAGGCTCAGGGCCGCCTCATCGGAGGCAACTTGAGCCTCATTGCGGCCACCGCCGGGACGCCGTACGGACCGGACTTCCGCGATGCCATCCTCTTTCTCGAAGACACCAACGAGGCACCGTACCGCGTCGATCGCATGCTCACAACGCTGTGGCTGGGTGGTCATTTACAGCAACTCAAGGGCCTCGTTTTCGCCGATTTCCGACCGCCGAAGATCGATCGAGACGCCGGACCCAACGACGACGTGCGAAGCTTCAGCCTGGTACAGGTTCTGCAGAACACGACCGATTGGCTGAAGGTACCGGTCTTTACCGGGCTGTACGCAGGACACATCAAGGACAAGTTGACCCTACCGATCGGCGCGAAAGTCTCGATCGACGCGGACAGACGCATGATGACGGTCTTGGAACCTGCGGTGGACTAGAACCGCACGGGCACGAGCATCTGACGCAGGTCCTCGGCTTCGTCGGTCGGGACCACCGCCACAACTTCGTCGCCTTCTACAAGCTCCGAGTCGCCGTTGACCAAGATCCCCTGCCCACCGCGGTTGATCCAGATGATGTTTGCTCGGGGCGGCAGACTTAGTTCGCGCACTCGTTTGCCAACCACCGGAGATCGACCGCTTAGCACGGTCTCGACGAGCTCGATATTGCCTTTGGCGAGCGTGCCGAGCGGGATCACTTGATCCGTGCTGATCTGCTGCTCCAAGAGATTGAAGATGATGCCGGTCGCACTGACAGTGTCGTCGATGCCGATCTGACGGAAAATCTCTTCGTGGCTGGGGTCGTTCACACGCGCAAGCACTCGACCGACTTTCCACATGACCTTGGCCATCTGACAAACGACTAGGTTGTCCTCATCTTCGCCCGTGACAGCGACCACGACGTCTGCACGACCAAACCCGGCCGCTTTCTGGACCGAGGTCTCGCACCCGTCGCCGAGGAAGACCGAATCATCGCCGAGCGAAGCAGCAAGCCGCTGAGCCTGCGAGGGGTCCTTCTCAAGCAACAACACCTCGTGATCGCGCTGCTGGAGCCTCCGGGCAAGCTGAAGTCCAACGTTTCCACCACCGACAAGAATCAAATACATTAGATCTCCAGTTCCTTGGGCAGGACGTTGTAGCTGTCAATCTCAGCATACGGGACGCCCCCGAGCCAGTCTCGGCACATCCCCGCCAGGAGCGCGCTTGGCGTAATGCAGAAGTATCCGAGCCCTCGGTAGACCTCGGCGCGATTAGGGTCAGCCACTTTGACGCAAACCTTAGCAACGTGGTACTTGAGTCGGGCGATCTGGGCCGCCATCAGGTTGGTGTTGTCTCCCCGGGTCACGGCGAAGAAGACGTCGCATGAGGCGATTCCCGCGCGCTCCAGTACCTCTTCGTCAATTCCGCTCCCCAAGATGACCCGGCAATTATGCTTGTAGCCCAGTCTTCTCAGCGCTTCAGGGTTTTGCTCGATGATCGTGACCTGGTGGGTCTTTGCGATCTGCAAAGCGAGCGTGGCCCCGGTTCTTCCGCAACCAAAGATCACAACATTCATCCGAAGCTAGTTATACCTGCGGAGGGAACGCTGAATCGAACTCGGCCTGGGTCACCGGTGCACCGTCACGACCCACGACATAGAATCCGGCGACTCCAAGCCCCCCCCACTGTCCTACTCTTGCAGACTGAATATCCCAACCTAAATGGGTGATGAGCCGCGACATTCGAAACGCCAGTCCTCGACCGCGGGGGGCTCGAATCTCCAACATGGCAGGGTTCCCAGCCCGGTAGTTCGCCTCGTAGATGCGCTGAGTCCTTTCGGGATCCTTACCACGGGCAAGGATCACTGATTCTTCGGACACCTCGCGATTCAACACGCTGCGCAAGGTTGCGATGGTCCGCTCGGCGAGGGATTTCGAGATTGTTTGTTTTCCAAACGACACCGTGATGACGTCGATGGCCATCGGATCCGATTCTCGTGTTGTGTGAGCCCGCAACCCTGCGATGCTCAGGTCCATCGCATAGAGAACACCAAGGATGCGGCTCAGGAGTCCTGGTTCGTCCTTTGTGACCACCGTCAGATCGCTATGGACGCCATCGGGGCGATCGGCAAAGTCAAGAATCGCCGCCTGATCGCGCGCTGAACTCACCCACTCCGCATGCTGTTCAACGAGCTCTATGGGTACGGAAGCCAAATAGGTTGCGGGCAGTGTTTCTACGAACGCTGCCATATCCTCTGCGGAGATCGCACCTCGGCTTGCGCGCCGCATCACGCGTCGTCGGACACCTTCGTGGCTGGGCACCGGAGCGTGTCGGCCTTGCAGGATCCCGCGTGTGCGCGAGGTGAGTTCCACCAAGAACGACTCGATGTCGGGTCTCCACGCGCCTTCGCGGACCGCGCAAATGTCGGCATAGGTGAGCACCGCCAAGAGTGCCAGCCGATTGACGGTGCCGACGATTCCCGCAAGCTCTTCAGAGGTCTCGGGGAGCGCCACGTCCCGCAACCGTGCAAATCGCGCCAGGGTGAGGTGCTCACGCACGAGCCAAGCCACGAGTTCGGTTTGCGCTGGCTCCAAGTTCCATCTCTGACCCACGACCCGCGCTGCCTCTGCGCCAAGCTCTTCGTGCGCCGCCTCATCCTGGCGTTTGCCAACGTCATGGAGCAGGATCGCGAGCGTTAAGAGTCCGTAATCCTCAATCTCCTCTGCAAGCTCCTGTAGCCAGCCGGGCCATCCCGAACGATGCTCAAGAATCCGAAGCATTCGAAGAGAGTGCTCGTACACTGCGAACTGGTGATCGGAGTCTCTTGGCAACCAGGCGCGGCATGCGGTGAACTCCGGCAGGATCTGTTCCAAGATTCCGCACGCGTCAAGCGCTCTCAAACTCTGCTCGCTGCGCGAAATCGCGTCCAGTGCCTCCCGTGGATCGATCTCGGAACGACAAAGGACCCGGTGCTCGGGAACACGCAACCCGAGGGTGGACGCAAGTCGCACTCCGTAGGCGGCCTCGCTGCAGCGGGCATTGCCATCAATCCTCACTTCGCCGCGAGCCGCGTAGACGTTCCCGTAGACGCGATACCGGCCCTCAAGCAACTCTTCGCGTGCCGAACGATACGTGGCGTGCAGTGCCCGCATCGATTCAATGAGCGGACCCATCCATTTGAAGAGATCCCAGCCTTGGCGCTCGCAAATCTCGCCCTGCTGTGGGCGGGTCAACACATTGCGATTTGCGCCCGAGTTCACTTGCAAGAGATTGCGCGCGAGGACGACACGCTCGTAGTCTGGCGTCGCCCGGCGTGGCCGCTCACCAATCGCCGTTCCGATCCAATTGGCGGTCTGGAAGCATCGCAGTCCACCCGCGCCCTCTTTGAGGTCAGGTTCGACGACCAGAGGAGTGTCGTGGCACCGCCGAAACGCAGCTTCTCGTTCGGCAACCTTATCGATGAGAAACTGCCCTACTGGGAGTTCGGCAACGAGTTGAGCCTGGAACATCTCATGAACGTCATGGGACCCCCAAAGAAGCCGAGTGTCAAGCAGACTTGTTAGCGTTTTGGTGTCCGCCCCCGCCAGATCGCCCATGAGCCGATATGCGTAGCTCGGCTTGATGTGCCAGTAGCGATAAATCTCTTCCTGCAGCGACAGAAAAAAAGACTTGAGCCAGCCGTCGAGTTCTGCATCGTGTTCGTCCCTGGGGATGACCGTCAGGTCAAGATCAGACCAAGGGCTTAGCTCCATTCGGCCGTAGCCACCGGTAGCGATGACCGCGACCTCAGGGACAACACCGAGTTTGTCTGATGTTCGTTGCAGAATGGCGCGTATCGCCGCATCAGAGACGTCTGTGAGCCGCGCACACCATTCGAGCCCGCTCGGTTGGTCGATCAACTCTTGCAGCAAAGTGTGGCGTCGAGCCAGCAGTTCGGGCGCGATCATGGACTCGGTCAGATTCATTTCGCCCATCGATTATAGTAGTAAGTCGGCTCATTACGCCCTAGTTCGGACAATCGAACGGAAATCGCTCGGTCCGCGACCATCGCGCCGAGTCCCACGAAGACCGCCGCGAAAAGCGAAGAAACCAAAAGGTTCTCTAACGCCTTGCGGCTGACATAGTCAAAGACGCGCAACGTCGGGAACCGCGAGATTAACGACCATGACGGACAAAGGAATGCTGTCAGCGCTATCAACACCAGCGATATCTCGAGCATAGGCTGAGGCTTTGTCAGGTTTCCAAATGTCCAAGAGGCGACCTCGCTGAGAGCGAGATTTGCATCCGATCGGCTCATGATGAGTAACGCTCCTGAAAGAATGAGCCCCCCGCTGAGTACAGTCAGCACTACTCGAAAAAGCAGCCCCAGATCATCGATCTGCGCAGACCGGCGAGCGTGCTTCGAAACCAAGAAAAACCCCCAGCAAGCACAGGTCGCAAGAATGACATACCAACTATGGCTCAGGATCAGGGCCGCAAGAATGTTGAGCGCCGCCAGTCCGAGTAGTTTTTGGCCCGTGATCTTGCGGCCGACCCCGAGCACCCAGCCCAGTGTCGCCGCCAAGCTGACAAACAGGCACAAGGCCACCATGGATGGCCCGACAGTGCCTGAAAAGTATGCCGCAGTTTCAAGTCTCTTTCGGTCGCCAGACGCCTCCGCGAACCCGATGAGCGCGATCCAGCTTGCGTTCCTTTGGTAGGCAGCCTCCAGCTCAGCTCCGCGGCCGACTTGACCTGCCGCGCGCATCGCATTGATGAGTTCAAATCGACCGAGGAGCAATTGTCTCTCGGACGAGGAGTCTGCAACCTTGACAGGGCGCGCCGGTACCTCCATGAGCAGTGCGCCGATACGAAACTGCTCTAACGTCTGCGAACCGTCGCGCAGTAGCTGGGCATTGCGGACTGTCTCGTACCGGATGTCCAAAGACTCAGGATCCGAAAGTGGCTTGGTTCCCACAAGCCGCGCACCGTACCTACGGATTAGCCGGGGAGCGGCGGTCAGCCGCGTTTGAAACGCCACCGAGTTGTGCCACGCAAGGTCGGGGCTTGTTGAGCTGCCGATCTCCTCAAGGACCCGATTCACTCGGACCTCCTGATAGTCGTCCCAGCGCATGCGCTTTGAGCCCAAGCTCCAAGCCCAGCGCGCTTGATCGGGGCGACCCTGGGCATCGCGCAAAACTGCCAGCAATTGTGGCCAGAACGCGTTCGTCTTGTCGCTCGCCGTGAGCTGCTCGGCCAGCCGAGCCCATCGATCAAGATCTACCGGATTCGACTGCTCTTGCAGCTCGAGCTTCTGTGCCGCGAGTCCCAAGTAGTAAGCGGCGGCCACCGCATTGACTGGATCTGGGGCGACCTTCAGGTTCTCCGGAATCCAAACCGACCTTTTGAGGAGTGGCTCCACACGGTGGAGCTCCCCTGGATTGAAGTACGGTCGGGTGGTTGGATAGAAGACGAGGACCAGTAGCGCTCCAATGCACGCCCCGATGAGCCCCCGACTGATCGGCCGCATCAGGCTACGGCGTCACGAACTTGAGCGAAGTGCTCGGTTCTGGGAAGACCGTACGATCGATGGAGACACGACGCGCTTCTTTGCCGCGAAGATCGGTCGGGTCAATCGGCTGCGACAAAGCCTGTAGAATTGCAAACACCGCAACCGCGGCGATACAGGCCCCCGCGAGTGCGGGCGACCAGTACCGGAACTGGTCTCGGCCAAACTGAACCTTTGCCATGCGAAGCAGCCTTGCGTCAAACTCGGGAGACGGGGTGACATCCATGGATTCATCCCTCAATGCCGCAAACGCCTTCTCGTTCTCTCCCGCTTCGGCCTCGATCTCCGGGGCTTCCCGCATCAGATTCAGCACGAAATACTCCTCACGATCGGTCAATTCGCGATCGTGGGAGATGTGCCACAGTTTCCAAAACTTTTTCAGGCGATGGTTCATGGGACCGAATCAGTACGCTCCGCGACTCTCCTCTAGCCACAGGTGTCGAAAACGCTCCCGAGCCGTATGCAGCCGTGATCGGACCGTGCCCACCGGGACGTGCATAAGATCGGCAATCTCTTCGTAGCTCAGTTGCTCCATTTCTCGGAGGACGAGTGTAGTGCGCAAATCGGGTGCCAGCAATCCCAACAGCTTTTGGATGACAATTTTGTTGTCCACCTGGGTGCCGCGATCTTGCTCGACTCCGTCGAATTCGGCGGTGTCCGCTTTGCGCGATCGTAGCCGGTCCATGCAAAGTCGGACGCAGATGCGATACAGATAGCCGGAAAAGGCGCGGTCATCGCGAAGGTTTTTGATCTCGCGGAACGCTTTCAGGAAAGCGTCCTGGGCGACATCCTCTGCTTCGTGCGCGTCGCGCAGGATGTTCGCGGCAACACGGATGAGCCTAGTGCGGTGCCGGGAGATGAGTATCGACAGTGCGACCTCGTCCCCTTGGCGTACGCGGCTTACCCACCGCATCTCGTCGATGCGGGCGTCCATACTTGCTTGATTCGTCGCTGAACCGTTCATGGAATGCCTCAAGTTTACGACGTCTACCTTATTTCTGATAGTTCACAAGAGAAGAAATTTACGATTCTTGTGGTGGAACCACCTCTTCGTACGTATGGAACGGGTCCGAAAACTCCAGAAACTCGTGACGCTCGGTCGATGCCCCATTCCAATCGAAGACGTAGAAACGCGGGTTTTTGCGCTGCAGCACGCGACGGATGAGCTTGCCCCTTCCGGCCGCGCGGGTGTCGGACGGCGGCTCCGTCATCGCCTCGATAATGTCGAGGTCCGTGACAAAGCGCTGCGCTTGTCCTGACTCGACAAGCGCTCGGTGAAGAGATCGTTCGGGATCCAGATTGTGATACTCCAGGTCGATGGAGTGCAGCACATCGTCCGTCCAATCGATCCCTGCATCTTCCTTGAAGGTCTCAACCATCGCCCGCTTGGCGACCCAGTCAAGCCGGTCACCGAGTGACAAAGGGTCGCGTTCGAGCGCGTCCAGAGTCTGCTGCCAGGCATCCAGTGTCCAATCACCCTCCGCGCTCATTCCGCGATAGCCCTGGGCAAGTTCCAGGTAGCGTCGCTGCACGGAGACTGCGTCGGACTCCGAACCATCTGCCATCGTCACACGCCACTCGAAGGTCTGGTCGCGGCTGATCTCGCGAAGCGCGTACAGCGGACTATCGAGCCAGATGGACGAGTCAAGGACGCGATCCTCGATCAAATGCAACACCAGGCGCGTCGTCCCCAGCTTCAGGGCGAAAGCGAACTCCATCTGGTTCGACTCGCCAAAGAGAAGGTGTAACCGCTGCATCCGATCGTGGGAGTAAAAATGCTCCCACTTCGGGTTGATCAGCGCGCGGTTAAACCGGACCCTGCTTGCGACGGACTTGATGATATGGTCAGCTCGTTGGCTGAGTTGAAAGTTGACAGTTGAGTCCGGCTCCACTCCGTAAACTTGGCTGACCCAGATGTAGTCCACCGGATTTGCCATAACTTCATCGTAACTCGGCCGCTTTGCTACGGCATCCAAACGGTGTCCCCCGACTCGTCCGACTCCCGCGAATATTTGTCGCGTTACGAGGAACGGTATCAGCTCGTTCACCTGGTGACTGAAGAAGTCTTCCTCCATCACGGTCAGGTAGTTCTCGTGCGATCCAAAGGTATGGCCTCCGAAGTGATCTACTGAATTGTTATAGACGGAGACTTTGTCCTGCAATGCGAGTCCGCGCAATGCCTGAGTGATGATCCGGTGACCCGCGCGGTCGTGTGCAATCGCGTCTTTGATCGTTCTCGATTCGGCGGTGGCGTACTCCAGGTGCGAACCAACCGCATCAATGTAGAGTCGCCCCCCGTTCATGAGGAATCCGCCACTGAGTGCAGGCTCGAACACATCGTCTCGGGCATGTCGGTCGATCAATCCGAGCTTGAGATCGTAGAAGACAGCGTCTTTGATGGCGGCAACCGCTTGCTCAGGATTACTGAACTCGGGGCAGTCGGTCAGTGTGCCGAATTCAGTCTCGACGCCCACAATCCGCTCAAACCTTGACCCGCTCATGCGCCTATTCTACGCATGCAATGGCCGGGGTATCCTGCTGGCCATGCGGCTGGGAGTACGGCGGCGCGAGCAGCGTTTTCAAGATGCGTTTCTGCAATGTGCAAGTTGCCGGAAGACCCTGTTTCGCCGAGAGTTTGATCAGGGCATGATGGTTTGCCCCAATTGCGGTCATCACCACCGACTCAATGCCAAGACCCGGATCGAATACACATTCGACGAGGGCTCCTTCGTCGAAGAAGACACCGACATTCAAAGTGTCGATACGCTTTCGTTCCCTGACTACCAAAGCAAACTCGACCAAGCGATCAGCAAAACGGGGCAGCCCGACGGAATCGTCTCCGGTATGGCCAAGCTTGAGGAGAACCCGGTCGCCGTCGCGGTCAGCGACTTTGGATTCATGGGCGGCTCGATGGGGAGCCTCGCGGGCGAAAAGATCACCCGCACCTTGGAGCGAGCGGCAGACAAGAAGATCCCAGCGATTGTCTTTTGCGCCTCGGGGGGTGCACGCATGCAGGAGGGTCTGCTCAGCTTGATGCAGATGGCGAAGACCACTGCCGCAGTCGAGCGTTGCCGCAGCGTGGGCGCACCGTTCATCGCCGTGTTCACGGACCCGACCATGGCGGGCGTGCTCGCCAGCTACGCGAGCGTGGCCGATGTCATTCTTTCGGAGCCCCGGGCGCTGATCGGCTTCGCGGGGACTCGCGTCAGCAAACAGGCACAGGTGGTCAAGATTCCCGATGACTTCCAGACCGCCGAGTGGGTGTTGCGTCACGGATTCATCGACCGAATTGTTCCGCGCCGAGAGATGCGCGACACATTATCCGACCTCTGCCGATTGCTCGGAGGGCGCAAGTGACCCAACCCAAGAGCTGGAAAGAGTGGGAGAAGCCGCTCATAGAGCTCGATGAAGCGCTCGCCAAGCTGCGCGAACGGTCCGTCACCGCCACCGAAGAAGAACGCCATAAGATCGATGAAACGATCAAGGCGAGCGAGCAACGGCGGGACAAGTACATCGAGAAGAAGTACGCCAACCTGACTCCGTGGGAGAAGGTGCTGGTCGCGCGAGCCGAGCCACGACCCTACACCCTCGACTACATCAACGCACTGTTCACGAACTTTATCGAGTTGCAGGGAGATCGCCTCTTTGGACAAGACCACGCGATCGTGGGCGGCCCAGCCGCGCTTGACGGGCAGCCGGTGATGGTCCTCGGCCACCAGAAGGGACGCAACATCCAAGAGCGGCAAATGCGCAACTTTGCGATGTCCAAGCCCGAGGGGTACCGCAAGGCAATCAGGCTGTTCCAGATGGCCGACCGGTTCAGCATGCCGATCATCACCCTGGTCGACACCCCCGCCGCAGACCCAGGAGTTGAGAGCGAGTCACGTGGCATCAGCGAAGCCATTGCCGATTCGATGCTCGCGATGTTTGAAGTCAAAGTGCCCATCGTCTCCGTCGTCATTGGCGAAGGCGGTAGCGGCGGTGCGATCGGTATCGGCATCGGAAACACCGTGCTGATGCAAGAGCATTCGGTTTACAGCGTGATCCCACCCGAGGGGTGCGCGGCGATTCTCTGGCGCGATGCCTCTCTGGGGCCAGAGGCTTCGGCAGCGTTGCGACTCACGGCCCAGCACGCGCTTGAAATGAGCCTCATTGACGGCATCATTCCCGAGCCATTCGGCGGAGCGCACCGCGACCCAATCGAGGCGGCAACGCTCCTTAAAGAGGCAGTGCAGAAGGCTCTAAAGCCATTGCTGAAGCAAAAGCCGGACGCCTTAAAGGCGGCCCGTTACTCGCGCTATCGTGCGCTTGGCAAAATCGGCTAGCACTGCGGCAGGCTCCGCAAAGAATCGCGTCTTCTCTACCGAGATGTGCGCAAGGCCAGCGCAAGTGGCTCCCATGCATGCCGCTCCCAAGATATCCAGCGGATAGTGGACGCCGACATAGACGCGCGAGTACCCCACGAGCAGCGCCCACCCCAGTGTCGCCCATCCAACCCACTTGTACTCGGTGTTGCGGACAAGCAAGATGACCATGAATGCGATCGCGAAGCTGGTCGTTGCATGCCCGCTCGGGAAGCTACTGTTCCCCCGGACGTTCTCCAGCGGGCTCGACCACTCGAAATTGCTCGGACGTTGCCGATCGGCTATCCGCATCACCCCAAGCCGCAGCAAACCCGAAAGTGCACCCGCCCACAGCGCCAAGATTGCCACGCGTCGCCAACCCTCGCGCCGGGCGCAGGCGACCAGGAGGAGCAGCTGAACCCAACCCAGACCGGTCGATGTGATGACGATCATGACTGGGTCCAGCCACTCCCGCCGCAGACTCACATGGATCGCGCGATACAGATCCTGATCAAACTGAAATAGGTTCGCCAACGGGACAAATCTTACTCAACCCGTGGGGTTTCGAACCTTCGAGTACAATCGCTCTTCAATGTCCGAAGATCAATCCCTGCGCGATATCCGACTCCAGAACCTACAAATGCTTCGAGAGTTGGGCTTTGATCCGTTCGCCCAAGAGCGGTTCGTAAGCTCTGACACGGCCTCGGGCCTTCTTGAGAGGTTTGAAGAAGGTAAGCAGGTGCAGTTCGCGGGCCGCGTGGTCGCCAGCCGTCTGATGGGAAAGGCAGCGTTTGCCCACCTGAGCGATGGCGACGGCAAGATCCAAGTCTATTTCCGCAAGGATGACATCGGGGAGACCCTCTGGGAAGTTTTCAAGCTCCTGGACCTGGGCGATCACGTGGGCGTCAGCGGCGAGCTGTTTGTTACCAAAACCGGAGAACAGTCCATTCATGTCCGCGACTTCGTCCCGCTGAGCAAGTGCCTGCAGAGCTTGCCGCTGGGCAAGGAAAAGGACGGCCAACAGTGGTACGGACTCACAGATGTCGATCAACGGTACCGCCACCGCCACCTCGATTTGATCGCGAATCCCGAGTCTCGCAAGCTGCTGCTTGATCGGTCGCGGATCGTGAGCAGCGTGCGCCGATTCATGGACAGTCGCGGCTATCTGGAGGTGGAGACCCCCTTGTTGCAGCTTGAGGCTGGTGGCGCGGCCGCACGCCCATTCCTCACGCACTACAACTTCTACGAACTGGAAGTGAAGCTTCGAATCTCTCTGGAGCTCTACCTCAAGCGATGCATTTGCGGCGATGTCCCGAAGGTGTACGAAATCGGACGTGTCTTCCGCAATGAGAGCGTGAGCAACCGGCATAACCCCGAGTTCACGCTGCTGGAGTTTTACGAGGCTTACTCGAACTTGGAAGACATCATGACCCTGGTCGAAGAGATGATGCGAAGCGTCGCGCTTGAGGTCTTCGGCACGACCAAGATTCTGCACGGTGAAACCGAAATCGACTTTGGGCCAGACTGGCACCGCGTTGACTTGCTCGGCGAGATCGGGCGGCACACGCAGACGTCGCCGGAAGACTTCGCCACGCTCGAGACCGCCAAGAAAGCCCTCGCTGGCAAGCGGCTCTTCAACGAACAGACCAAGAAGCGGATCATCCTTGAAGAGGAGCACCAGCTCGGTGGGCTGATAGAGAAGCTGCTCGAGGTCTTCGTCGAGCCGACGCTCATCCAGCCCTCATTCGTCATCGGCTACCCGCTGGAGACCTCGCCGCTCGCCAAGAAGGACCCCGCCCGGCCCGGATTTACCCGCCGATTCGAAGGGTATGTGCTTGGGCGAGAGCTATGCAACGCGTTCAGTGAGATCAATGACCCCATTGACCAGCGCGAGCGGTTCGAAGGCCAGGTCGCTGAGCGTGAAAAGGGGGACGAAGAGGCGCATCCGATGGACGAAGACTTCATTTACGCGCTCGAATGCGGGATGCCCCCGACGGGTGGGTGCGGCATCGGTATCGACCGTATGGCGATGCTTCTCACGGGCGCGGATTCGCTGCGGGAGATCCTGCTCTTCCCCATGATGCGGCCTGAGTCGCACGCCGCCGAGTGACGATCTGCCATACTTGAGGCACGGATGACAGTTCTACAGGCGTTGAGCGAGTGCAAAGCTGTACTCTTCGATGTCGATGGAACTCTCGCCGATACCGTGCCGATCATTGCGGCAGGTCTCGGAGATACATTCGAAGAGTTTTCAGGCACCCGACCGGATGACGGTTTTTTACGGAGCATCATTGGACGCCCGCTTCACGATCAGATGAATCTGCTCGGTCTCGGCGAGTCCGCTCCCCATGAGGTCCAAGATCGCGTACAGTTCGCGATGGACCGGTTTCGTCATCATCAGTCGCGCAGTCGCCTTTTTGAACCGGCGGTTCTGGCCATGCACCAGCTCCGCGGGGCAGGAAAACGTATCGGCTTAGTCACGAGCAAGAATCGTGTCGAGTTGCGCGAATTCCTCGATCAGTTTCCAGCTTTGAGTCAAGTGGATTCGGTCATTGCCGCCGAAGATGCCGCGCACCCAAAGCCAGCGGGAGACCCTGCCGAGGCGGCTTGCCATCAGCTTCAGGTCACCCCCGCGGAAGCGATCCTGATCGGCGATTCCGCATTCGACTTGGAGTGCGCTGCCAGTGCCGGAGTCCGATCCATCGGCGTCACGTACGGAGCGGGAACGGTCGGACAGCTTGCCAAGTGGCATCCGCTGGCGATGTTCGATACTCCCGAAGCCTTGCTTGAAGCCATCCAACAGAGTTTAGAAATCCCCTATGCGAAAACCGAAAGCAACCACTGAAGCGACCGCGGTCGCAACCGAACAGCCGAAGACGCGAACTACTCGCGCCAAGAAGACCCCGAACGTAGAGGTAGTTCCCCCCGTCGTCGAAGCCATTACGGAGGCGCCGCGGCGCCCATCCCGCCCCAAGCGTACGCCTGCGCCGAATCCCGAACCCGCCGCAGTTGAAACGGCACCGGAGAAGCCAGCCAGCCGGAAGCGAGCCCCTAAGCCGAAGCCGACCCAGTTTGCTTGGAACGATCCCGAAGGCCGCATCGAGATCTCTTTCCGCCCGGTGACCCGCCGCGAGGCGACCCCCCAAAAGCCCGCCGCTGTCTCGGCAAAGCCGATTCGTGGTGGCCAGAAGCCCGCAGCCGTGGCCATCCCAGCGCTTCCGGAGATCACAACGCCCCCGAATCGCGATGAGCTCGTGATCCTCCAGTGGCGCGCCGCCGGTACCGCCGCAAGCATTGCCAGCGGGGCCGCCGCGCCCGAAGCCGAGGAGGAAGCACGAAGCTCGACGCGCCGCAGCCGACGACGCGGACGCGGCAAACTCGTGACTGCCGCCGACGCCTTGGTGCCCGATTCCGAGCGCGAGGAGCCAAAACAAGCTCGACCTGAACGACCGCAGCGGGCACGCGCTGAGAAGACGCCGCGCCCTGAACCCGTTGTTTCAAAGGAGCCCGAACCGCCCGCCAAGCCGAAGCGCGAGCCGGTGCGAATCCCAGCGAACGCTCCCCAAGTCATCCAGCAAGAGGGCCACGCGCTGCTCGTTCGAGACGGCAAAGTCATTCCTCCCATCTTTTTCTTTGGGGCTGCCTCGGATCAGCGCAGATCGGACAACGTTTTCGAAGAGATCCGGCTCGCCCACGAGCACGGGGTCTCGGCGTTCATCCACTACGTTGAGTTCATCGTCGATCCTGCGCGAGTTGAGGATGCCGTCGGTGTCGCCGCGTTTCTGCTCGACAAGACAGTGAGCGTCAACCCAGACTCGCAGGTTATGTTCCGCCTGGTTTTCACCGCTCCGAACGACTGGGAAAAACGATATCCCGGAGCGGCCTACGCGAACGCACAGGGCGAGCTCGCCGAACCGAGCATCTGCCACGACGAGTTCTGGGAGGTTGCGGCTGAATGTCTCGCGAGCTTCTCGCAGCAGCTGATGCGCCTGCCGAATGCGGGCAACATCCTCGGTCTGCACATCGAACGGGGCGAGTGGTTCTTCGCCAACGGCCAAGGTTACGACACCTCGGCAGCGTCTTTGACCAAGTTCCGCGAGTGGCTGAGAATGCGCTACAGCAACGACACGGTGGCCCTCCGGGCCGCGTGGTTTGACGGAAAGGTCACCTTTGATAACGTCCTTTTGCCAAAGTACAACTCAGGCAAGGCTGAGGACTTTGTGCGCACCGGGCGCAAGCAGCGCCGATGGGTGGACACGCACCTCTTCCTGAGCGACGCCACCGTCGAGCGGATCAGCAGCCTGGCATATGCGGTCAAGAAAGCGACCGATGGAATGTTCCTTGTGGGAGTGAGCTACGGGTACACGTTTGAGTGGGATCACGCTGCCAGCGGCCACCTGAGCCTCGGCAAGTTGCTCCGGACGCCCGAAGTAGACATCATTGCCGGTCCGCCAAGCTACAAGAATCGACTGCCGGGCGGCACATGTCCGTTCCCTTGCCCTATTGACAGCTTTGCGCTCAATGGCAAGCTTTACATCAGCGAAGAGGACTTCAAGACGCCAATCAGCAGCGGCCAGCAAGAGCCGGACGATTTCAACCCAACCATCCGAACTCCGCAGGCGCTCGAGAGCGTCCAGTGGCGCGGAGCCGGCGCGGCCCTTGCCCATAGCAGCGGCATATGCTGGATGGACATTTGGGGCAACGGATGGCTCAATACTCCCGGGATCTGGCAACGTGCCGAGCTAGTCCGAGAAGCGTTGCTCCGAGCCCGCATCGGGCAAGCAACAAATCCCGATGTGGCCGTTTTCATTGACGAGCGCTCGCTAGCCTACTTGGCCGACGCCAAAGCGTTTGGGCTCCTCGTGCAAAACGTGCGCGAATCGGTCCTGCGCAGCGGGCTGAGCGCCGGCTTCTATTTGCTGAGCGATCTCGCCCACCGTGAGAACTTCCCCGAGTGTAAGGTTCACATCTTCGTGAATGCGTGGGACATCCGACCCGAAGTGCGAAGCGCGATCAAGAGTCGTCTTCAGCGCGACGGAAAGGTTCTTTTCTGGATGTACGCAGCAGGGGTCTTCGATTCGGGCCGCGACGCCCTAGAACGGGTACGCGAGGTTACCGGCATCGCCCTCAAGCCCCAGCCTTACGCAAGCAGGTCGGGTTCAACGGTCCTGAACCGACGTCACCCGCTGTGCGAGGCGATTCCAGATCGAGATCTGGCTGCTGGCAGCCAGCTAGAACCAAGCTACTTCGCGATCCCCGAGAACGCGATCGTCCTGGGTGAGTACAGCCAAACCGGTCTGCCCAGCTACGTCATTCGGGAGTTCGACGGAGCAGAGCAAACGGACGGCCGCTGGACGAGTGTGTTCCTCGGCGAACCGGTGATGACGCCAGCCTTGGTCCGCGCCCTCGGAGACATGGCCGGCGCCCCCGCATGGAACTACCACGACGATGTGGTCCATGTGCGCCCGCCATTCCTCACCGTGCACTGTACGAAGCCCGGCCCACGGGCGATCACGTTGCCTGACAAGTGGGCCGCTTACAATGTCGGAACCCACGAGTGGGCAGCTCTCGATCAAACCCATCTTCGCTTCACAGCCATGGACGGGATGACGTACGTCTTTGCCGTCGGGCCGCGCAGCGAGTTGGACGCGATGCTGAATCGCAATCTCGATGAGCTTCTCATCGCTCCGGCGATCCCGGACCGCCCAGAAAACACGATTGACTACGACCACCTCAACTTTGAAGTCCCAATCATGAAGCTAGGTGAGTGGATGGAAGAAGGATGGACCGAAGAGCTGGCTGACGACCTGCTGCTGAAACCGAGCCAAATCGAGGTGGACCTTCCCGAGGAGCTCAGCGACCTCGACGAGCGTGTGAGCCCAGGGACCAGACGCCGTCGACGACGTCGGCGCGGCAGCCAGGACCGGCGGCCTGGAGAAGTCTCGGAGCCCATTGGAGAACTTGGGATGAGCGTCGTCTTTAGGAAGCGGGAATAGCCTGTGAACCACCGCTGCGGAGCCATTGCGGTCATCGGCAAGCCCAACGTCGGGAAATCGACTCTGGTGAACCAACTCGTCGGCCAGAAAGTGTCGATTGTCAGCAACAAGCGCCAGACCACCCGTTCACGAATTTTGGGCATTCTGTCCGAACCCGATTTCCAACTCGCACTGCTGGATACGCCGGGCATGCATGAGCCTCACACCCATCTCGGGCGGATCATGAACGACGCCGCCAAAGGTGCGTTGGCCGAGGTCGACATGATCTTGTTCGTGGCCGACTGCAGCAAGCCACCGCAGGACGAAGACCGCGCCATCGCCGAGCTTGTAGAAGCCGTCTGGAAGTATCCGCATGCCCAAGAACACCCAGGCTTCAACGGCATCATCCTGTGTCTCAACAAAATGGACCTTCTACGCGCTGAGTTCGTCAAGGAGAATGTCGAGGCGTACTGCGAGCTCTTCGGCACCGCAGAGTACATGCTCACGTGCTTAACCAAGAAGCAGAACGCCGAGAAGCTGCTGGAAATGATCGTTGCCCGGCTTCCGCAGGGTGACAGCCAGTGGCCCGAGGACGAGTTCACCGATCAACCGATGCGGCGGCTCGCCGCCGAGCTCATCCGCGAGAAGGCGTTGCGACTCACAAAACAGGAAGTTCCCCACGCGATCGCGACGGTCGTGGAGATGTGGGAGCCAGAACCGGAGCGGGATCGTGTGCGGATCACGGCTAGCATCGTCGTCGAGAAGGACGGACAGAAGGCGATCATGATCGGAAAGCAGGGGGCGATGCTCAAGCAGATAGGCACCGAATCCCGGATCGAAATCGAGGACATCTTAGGTCAGCGGGTGTACCTAGAACTCGTCGTCAAAATTCGACCAGAGTGGCGTCAGAACCCGCGCATGCTACACGATCTCGAGATTACGTGATCGGCAACGCATAAGTTTCTCGCAGCAGCATATCGATGCAGCGAGAATTGCTGTATAGTGAGCTATCTTCGGAGTCATTCCAGGCAATCTCCGTAGACGGTGCACTATGAAAAAGGCATTTACTCTTATTGAACTCCTTGTGGTCATTGCAATCATCGCGATTCTTGCCGCCATTCTGTTTCCCGTTTTCGCCCAGGCAAAGGTTGCGGCGAAGAAAACCCAGTCTCTCATGAATCTGAAGCAGAGCGGAACTGCGGTCAACATCTATTTGGCAGACTCGGACGACTTATTCCCACTCGCTTTCCACCCGAGCGATCCTGCGGGTGGCTACAACTGGAACCGATTCATTCCGGTTCCGGCGAGCCAACTTCCAGCGACCGACCCTGCGTGGAAGCGTGACGCCGCGGCTACCTTCGTATTCAACTCGATGCAGCCGTACATGAAGAATACGCAGATCCTTCAGTGTCCCTCAGGTCAGGTGATCAACACTTCGGGCACCTACGGACCCGCGACTCAGCCGACCGGCCTCGTTTCCCCGACGTACACTTATAACGGCAACTTGAACGGATATGCCAGCACAGCGGTCGCCGCTATTTCGCAGCAGATCTTGTTCTGGCACGGCCACGGTCGTCGCTCGCTGTACGGCTATGGCTACGCTTCGCCGTGGCTGCAGTGCAACGACGCGAACTCGCCCTGCATCTACTCACCTGCGAGCGCGGCCGGTTGTTCGACCGCGAACGGTGGCACCAGTGGCTACACCACGAACACCACTCTCACCGGCGTAGACGCGTTCAATGGGGGCATTGTCATGGTTGCGACGGACTCGAGTGCTCGCTATCTGAAGCTTTCTCTCGGAACGACCGCAGCTACGGCGCGTACGGATCCCCGACGCGATCCTTGGGGCAAGTACGGTTCACGCGCCATGCCTTGCGGCCGCTGGTTCTACGGTGGCGGCGGTGGCTGTCACCCGTACATGTTCCGACCTGACTGGGACTTCACGACTAATGACCCGGCGGTCTACGTGGACGGCTCTGTCGCATCACAGGCCCCCTATTGCCAATAATCACTATGAAGATCAAAGTAATTCTGTTCGCAGTAGCGATCGTCGGTTCCGCGTGTGCTCTCTTTGGCTGCGCAAACGACGTGAAGGATGATCGCCCCCCTGTGCAAGGCAAGGTCGAGACCACGGACCTGCCTAAGGGTGCTCCGGCACCCGGAGAGTCGCGTGCAGGCGCGACCACCCAGACAGCACCTGGCGGGGCTGGAAAGGACGAAGGCGGATAGCCTGAATTCCTGACGACACAAAGAGCCCTCGCATCAGTGATGCGAGGGCTCTTTTGCTTAGGTCTCAGCCTTAACTGAGTTCGGCGCTGTACTGCTCAGGCGACATGAGTGCCTCAACCGCTGCCGCGTCGGCAACCCGAATCTTGACCAGCCACCCGCCACCGTATGGATCGGTGTTCACAAGCTCACTCTGGCCCCCGAGTGCGCCGTTGGTCTCCACAACTTCCCCAGCAACAGGGGCGTACAGATCGCTCACAGTCTTCACGCTCTCCACAGTGCCGAAGCTCTCTTCGGTCTGCAGCGCCCGACCGACTTGCGGTAGGTCCACAAAGACGACGTCTCCTAGCTCCCCTTGAGCGTGATCGGTGATCCCGATCGTGGCAACATCGCCCTCAAGTCGCACCCATTCGTGGCTGTTCGTGTATTTCAAATCAGTAGGCACTTTCAATAGATTTTCACGCTCCTTGCATGGGAATTTTACCTAGCCAGTAAGATGGAGCACGGGAGACAACATCCGATGAAAAGATCGCTCATTTCACTACTCTGCCTGCTGGTCTTCACGGCAGGCGCGATGGCCGCGCCGAAGGCAACGATAGCCGAAGTTCTCGAAGGCAAGGTCTACCCGCTTACCTACACGCTCCGTGAGCTGCCGACCAAGATGAAGGCGGTAGAAATTAAGCAAGGTGAAGGGACCGGCATCCTTGAATCACTGATTTCCGGGTTCGCGGGAGCATTTGGCACCGCCATTGGAACCGAGGAAGACGAGCCGATGATGCGCCTCACCATGCTGAGCACCGCTTGGACGGCTGGGGACGAGGTCGAGATCAACGGAGTGACCTACGTAGTGACCTATCGCCTGGCCATCGGCAAACAAACCGGCGGCATGGTCGATGCGAATAAACCTGATTTCTCCACCGCAAGCTGGCGCATGTACCTCATCAACAGTCAGACCATCTCAAGCATCTCCCCGAATCCGGCCATGACCCTGGAAGCGCTGCTTCAGAAGATTCAAGGCGGCGCGCTACACGAGCCCACCGCAGTTGCAAGCGCGACGATGCAGCTATCGAACTACAAGCAATTGGGCATAGCAATCATCCTGCTTTCCTCAGATTCAGAGGATATCATCCCTTACTTCCAAACGCAGGCGAGTTTTCGCGGATCCATCTTCCCGTACGTCAAGAATTCCGAGTTGTTCAAATCCTTGAACCCGAATGGGGGGCGCCCAATCTTCAACATGAACCTGGCGGGTGTCTCTATGACCGACATCGACGATCCAACAAGCATCCCCGCGATCTACGAATCGAGGGCTTGGCCGGATGGGTCCCGGATCGTAGCATTCGTAGATGGATCCACCCGGAAGGTAGCCGCCGATCAGTGGGCGGAGGTCGAAATCGCACTCAAAAAGAAATTCCGCCGCAGTGGCAAGCTGCTCCGGCCCGACTACAATGCCGACCAGGACCCGCTGAAGTAGTCCGGTTAGTCGGTGTAGCCGTCCGGATTCGCTTTGCGCCAATCCCAGGCGTGACGCACGATGGTTTCAAGATCCGGGTAGGCGGGCTTCCAGCCCCACTCTTCCCGGATCCGGGCAGAGCTCGCGACGAGCGTAGCCGGGTCCCCGTCGCGCCTCGGCCCATCAGTGCGCGGCACATTCATCCCGGTCACTCTCTCAGTGGTTTCAAGCACTTCGCGCACGCTGAACCCTTCGCCGTTGCCGAGGTTGTACTCGCGCGAGTCTCCCCCTGCGCGCAAGTGGTGTACCGCGAGCAGGTGTGCCTGCGCCAAGTCCATGATGTGCACGTAGTCGCGCACGCAGGTGCCATCCCGCGTGGGATAGTCGGTCCCAAAGATCTGCATTGGGGCTGTTTTGCCCATCGCGCTCAGAAACGCAGCGGGGATAAGGTGAGACTCGGGGCGATGATCCTCACCGAGCACTCCGTCTGGGTCGGCACCGGCCGCGTTGAAGTACCGGAGTGCGACGCTCCGCATCCCGTACGCTTCGCCATAGGCTCGGAGTGCGAGCTCCACTGCATGCTTGGAGTCGCCGTACGGCGAGGTCGGTGCGTGCGGATGGTCTTCCGCGATGGGGATCTCTTGGGGCTCCCCAAAAACCGCGGCGGTCGAGCTGAAGACAAGCTTGTGAACTGCCGCATAACGCATTGCATCCAAGAGGTTGAGGACCCCCACGAAGTTGTTCTGCCAGTACTCGGCGGGCATGCGGACGCTCTCACCCACCGAGATGCTCGCGGCAAAGTGCATGACGACGTCAATGTCGTACAACGACAGGACCTTGCGCAGGTCCTCAGGATTTCGCAAGTCACCGCGCAGCCACTTCGAGCCCTTCACCGCCGCCAAATGACCGCTGGAGAAGTTATCAAAGATCAAGTGCGGCTCACCTGCCTCGCGCAGGGCCTTCGCCATGTGGGACCCGATATAGCCAGCGCCACCCAGTACCAGAATCATCGATCAGGGAGGCTACCTGGTATCCTACGGGGACGTGCGCGAGTGGCGAAATTGGTAGACGCGCTGGATTTAGGTTCCAGTCCCGCGAGGGGTGTGGGTTCGAGTCCCACCTTGCGCACCACAAACATTCAAGCGAAAGTCGTCTTAACCGCGATAAATCGCCGCTTCTGCGCCTGAAATCTTGGAGCGATAAGCCTCCAGGTTCTGATCTGGATACTCCTCAAGTAGCATGTCCTTCGTGAAGATGAACTGCTCACGCTTGTAGTTTGCCAGCTCAAAATCCTTGCGCAGGACGATCGCACCCGTTGGGCAAGCGTCCTGGCAATACCCACAGAAGATGCATCGGAGCATGTTGATCTCGTAGCGGGTGGCGTAACGCTCGCCGGGTGAGTAGCGCTCGGCTTCTGTGTTCTCCGCTGCCTCAACGTAGATGCATCGCGCCGGGCAGGCACCGGCACACAGCGAACAGCCGATACACCGCTCCAGGCCACTGTCGTAGCGCGTCAGATAGTGTCGCCAGCGGGTCCGCGGGTATTGCTCGCGCAACTCGTCCGGGTACTGAACCGTGACTTTGTCCTTTTTGAGCCGCTTGAAGGTGATCCCAAATCCGGTGGCAATCGGCTTGACGACGTCGCGCAGAAGTGAAACGCTCATGCCCGCACCTCGTCCAGCGTACGCGGGTTGACTTCGATGAGTCGAAGCTCCTTGAGAGACCGCGGCTTCTGGCCCTTGATCTTCTGCTGCAGCTTCAAAACCGCATAGATGAGGGCGTCGGGCGATGGCGGGCAACCCGGGACGTACACATCGACGGGAACGACTTGGTCGGCCCCCTGTACGATTGCATAGTTGTTGTAGACCCCGCCCGAGGAGGCGCACGCCCCCATGCTGATCACCCACTTGGGTTCGGGCATCTGGTCGTAGATCTGTCGGAGCACCGGCGCCATCTTCTTGCTCAACCGACCGGCGATGATCATGACGTCGGCCTGGCGCGGGGTGGCTCGGAATGCTTCCGACCCGAATCGGGCCAAGTCGAATCGTGAGGCCACTGTGCACATCATTTCGATGGCGCAGCACGCCAAACCGAAGGTAAGCGGCCAGAGCGCATGCGCCCTAGCCTGGCTGACCAGCGTGTCAAGGCTGGTGACGATGACACTCCCGCCCTTCTGGATGTCTCCAAGAACGGGTGTCGCGCTATCGTGAAGAACGACCGTCTCGATTCGCTTCGGCATGACTTGGGCTAGTGTACTCCCAGCCTTTACTTCTTGGCGTACTTGGCAGGGTCGGCCTTGAACTTCTCCGGGCAGCCGCCACAGCAGAAGTAGTAGCGCTTCCCTTCGTAGTCCTGGTGACCAACGGCCTTCTCCGGGCTCTCGACCACGGTACCCATCACGGGGCAGAGCAGCTTCCCTTCGGCGTTCGTGTACGCCACGGGCTCTACAGCTCCGGTTGCACCTGGCGTCTTCACTTCGGTCGTGGTCGAGCTAGAAGCGGTGTCAGTGCCTTTGTTGCCACACCCAGTGAAAGCGAGCGAGCAAGCGCAGAGAACGGAAAGAGCGAGAAGTTTTTTAATCATAGTGCCTCGAGGTTGAATGACTATACGGGATTCGGACGCCATTTGATGCATTCCGACTCGCACGATTACCTGACGTACGCAAGTTCTCTGATTCGGCGTCACAAACTGGTCCTAATCTTGCGATAGATCAATGACGATGTTGTCAGTGTCTTTTTTGCTGCACACGTTGTTATGGAAGAAAGGAGAATTAATATGCGAAAACTGAGCATTTTTGGCTTGGTCGCGGTGGCGGTTGCTGCCAACGCGAGCCCGGTTACCTCGTTCAACCCGATGGCTACGTTCGGTGCGGGCGGTCTTGCAAACGGCTGGCTTGAGAATAGTGAGCACGGCTACACTGCAAACCCAACCGGCGACCGAATCCGTGGCATGGCCTACAACGCCGCCACCAATAAGGTCGTCATTGCTGACCGATCGGCAGCTGGCACCGCAGCCCTGAAGATTCACAACGCGATCACGGGCGCCTACGAGGGGAACTACGACATGACCGGCGTCAGCGGCGGTACGTTTGGGTTCAGCAAGGTCGCCATCGCGGCAGACGGCACCACATACGCCTCAAATTTGACAACGAATAACGCTGGGACGTCCACGTACAAGATCTACAAGTGGACATCGCCGGGTTCCGCTCCGACGGTCGTCTATAACGGCCTTGTTCCGGATCCTGTCCTTCTTGCTGGCAATGGATTCCGACTTGGCGACACGCTTGACCTGATCGGTACGGGCGCAAACACGCGCCTCGTCGCGGGATACGCGAACTCGTCGGTCGCAGCACAGACTGGCGAGCGCGGCTTCGCGATCTTCACCGACAATGGTGCGGGCGGACTAAACGTCAACAGCATCAACACGTTCTCGCCAGCCTTGCCCGGCGACCTCGGCTTCCGGCTGGGCAACACCTTCGTGACCCCCAACTCGTTAGTCGGTATTGGCGATCAGGGTTTCCGCTTCGCGAGCTCGATTGACCTTACCACGAACAGCGCCAACCAGGTCGTTTCCACCGGTATGACGGGCAACCAGCGCGCAGTCGACTACATCCAAGTCGGCAACTGCAAGCTCCTGGCTTCGATCGACCTGTTCTCGGGTAGCACGGCCGCAGTCAACGATGGCGCGATGGTCGTCCGCATCTTCGACGCATCGAATCCTGCTTCCCTCGGTACGGTCGTGTCGGCTCGTGCGGTACCTCTTGGAACCGTGATCAACGGCAACCTTAACCAGTCCGGGGAAGTCAAGTGGGGCGCGGTCACTCCGGCCGCCCAGGGTTATGACCTGACCCTGTACGCACTGACCACCAACAACGGTGTCCAGGCGTTCAACGTTCACGTCGTACCTGAGCCCGGCACTTGGATTACCATGGGCCTCGGCGCACTGGCGCTCGTCGCCCGACGCCGCAAGAAGGCCTAACCGCCCTCGACCTGACCATCGTCTAGCGCCCCTGCACTTCGGAGCAGGGGCGCTTTTCGTTCATTTGACCCTGAGCGAACCCGTATAAGTACCAATGATTCCGAATAGCCCCACATGGGCCTTTGACTTATGCAGTTGCTCAACCGGATCTTACGTCAGACCGACTTGATGCTTGGCGCAGCGCTCATGCTGATGATCGCCATGCTGATCATCCCCCTGCCCCATTGGGTGCTTGACCTCGGGTTGGTTGTCTCGATGGCCGCTGCCGTCATCATTCTGCTCGCTTCGGTGAACGTAGACGACCCGCTGAAGTTCAGCGTCTTCCCTTCGATGCTGCTACTGACAACGCTCCAGCGACTTGCGCTCAGCTTTGCCGCTACCAAACTGATCCTGGGAACAGGTGAAGCGGGGCACGTCATCGAAACCTTTGGCAACCTGGTTATGGGAGGCGACTTCTTCGTTGGGTTTGTCGCGTTCTGTATCCTCATGATCGTTCAGTTCATCGTCATCACGAATGGTGCCGGACGCGTGAGCGAAGTCACTGCTCGATTTACCTTGGACGCCATGCCCGGTAAGCAGATGGCGATCGACGCCGACCTCGCTGCCGGTCTGATCGATGAAGTCGAGGCGAAGGAACGCCGCAAGGCAGTCAAGCGCGAAGCCGATTTCTACGGTGCGATGGACGGCGCGAGTAAGTTTGTCAAGGGCGACGCCATCGCCAGCGTCCTCATCATCATCGTCAACATCATCGGCGGCTTCGTGGTCGGATTCATGCGCGGCGAAGGCGACGCTCTGACCATTCTGCAGACGTACGCGCTGCTGTCGGTAGGCGAAGGTCTCGTCTCGCAAATCCCCGCTCTGCTCATCTCGACCGCAAGCGGTCTGCTGGTCACCCGCGCCGGTCAAGAGCGGCATATGGGTAGCGAGTTGCTGAGCCAGTTGCTCGGGCAGCCTCGCGCGCTCATGGCGGCGGGCTT
Organism: Chthonomonas sp.; assembly: GCA_016788115.1. Taxonomy (NCBI): domain Bacteria; kingdom Bacillati; phylum Armatimonadota; class Chthonomonadia; order Chthonomonadales; family Chthonomonadaceae; genus Chthonomonas; species Chthonomonas sp. The sequence continues at coordinate 133,168 of JAEURR010000008.1, read as the reverse complement.
CACGCTGTGCACATTTGCCTTCATCCCCGGCTTCCCCGCATTCATATTCCTTGGTGCAGGCGGCGGACTTCTCGCCCTGAGCCGACTGGCCAATCAGCACGGTGCGGCGATCACGAAGCAGCTTGCTCCAAAAGAGGAACCGCAGACCGCCCGACAGTTGGCTGCCGCGGCCGCGGTCGCTGGTAACCCCGGCGCGCCGGAGACCATCATGCCCCTGCTCGGTGTCGATGCGCTCGAATTTGAAGTTGGATACGGCATTACGCGCCTGGCCGATCCGAAATCGGGAGGCGACCTGCCTGACCGAGTGACGGCAACTCGCCGCCAAGTGGCAACCGAACTTGGCTTCGTGATGCCCAGCGTCCGCATTCGCGATAGTGTCGCACTGAGTGCGAACGAATACGTCATCAAGGTGCGCGGCGAAGAGATCGCCCGGGCCACCATCGACCCCGATCGTCTGCTGGCCATTGGATCTGGCGGAGTCGCGCTCATCGGACAGCCTTGCCAAGAGCCAGTATTCGGCCTTGATGCGCTTTGGATCGATGCCGGGCTGCGTGATCAAGCAGAAATAGAGGGGTATACCGTCGTCGAACCGACCGCAATGATGGCCACTCACCTCAGCGAAGTTGTGAAAAGCCACGCCGCCGAATTGCTCAGTCGCCAGGACGTGATGAATTTGGTCGAGAACGCAAAGGCACATAACGCCGCGGTCGTCGAGGAACTCATCCCCAGCCAGATGACCGTCGGCGATGTGCAGAAAGTCCTACAGCATCTGCTCCGCGAGCGGGTTCCTGTCCGCGACATGGTGACCATCCTCGAAACCCTTGCCGATTTTGCAAGCCGCGTCAAGGATCCCGATCAACTCGGCGAACTGGTCCGCGCGGCCATCAACCGGACCATCACGCGTCAGGTCATCGACCAAGACAACAGACTTTACTGTCTAACCCTGGAGCCCGCGCTGGAACGCGCTCTCCAAGAAGCCTTGCAGCAGACAAGTATGGGCGCGGTCCTCGCGCTCGATCCAGTGGAACAACAACGGGTCCTCGACCAGCTCCGCGAGGAGTCCGATCGCGCCGTCGCCCAAGGGATGAACCCCGTGCTGCTTTGCAACACGAACCTGCGACTCCCGCTCTCACGCGTGGTCTCCCGTTACCTGCCAACGCTTTCCGTCCTCGCCTACAATGAGGTCGCGGCACGGGCAGACGTCGAGATCATCGGTGCAGTCAAGGCATTGGCCGCCTAACCGACCATCGCGGCCAGCGCTTCCAGGTCCCCGCGGGCATAAACCTCGAACGGACACTCTTCGTCGCAGCATCCGTGAGAGGGATCGAGCACCGCGGTCGTCTGCATGAGCTTCTTGGAAGACTCAAAGTCCAGGCTCGGGTTGTTGTGGGCGATTCCACGTAACCCGGTCAAGATCGAGTAGACCTCAACGTTCTTCGTCAGACCATGGAAGTGCTCGCAGCCCGGGCCGAACGCGCTCAGAAGCACATGATCGTTCGTGTGGTTCCCGCTCGTGAAATTCACCTTCGAGTGGTTGCCAAGCAGCAGCGCCACCGAGCTGGTCGTCGAGCTGTACAGCGAAGCGAGCTTGAACGGAGACTTGCCGTCGAGCGTATCCCGGAACGCTTGCGCCTCTTCACTGCTCAACTTGAGACCGAGCTTGTCCTCGACCACATCACGGACCTTCGCGGGAGTCGGCTGCAATCCGAGCGAAACCAGCAGCGGAGCGTAGCTTGACTTCATCCCGGCGAGCGTCTCAAGGCCCGCAGTGGCATCGAAGTACTCGTATCCCGCGCCGTTCAACGCGAGCCCGCCACAGGCGTGGTCAGCGGTGATGACCACGAGCGTCTCGCCGTCTTCACGGGCGAAGTCCATGACGACTTTCAGCGCCTCTTCGAACGCAATCTGATCGAAGATGGCGGCGGGGAGATCGTTGGCGTGGTTGCCATGATCAACTCGGCCTCCTTCGACTTGGAGCAAGAACCCTTCGGAACTTCCGTCCAGCGCGGCGAGCGCCTTCCTTGTCATCTCCGCCAATGTAGGCGTCTTCATGCGAAGCATGGCGTCATTGTCTCGATCTACCGTGAACGGGAGGTGCGAGTCCGTAAAGATACCGAGGAGCTTCTGACCGGTCGTATCCATCAGCGACCGTCGATCGCGCAGGACCGTGTACCCCTTCGCTGCGAACTCGGCGTAGAGGTCGCGCTTGTCGGTCCGCTTGTCCGCGGCGAAGAATAAGTTCCCACCCCCCATGAGGACGTCCAATCCAATATCGAGATGCTGCGCGGCGATCTGATCTTGCCATTCTCGGTCGAAGATCGAGACCGAGAACCCAGACGGCGTGGCGTGCGTGATCGTCGTCGTCGTAACTAGCCCAACTCTCATGCCAGCCTTCTTCATCAGGCGACCTATGGGTTCTAGTGGCCGCTTGTCGGCGAGCATGTTGATCTGTCCGTTCCAGTGGTAGACGCCCGATCCCCACGCCGCAGCGGCAGCCGCAGAATCCGTCACGACCGAGCTAAGGCTGTGCGTATCCTGTACCCCCGTCACTACTTCGGGATCCTCGATTAGCGACATCCAGTAGCCCTTCTTACCAAGCACGCGCTGCTGATACACGTCGGCGATGGTCGGCACGGAAATGGGCATGCCGTCGGACACACAGAAGATGATGTTCGTCGGGCGCTTTCGCGACGATGTGGGCTTGGCGGTGACGAGAGCAGGAATACCCAGAGCCGAAAGGCCGATGCCTGCGAGTCCAGCGCCGAGAAGCGATCTTCGAGTGAGCTCCATGACCCTACTTTACTCGCCAGCGGCGGGAGCTATTGTGACCTTGTTTGCTCGAATCGCAACATCGTAGCGCCTGTCGAGCACGGCGAGCCCCTTGATCTTCAGCGACTGCCATTCGCGCGGGAGCTGCGGCTTGATGTTCAGCCACATCCCGTTCTTGAGCGGGAGCGATGCGCGTGCCAGCTCGTCCTTCTTCGGGTCTATGCGAATGCCTGCAAAGCCGTAAAGTACGGTCTGGATTGAACCGCCTGCGCCGGTCAGAAAATAGGTCCGCCGCAATACCCGCTTCTCGCTGAACTGAAGCATCCCGCCACGCGTGAAATCGAACCAGCTCTTGCGCCAGAGACCGTAAGCTGTCCGGCTCAAGCCAAGCCGGGCGGCGATCAGCGCATGGACGCTATCGCTCATCGCGGGACCATTTCGAGAGGTCTTGTCGCCGAACCGCTCGAACATCTTCATCGCCTGCAGCTCGACCTCTGGAGACTGTAGGGGATAGAGGGCCAGCATGCCCGCGGACTGCTTGTACTTCCGCAGCGCATCGCCATCGTAATTCAAGAACGAGACTGCGTCCTTGGGCATGTACACGGTGCGACCATGTCCCGGCGCGTACCGATCGATCGTCCACTGGGCCAACAAGTTCGTGTACAAGTCGTTATCACCCGTATGGTTCTCGTCGGGGGACATGACGTACTCGATGCCGTAGAAGCCATCCGGCCGCTTCTTCATGCGGGCGAGCCAGAACTGCGCCGCCCCGCGTCCGATGCGGTCAGCCTCGCTTTGGGGTACGAGGCCAAGATCGGCTGCGCGCTGCATCCAGAAGGCGACAGTTCCGGTGATGTGGTGCTGGTACTTGCTAGGCCCAGGAACGGTCTCGCGCCCCGACACACTGCTTTCCCACGGGAACATCATCGCACTTGCAAGCCGCTCGGGCTCACCAAACGGGATCGTCGGGTCTCGCTGCGCGGCGGTCTTTGCGTTGTCGGCAGCCTGGGCAGCATGCTTCAGCCTGTACTCGGGAATCTTGCGCGCCCGATCTGGCTCAAGGAGTGCCAGTGCGGGGAAAACCCAAGCATCTGCATCCCAGAAAACATGGCCGTTGTAGACCTCGTTGCTCAGCATCATCGGACTAACCCGTACTTCGCTAGGAGTGCTCGGCACCGAAGACCTGAGCGCAAAGAGCATCGAACGGATTGCCTGCTGGTCCTCGACACTTCCCTCGACCTCGATGTCGCTCGCGAACGCGTTCGTCCAATCGGGCATTCCCGGCTGTTCTGCCGGGGGCTGACCGTATGCGCTGATAATCTTCAGCGAAGCCGATACGTTGGGTTGCAACTCGATGCCCCAAGTTGACCCATCCTGCTTCCAGGCTTCTGATTCTAAGAATTTCGTCGTCCAGCGAGCGCTCTCTGCTGGCGCTAGCTGGATCGTCACCGGCTGCCCGGACGAGAACTTCAGTTCGGTGACCAGGCACGGCCGGGACGGATCTACCGCCTGGAGCACCTCGACTCGGACGCGCTTACGATCTCGGTAAATCCAGTAATCGGTCTCCAATCGTCCCGTGCGAAAGCTCTGCTCTTGCGCGTAGCTGTGCAAGACGTCCCCGGCAAGCTTGATTCCATCAATCGTGACGTCGACCGCCAAGGGAGAGCGAAGAGCGCGAATGCGTTCCTCGCCTTCTAATTCGTACGCATCCATCGCGAACGACGGGAGCGGGCCACCCGCCAAGTCAAACGCGAATCCGGTGCGCCCCACGAGAACGCCAACTTGACCATTGGTGAGGAAAACAGCGTCCTTTCCTCTCGGATCGAGTGTTTTCACTGACCAAGGCTCGGGACGCGTCGGATCGGGGAGGCTGGCGACGGGGTTTCGTGAACGGACCACCGTGAAGAAGCCAATTGCGATCCCACCCAGAACAATGAGCGCCAGCACCACTCTCAGGAATCGCATAGTTCAGTTTATCCTACGGGTTCCGACCCGTCCGATGGTTCCGGTAGACTCCCCAAATACATGATTCGAGTGGTGATGCTTTCCTGGGAGTACCCGCCGCGCATCGTTGGCGGAATCAGTCCTCATGTCTTCGACCTCAGTCAGCAGCTCGCTCGGCTTGGGGTCGAAGTGCACGTGGTCACGAAAGCGACCCCAAATGCCCCGGATGAAGAAGTTGAGCCTAGCGGTGTGATCGTACACCGTGTCCATTTGGAGCGGGAACCCGACAACTTCATTCACGAAATTCAATTGCTGAACAAGGCGACAGACCTGCGAGTCCGCAAACTCCTGGAGGACTGGCGCCCGGGCGGTCAACCCACTATCTTTCATGCCCACGACTGGCTCTCACTGGACTCCGCGCGCGAACTCAAGTACGAGTATCAGCTCCCGATCGTCGCGACAGTCCATGCTACGGAGGCGGGCCGGAACAACGGGATTCACAACGACCTTCAGCGGTACATCCACGAGCAGGAGTACTGGCTGACCTACGAAGCTTGGCGGGTGGTCGTCTGCTCGGAGTACATGCGCACCGAAGTCAACAAGCACTTCAACACCCCAACCGACAAAGTGGACGTCATCTACAACGGCGTCAACGCGGACAAGTTCGAGTTCGAGTGGTCCGAGAAGGAGCGAGCAGAGTGGCGCAGCAAGATCGCCCTACCGAACGAGAAGATCGTCATGTACGTCGGACGATTCGTCCGCGAGAAGGGGATCCACGTACTCCTCAACGCGGCCAGCGCAGTAATCGCTCAGGAACCTCAGACCAAGTTCGTCATCGTCGGCGGCGGCTACCGCGAGACGTTCGAGAAGTTTGTGCGATGGTACGGCCTCGAAGAGAAGGTACTGTTCACGGGCTTCATGGCGAATCGGTCGCTCCACCAGATGTTCCGATGCGCGGATGTGGCCGTCTTCCCTTCGCTGTATGAGCCATTTGGTATCGTCGCCCTCGAAGGGATGGCCGCTGGTGCCGCCGTCGTCACAAGCGATGCCGGCGGATTGCGCGAAGTCGTACAGCACGGCGTGACGGGCACGACGACTTATGCGGGTAGCCCGGAAAGCTTGGCATGGGGAATTCTTCACGTACTACGCAACCCGGCGCTCAGCAAGGAGATGAAGGTCTCCGCGAAAAAGCGATTGACGACCGACTTCGATTGGGCGCACATTGCGAAGCAGACTCTGGAAGTCTACGAGCGCGTGTGGAGCGAGTTCACAGGAAGCTACTGGATGGACAACACGCTATGGCCTGTGTCGCCAGGCGCGAACGAGCGCGCAGAACGACTCAACGTCACTGAGAAAGCTCTCACAGGTGCATTCGCCAGCCGACCGGCCCGCACAACCAACGTTGTGGCACCGCAAGCCGCGGTGAAGGTCGACGAGATTCTGAAGGAAGAGACCGGCGCGACCGACGACGACTAGAATCGGAATCCGACTTCTAACAAGAACCCTCGGTTGACCGTGTCGTGCATGTGAAGGCTCAGCTCGGCGAAAGGCTGCGTTACTCCCATGCCCATGTTCAGGTTCATCCCTACGCCTAACTGGGTTCCAAACCGGGTCTTCTTCGCAAACTTCGTGGTTCCTCGCGGCTGCCCGCCGCTGATACCCGCCCCAACGACTCCGTAAAGGTTGCTGGTCGGCACGCCGAACCTGCCAGTGACCATGAGACGGTAAAGCGTTCCGTCGGAGTCTTTGCCCTTCCTGAGTCCGCCGCCGAAGATCAAACTCGGCGACAGGGAGATCTGGGCAGTTCCCATCGGCAGGTTGAAAATGGGGATATCGGCCCCGACAGACGGCCCTTCGAGGCGAATCCGCTGGCCGTTGGAATTGAAGCTTTGCCCGGTATGCCAGCCTAGGCGAAGCCGAGTGCCTTTCAGCGGAGTCTGGTCAACGACCGGAAGAGCATGAGCGGCCACGACCGCGCAGGACAGAAGAGCGCTCGCAAGGTGCTTCATGCCGCCACGTTACCCAATCGCCAGTGCGATGCGATGAATCGCCACGGCGGACAGGTACGCGAGACCCGTCATGTAGACAAACATGAAGGCGGGCCAGCGCCAGGAGTTCGTCTCGCGGCGCACGGTCGCAAGCGTCGCCATGCATTGGCAACACAGCGCAAAGAAGAACATAAGCCCGACCGCAGTCCATGGCGTGAAGAGCGGCCGTCCATCGGGCCAGCGCGCGGCCTTGAGCGCGGATTGGAGATCGTGATCTTCTGCATCGCTTCCCAGACTAAAGAGAATCCCCATCGAACTCACCACAACCTCGCGGGCAGGGAACGCGCAAAGGATTGCGGTCGAGATACGCCAGTCGAATCCGGCGGGCTTGAAGACCGGTTCGATGAACCTGCCAAATTGGCCGAGGAAGCTGTTCTCGGTCATCCGCTCCTGGACAAAGTTCGCCTCGGTCATATCCCTCTGCATCGCCACCGGCATCGACCGAAACTCTTGCGCGTAGCGCTTCTCGGCCGAAGCGTCACGGGGAAAGTACAGTAGCGCCCAAATCAGCACCGACATGACGACGATGATCTTGCCAGCGGTCTCGACAAACGATCGCCCCCGCTGGACCATCGTCACCCCCACGTCGCGCCACTTCGGCCATTGATACCGAGGCAACTCCATGATGAAGGGCAACCGCTTGCCGCGAAGGATCCGCCGGTTAAGGATAAAGATCACCGGTATTGCGACCAAGAGTCCGACGAAGTGCATCGCAAACAAGGCAAAGCCCGCCCATGCGGGGCCAAAGTGCGGCTCGATAAATGCTCCGATAAGCACGACATACACCGGGAGTCGAGCTGAGCAGCTCATGAGCGGCGCAACGAGAATCGTCGCGAGGCGACTACGGCTGTCGGGCATCACTCGGGCGGCCATGATCCCCGGGATGGCACAGGCGAAGCTGCTTAGGAGCGGGATGAATGCGCGACCGTTGAGTCCGCACCAACCGAGCAGCTTGTCCATCAAAAACGCAGCTCGAGCCATATAGCCAGTCCCTTCGAGCGCAGCAATGAAGAAAAACAAGATGAGAATCTGAGGTAGGAAGCCTAGAACCGCTCCAACACCAGCGATGATCCCATCGACCACGAGCGACTGCAACCACGGTATCCCTTGCAGCGGGGCCCCGGCGATGCGGCCAAGCTGAGCGAACACCCAACCGATCCCATCCATGATGGGGCTCGCGAAGGTGTAGATCGACTGGAACATCACGTACATCAGTCCCACGAAGATGACGAGTCCAAAAACACGATGAGTTAGGATCATATCGATCCGTTCTGTGTTGGAGACCCTGCGCCTCGAGGGCTCCGTGACGACGGCTGCACGGACGCCCGACGACCACTCATACCGTTCCTCCGTGGAGAGTTCGACGACCGAGCCTTGAGCGCGCCCGATGGGTTCGCACACGACGGGGCGCATGAGCATGTCTTCGATGGCCTCAGACAGTTGATCGAGACCCGTGTTGCGGTGCGCGACCACTGCCACCACCGGCACCCCGGTGGCAGTCTCAAGCGCCTCAAGATCGACGAGCTGACCATGGCGGGCCGCCGTGTCGGTCATGGTGACCGCGATCACGGTGGGCCAGCCCAAGTCTGCAAGCTGAGAGTAGAGGTAGAGACTGCGCTCCAGGTTCGTGACATCCATCACGACTACGAGCATGTCCGGAGCATCGGGTGAATCGGTGCCAAGCGCTTCGACTGCGACCCTCTCGTCCTCGGATACGGCCACGATCGAATAAAGACCGGGGATATCGACGAACTCTACTTGGCGAAAATTACCGAGCGACACGGTTCCCGTCACTCGCTCCACTGTGACGCCTGGGTAGTTGCCGACCTTCTGCGATCCGCCGGTGATGGCGTTAAAGAGTGAGGTCTTTCCGGCGTTCGGGTTGCCGACGAGAGCAACGCGCGGGATGTGGGTCTTGGTGGGCAAGTTGCGCCTTAGTCCTCGATGAGCTCCACGACGATATCGCCGCACTCGCCCTTGCGTACGCACAACCGCTGATTTCGGAACGAGATCTCAAGAGGATCGCCGAGCGGAGCGACCTTGATAACCTGGAAGACCGTGCCCTTGACGAGCCCCATTTCCTGCAGACGGCACGACATCTCGCACTTCGCGCAATTCTCGACCACGCGCGCCTTGGCTCCCTTCTTGAGGCTTGCGATTTTTGTGGTCGGCTTCGTCATTTGCAGTAACTCCATTCTACACTCAGAAGTACAGTATTGGCTGGACTACCGAACTAAGGTGTAAAGCTTCGCATCCCCGGCCGAGTTCGTTTTGCTCACGACATTCCACGTCGAGACGACCTCGCCTGCCACCTGGTTCTCAAAGCCAAGCGTTTCGCGAACCGAGTAGCGCTTGATTTCATAATCCTTGCCGATCACCAACTCGTACTTCCCTGCTACCGGCGCTGCCCCGTACTCTCGCCAGTCACCACCTATGGCATAGTCGCCATCTTGGTTGGGGGACCTGGTGAATCCAACCGACGCCCACTGCAAGCGCATGTACTTCAGATCCTCCAGCCGGCCAAAAATGATGTCCATCGGAACGCTGCGATCGATCAGGCTCGCCGAAGAGGCGCTGTAGATCTCGCGCACGCCCAAGGCCTTTCCTTGTTGCACCACGCTCTCGATCAGCCGCTCTTGTCCCTTCGCTTGGAAGGCGACTTCGGGAGGGTTGTAGCTGAAGTGGGTGCCATTGCTGGTCACCAGGCTCTCCGCAGGCGACGTTAGCGATCGGCGGACCTGGCGGATGTACACCTTCGATGGCGCGTCAAACTGCAGCACAGTGTCGGTCTGAACTGCGATGTTGGACACCGACTGCACGAACTGGATCGTCGCGACCGTCGACTTGCTCTCGAAGTACCGGTTGAACATCTTCGAGACGACCTCCGCTGCGGAGGGGCCCGAAGCACGAGTCGCGTCGTCCGCGGGGCTGGTAACTTGGAACGCGAGAGTCAAACAGAGCAACGCTGAAGTCATAGAGTTTCCTTTGAGAATGCCTGCCACTCGATGTCGGGGCAGCCCGTGCAGTGATTTTCCCACCTGGCGGCCGTAAAGATCCAATCAGATAGACGATTTAAGAAGATGAAGGTTTGCGATCGAACTGGGTGAGTTTCATGAAGTCGCCACAATTCGCGCTCTGCGCGACGGCAGACGGTGCGCGCCACGTGCAGCGCGGTAGCACCCGGTGATCCGCCCGGAAGGATAAAGGTCCGCAGCTCAGGGAGTCCGGCTGTGCACTGGTCCATGGAGTGCTCAAGCAGGTCAATGTGGGCGGGATGAATCGCTTCGATGTTCTGGTCCACGCTCGCGATCTCCGCGCCAATGTCGAAGAGCGCACTCTGGCACACCTTCAGGATCCGTAGCACGTCTGCATCTCGGCACTGACCTACGCACACTCCCAGATGGCTGTTAAGCTCGTCAAGGTGGCCGACCGCCTGGATCCGAGGATCCGTCTTGGGGACCCTCTGAGGACCGTACAGACCGGTCTCGCCCGCGTCACCGCTCTTCGTGTAAATCTTCACCGCCCCTCCCGTAGGACCATTAGTGCGAATTTCGGCAGCTTCTTGACCTTGGCAATCTTGGTCGGGTTCAGCATGAGACGCCAAAGCCACTCTAAGTGAAGCGCCTGCATCAACTTGGGGGCTCGCTTCGTCTTACCGCTGAACACATCGAAAGAGCCACCGACGCCCATCATGATCGGAGCACCGATGGCCTGCATCGTGTTCAGGATGAACTGCTCTTGGCGTGGCATCCCCATGGCGGCAAAGACGACATCCGGCTTTAACTTGGCGATGTCCGCCGCGACCACTGGGTCGCTGTCCGCAGGGAAATACCCGTGGTGCGTACCGACGATGTTGCATCCTGGATACTTCAAGCGAAGCCGCTCGGCTGCGAGGTCTGTCACACCGGGCTCTGCGCCGATGAAATAGAGCCGATACCCTCTTTGCGCGCTCAGTTCGGTCATGCGCTCCACCAAGTCAACGCCGCTCACGCGCGTGACGGTGTGTCCTTTGCGTCGGAGCGCCCATTTCACGCCCGCGCCATCGGCGGTCCGCAGCGTGGCTCTGCGGATGATGTCGGCGAATCCGGGGAGCTCTTGGGCGAGGACGAGCGCGGTCGCATCCAGGGTCATGATCAGGTTCGGCTCCCGCTGTGAAATCAAATCTTGAAAAAACTCTAAGGTTTGATCCATGTCAAGCAGACTAACCGAAAACCCTAGCAATTCTGCGGTGGGGTGGGCATTTTTCACGGCTGTTTGAACCTGCGACACACGCGAATTCTACCTGGACGGAACAACTCAGCCGATGCGGCGTCCCATGTTCTCGGATGCACCAAGTAGTGACATCGTTGTTTCATATGAGCTATCATCACACGCCTAGCAAGACTGAAGCAGATATGGCACGAACTTTGACTCGGTGCCAGGGCTCTCAGATAATGTATCCAATTCGCTCACAGGAGAACCGAATGCGCCATTCAAAGGCCTTTACTCTTATCGAACTGTTGGTGGTCATCGCGATCATCGCCATTCTCGCCGCTATCCTCTTCCCAGTTTTCGCCCAGGCGAAGGCTGCTGCGAAGAAGACCGCCGCCGTCAGCAACCTCAAGCAGAACTCGCTGGCTGTGGTCATGTACACCGACGACAACGACGATACGTACCCTCAGTCGGCGTACTTCGACACGGTCTCGACCCCCAAGCTTGTGTACTCAGCCTATGACGTGATCATGCCGTACACCAAGAACAAGGATATCTTCCTCGATCCGGCAGATCCCAAGGCGATCAACTGGGCAGACATTTTGACCACGAAGGCCCCAGGCGGCCCCTACAGCTCGCCTCAGAAGCTGACCGCCGCTGGCGTTGCTTTCAACTTCGCACTGTTCGAAGATCCGGGCATCCCGCCAACGGTTGGTTCGGCTGACGGCGTTCGCAGCGCAAGCTCTATCCCGTTCCCGGTTGACACAGTCATGTTCTACAGCGCGGACTACACCAACGCCAACGTGGATAACAAGTACCGCGCCAAGTACGGTGCCCAGTTCGCAACGCGCGTCAACAATGTGCCGACACTGCTCGCTTATCTCAAGCCGCCAGTGCCGTTCAACCGCTACAATTTCGCGGGTGCGCCTCGACACAGCGACTCGATCGTCATCAGCTATGCCGACGGTCACGTTAATACGAAGCAAGCCACGGCGAACATCACTGGCAAGGGTCCGAACCTGGCAGCCACCGGTACGCCCGAAGTCAACTGCTACAACCTTCCGTTCGACCTGAACGGTATCCCCGACCTCGTTGGCGAACCGGTCGACTGACCTGTCCCTCCACCGCAAGTCAAAGAAGCCGGTCGAGTTTAGCTCGACTGGCTTCTCTTTTTGCCCACCCCATCTTCCAACGCAGACGCACCGCCGAGAATTGGGTTAGAATCAGGAGAGACTTATGCCGAAGACCGTCCGAATCAGGGTGCATCGCCAGACACATGGCGGCCAATCGTCGCATTTCGACACGTTCGAGATCGACTATCGGGAGAGCATGAACGTAATCTCTGCGCTCATGGAGATTCGGAAGAATCCGGTCACCGTCGACCGCCAGGAGGTTGCCCCACCCGTGTGGGATGCAGCGTGTCTGGAAGAAGTCTGCGGCTCGTGCACCATGTACGTGAACGGCGACATCCGCCAGGCCTGTTCCGCGCTAGTGGATGATTGCGCCGAGGTCCATGGCGACGTGCTTGAGCTCACCCTTGAGCCGATGAAGAAGTTTCCCCTCGTCCGCGACCTCTCAGTAGATCGCGGCGAGATGTTTGAGAACCTGAAGAAGGTCAAAGCCTGGGTCCCGATCGATGGTTCGTACGACCTCGGAATGGCCCAACCCCAAGACGACCACGTCCGACAGTTTCGGTACGCGCTCAGTCGCTGCATGACGTGCGGCTGCTGCATGGAGGCGTGCCCGCAGGTGAGTGAAAAGACCGAGTTCATTGGCCCCGCCGCAGTCGGCCAGGCTCTGCTGTTCAATCTTCATCCCGTCGGAGTCTCGCTCCAGAACGAGCGCCTAGAGGTGATGACCAGCGCAGAGGGGATCACGAACTGCGGAAATGCGCAGAACTGCGTGAAGGTGTGCCCGAAGGGGGTCCCTCTGACGACTGCCATCGCGCAGATCAACCGCGACACGACCGTTCACAAGGTCAAGCGGTGGATGGGCATCGTCTAGGCCCGAAGATCCCAGATCGTCCTCTGGTTCAATCCGCGACGCAAGTGGTATTCGTACACCGCTTGCGAAATCTCGTAGGCACCGAGTGATTTCAAGTGGGGATTCATGACCTGAGCGTCGAAGAACTTGAACCCTACTTCCCTGCAACGTGTGACCATCGAATGGAGCGCCAGTTTGCTAGCGTTTGTCCGACGATGAAACATGGATTCCGCCGAGAATATCTCGCCGATCGCCACACCGTACGTGCCACCCACGAGTTCGGAACCATCCCAAACCTCGCACGAGTGCGCCCACCCTTCGCGGTGCGCCTCAACGTATACCCGGATGAGTTCCTCGGTAATCCAGTTCTCGACGGGACGTATGCAGCTTCTCATCGTCCCTTCGAAGTCTTCATCGAACGAAACGCGGTACGCGTGCTTGCGCAGGAACTTCTGAAGTGACCGCGAAATGTGGAGCCCGGTGATCGGGAGCAAGGCTCGGTCCAAGGGCTGATAGAAGCTGATCTCCCCCGAATCGTCACCCATGGGAAAGATTCCCAAGGCATAAGCCTGGCGTAGCGTGTGCGTGTCCAGCGATTCTGGGTTCACCGTTTCGACCACACCATCGCGTGGAACCAAGGAACCCGATCGTTGTAGGCAACTTTGGGGTGCGTGGCCATGGCTTCGGGGGTAGGCCGCGGTTCTTCAAAGTGATCGAGCCGTAGCCCGCACTCCAGGAATGCCTGCATGTAGTCGGATAGCGGTCGGTGCCAATTGACGATCTCCATGCCTGCCCAAGCCACCCGGTCCGGACGAGCGTCGTGGTACTGGTCGACGGCCACGTGCAGGCGATTGCCGTCCTCGTCCTTGTGCCACGGACTGACCACCGAAGTCACAAACCCGTTCAGGTTACTCACGACCATGCGCCCCCCTGGGGCGAGCACCCGAGTCGATTCTTGGAGGGCGCGCCGGTAGTCATTGATGTCCACCAGGACAACATAGCTGACGACCAGATCGAATGAGTTGTCCGCAAAGTCGAGCGATTCAGCTGGCATTGCGGCGTACTCGGGGCCACCACCCCGCTCCTCGGCCAAGTCGATCAGCGGGACGGTCGGATCAATGCCGGTGACGAATGCGCCTTGTGCCGCGAGCATGCGAGCAAAACGCCCTTCACCACAACCGACGTCAAGGGTTCGCTTCCCGCGCACATCCCCGCAGAGCCTGAGCATCACGGGATCCAAGAGTGCGACGCGGTTGACATCCCGCTCCACGAAATCGGCCCATGCGTCGGCGGACGAAACCCAACCGCTTGAATCGTGCTCAGATTGCATACTTATTCCTCGCCACGCTGTAAACTCACGGGCATGCCAAACGCCGCGATCCTCGCCGCCGTCGACGACTCAGGATACCAACTCGATCAGTCCCTTGCCGGGCTTTCAGGAGCCGATCTCGATGCTAAAGCGCTTCCTTCGATGATGTCTCCGCGCGAGCATATGGAGCATCTTTACGAGGTGTATCACGCCTGCATCGTGATGTCCCAGGGTGGCAGCCACGAGTGGGGTTCCTACACGCTGCCGGACGACGTCAAGGCCGATATCGCGAATCGCTGGCGCGCCAAGAGGGACGAGGCCGTCGCAATGATCAAGGGCAGCGACGATCCCAAGGTTGAGGAGATGGCTTGCGGCTTCATCCTCCAGCACGATGGCTACCATGTGGGCCAGCTCTGTGCCCACCGCATCGCGCTGGACCCTGGGTTCAACCCATATTCAATCTACCGGCACTGAGCTTGGGGTAAAATAGCTCTTCGCGAAAATACGCACGGGTGTGTTGCGCTTCGGGTCAGCCTTCGGGCTGTTTAAGCGCGTGTGACCAAACATCACCCGGAGGAAGAACCCAAAGGAGCTATTCAGACATACCATGGCACAACTAAGCATGAAGGAACTGCTTGAAGCAGGCGTCCACTTCGGACACCCCACACGCAAGTGGAACCCCAAAATGAAGCGCTACATCTACGGCGCGCGCAACGGCATCTACATCGTCGACCTTCACCAAACCATCAAGCTTTTCGAAGATGCGCTTGATTACGTGAAGAAGATCGTCGAAGACGGTGGCAGCGTGCTCTTCGTAGGTACCAAGAAGCAGGCGCAAGCAGCCGTCCGCGAAGCCGCTCAGCGATCCGGTCAGTACTGGGTCAGCGAGCGATGGCTCGGCGGCATGCTCACTAACCAGAAGACCATCCAGGGTCGCGTCGCGCGGCTGAAGGAACTAGATCGGATGGTCGAAGACGGCTACCTCGACCGACTTCCCAAGAAGGAGCAGCTGAAGCGAATGGAAGAGCGCGACAAGCTGAACCGTTACCTGGAAGGGATTCGCGAACTGAACGGCGTCCCGAGCTGCATGTTCATCGTTGACCTCAACAAGGAGCAGATTGCCGTCCACGAGGCGCGCACGCTCGGTATCCCCATCGTCGCGATCGTGGACACGAACTGCAATCCGGACGATGCCGACGTGGTCATCCCTGGCAACGACGATGCGATCCGCTCGATCCGATTGGTGACGCAGAAGTTTAGCGACGTCATCCTGGAAGCTCGCCCGCTGAGCGATCAGCTGGTGGAAGGCACCATCGCCGAAGGCGAAGAGCCGATCGAAGATTCGGCGATCCCCATCGACGAAGAGCTGCTTCGCGCGTTCGGCTCGGACGACGTCGCAGCGACCAGCGAAGTCTAACTCGCATTCAAACATCTGGGTGCGCGTTCGACAGCCGACCGCGCACCCGCAGTTTTGTCCCCCCCTCAACCTGACCGGAGAATCAAGAACATGGCAGTATCTGCAGCAGACGTAAAACGACTTCGAGACGAAACCGATGCACCCATGATGGAGTGCAAAGCCGCCCTGGAAGAAGCAGGCGGCGACTACGAAAAGGCTAAGGCGATCTTGCGCGAGAAGGGCAAGGCTGCCGCAGTGAAGCGCGCCAGCCGCACCACGAGCGCAGGCCGAATCGCCATCTCGCAGAGCGGTAACCACCAGGCCGTCGGTGCCGTGGTTCTTGAGTGCGAAACCGACTTTGTGGCCACCAACGATCGATTCATCTCCCTGGCCGATGAACTTGCCGAGATCTTCCTGCACAACGATCCGGGCAGCGATCCCAATGCGATCAAGCACGGCGACAAGACGGTAGGCGAGATCATAGAAGGGGCCGTCGCGGTCATTCGAGAGAACATCCGAATCTCCAAGGCGCTGCAGATGGTCTCGACCACGAACAGTTATGCTACGTACGTTCACCACGACGGCACCAAGGCTGCCATCGTGGAGCTCTCTGGCACCCCCGCCAACGGACACGACGTCGGGCGCAAGGTCGCCATCCAGGCGGTTGCCTTCCCTTCGGCTGAGTACGTGAACAAGGATTCGGTTCCTGCCGAGACCATTGACCAGTTGGTTCAGGAGCAGACCAAGCGCGCGATCGAAGAGGGCAAGCCCGAGAACGTCGCCAAGAACATTGCGCAGGGCCGCGTCAACAAGGAGTTCTTCCAGCAGGTCGTTCTCCTCGAGATGCCATTCTACGCCGATGCGGCCAAGACGGTCTCCCAGTACCTCACCGAAGAGAGCAAAGCGGCAGGCGGCGACATCAAGGTCGTCAACTTCCTCCGATTGCAAGTCGGCGCGGAAGGCTAAGAGTTCTCAGCCTCAATACGAGCCCGTTCTAGACATGCAGAGCGGGCTCGTTCTCTTGTTGCGTCGTACAATGAGCCCATGCACCACGGGGACATCGCGATTGCAGAGACAAAGGGCACCGAGCTCGCCAATTTCTCCGACAAACCTCGTCGCCCGGTGGTGGTGGCTTACTTGCTCGCTGATGTGGCGTTCGTCTATCCAATCACAAGCAAGCCCGGTCGCAACGACAAGAGCGCAGCTGAGTACACGCTGGATGGCACACGTGCCTACGTGATCACCAGCGGTGGGCTCATCTCAGTGCCACTCGGTGCGCTGACCTCCACGGGTGCACCGATGCCGGGTTTCAGCCGCCTACGGGATCGGATTGAGCGGCACCTAGCCGAGCGGGAGCTGCAGTCGATGGGTAGTAAAGAACTGCAGCACCGGCCGCTGTCGAGTTTGGAAGGGCTCAGAGCGAAGCTTGCGCCCGTCTCCGAGCCGAAACCCTCTGCCATCAAGAAGCCGACGCCGGACCCCTGGCATGAGTACCTCGACAAGCATCTCGACGAGGATATGAAGTGGGGCGGCTATGACGGGCGCTCGAAGAAAGAGCGGTAACAGCAAGACTGACCCCAGAAGAAACTTCTGGGGCCAGTCAGGAGTGATCGGGGCGCAGTTTTAGCTGCGGCGCTTGCGACGTAGGAGCGCAACGACACCCAGACCCATCGCGACGAACGTCGCGGGCTCGGGTACCACTCGAATGTTGTCGACCAGCATGAAGTTCAACCGCGGAGTCCCGGCGATCGAGCTCGTGGAGTTCGAGTCGAAATAGCTGATCGCCAGGTTTGAGCCGCCCATGGTGTAGCTCGAATGGTTGATTGTGGCAATCTTCAGGCTATCAATCCAGTAGGTGAGGACCGTGCCGGTTCGAGTGACCGTCCACTTGCGCCACTTGAAGCCCGAGGATCCTGCGCGAGTCGACCCTGTTTGCGTTCCGAACCCGTTCTGAGTCCCAGGAAGCGAAACTGAAGGGAACGCAGCGGTGTAATACGCATTTGACTCGTTGATCGCACCGCCCGGAGCGGCATACACCGCATTGCCCGACGCATAGCTGGTCGTCCCACCTACGCCTGGCGAATAGAGCCGATAGTCCGAAGCCGAGTTTCCATCGGTGGTAACCGCCATGTACGTACTATCCTGGGTACCACCTCCCCACTGCGCCGTGGTACCTGCCGTGCCGAAGCCCAATCCACCCAACTGGGTCGAGCCGCTTCCACCTGCAGGTCCTGGGCCGATAAAGTTCAGCCACACATCGGCGGTCATGATGAAGTCACCGGTGATGTTCAAACCGGTTGGAGAAGCGCTCAATCCGCTGAAGATACCCCCGGCCACGTTGGACTCAAGCATGAGCCCCGAAGTCGTGCCCCCGGTCGAACCAGGCGCAGACGGAATGTTATACGGTGCGTAGTTCACCGCGAAAGTGGCGTAGTTGTTAGCCGGGTTCGGACCCTTGTTCACCGTCCAACTGGCCGATGTGTCAGTGTCAAAACTATCATAGAACAGCGTCCCCGAGGCCGGAACCGCTGCAAAAACAGCAAGACCCGCGGCGACCGCAGTGCACAATTTTCTCATCGTAGCTCCTTTCGTTGCCTAAACAGGCGAAAACAATAGAACTACATTCTATGCGAAACAACGAATGAATTGCCAGGCAATTGTTCTGGGTTTAGAGCTCACCGGCGATCCTGGTATGAAAACAGGCACCCTCCGACGGGAGAGTGCCTGTACGATTCGAGTTTTGCGTGGACTAGCCGTTCAGCGCTTCTGCACCGCCGACGACTTCTAGAATCTCCTTGGTGATCGAAGCCTGCCGCTCGCGGTTCGCTCTGAGCGTGAGAGCGTCGATCATCTTTCCGGCATTGTCCGTCGCGCTGGTCATCGCTGTCATGCGCGAGCCGAACTCCGACGCAGTCGATTCCAGCAGTGACTGGTACATCAGCGTGAGGACATACTTCGGCAAGAGGATTCCGAGTAGTTCAGCGGCCGAAGGTTCGAACTTGTAGTCCTTCTTGGCACCACTCGCTGCCTCTTCGGCACTCGGCGGCTCGATCGGGAGCAACTGCACCACCTGAGGCACTTGTCGGATTGCAGAGTAGAACTTTGCGTAGACGATGTAGACCGCATCCACGGCCCCGCTCGTGTACATCTCGGTGGCCATCTTGGTTACCGCAACGGCGTCCTGGTAAGATGCACCGCTGCTGCTGATGGTGTGGCTACCCACCATATCGTAGCCGCGCTTGCCAAAGAACAGGTTCCCCTTCTTTCCTACGGCGAGGAGCTTGACCGGGACGGTCTGCTCCTTGATGAAATCTCCGGCTCGGCGGATGATGTTGGTGTTGTACGATCCCGCCAGGCCGCGTTCGGCGCTCACCACAATCACCGCGATGTTCTTGGTTTCACGCTTCTCCAGCAACGGGTGCTTAGGCAAGCTGCCGCCACCACCCACGCTCATCATGAACTCTCGCATCTTGTCGCTGTACGGTCGCGCTTCCAGCACTCGATCTTGAGCCTTCTTGAGTCGCGCAGCCGCAACAAGCTTCATCGCGCGAGTGATCTGGCGGATGTTCTTGGCGGAACGGATTCTTTGTCGAATTTGCTTAAGGGTAGCCATGAAATGAGATTAGAGGTGACTCTGGGCGAATCGGATGACCCGCCCAGAATACGAGGGACTAGCCAGCGAACGAGCTGTGGGCGTCGGCGTAAGCCTTCTTGAGCTTCTCTTCGATGCCGCCGCTCATGGCCGAGGTCTGAACAAGCTCCTCTACCACGTCAGGGTACTTGTCGTGAATCGTCGAAAGTACGTGCTTTTCGAAAGCAGGGATCTTGTCCGAGGCCACTTCGTCAAAGACGCCGTTCGTGCCCGCGTAGATGAGTACAACCTGGTCGATGACGCTGTATGGATTCGCAAGACCCTGCTTCAGGAGCTCGGTGAGCTTCTGACCGCGGAGCAGCTGCAATTGGGTCGCTCGGTCCAAGTCGCTCGCGAACTGAGCGAAGGCGGCCACGTCGCGGTACTGCGCCATTTCGAGCTTCAATTTACCAGCGACGCTCTTCATTGCCTTGATCTGGGCGTTTCCACCCACGCGGCTGACCGAGATACCGACGTTGATCGCCGGGCGGACGCCTGCGAAGAAGAGGTCGGGTTCAAGATAGATCTGACCGTCGGTGATCGAGATAACGTTGGTGGGAATGTACGCCGAAACGTCTCCCGCCTGGGTCTCGATAATCGGCAACGCCGTGAGCGAACCGCCTCCGAGCTCGTCGCTGAGCTTGGCTGCGCGCTCCAGCAAGCGGCTGTGCAGGTAGAAAACGTCACCGGGATAGGCTTCTCGTCCAGGCGGGCGTCGTAGCAGAAGCGACAAGGCGCGATAAGCCTGTGCGTGCTTGGTAAGGTCGTCGTAGACTGCCAAAGCGTGCATGCCTGAATCGCGGAAGTACTCGCCGATGGTCGCACCGGCGAATGGCGCAAGGTACTGCATGGCGTTCGAGTCCGATGCTGAAGCGACAACGACGATGGAGTGATCCATCGCGCCCGTCTCGCGCAGAGTCTCGACGACGCGTGCGACCGAACTCAGCTTTTGACCGATCGCGACGTAGATCGTGTAAACCGGTGATCCGCCCGGCTGATGGGTCGAAGCCTGGTTGATGATCGTGTCGACAGCGACGCTTGTCTTACCAGTCTGTCGGTCGCCGATGATCAGCTCACGCTGGCCACGACCGATGGGGATCATCGAGTCGACCGCCTTGATACCAGTCTGGAGCGGTTCTTTCACCGGCTGTCGCTGCACGACGCCAGGAGCAAGAACTTCAATTCGGCGATGGTCTTCCGCAGCGATTGGGCCCTTGCCGTCGATCGGCTGACCCAGCGAGTTCACGACACGGCCAAGAAGCGCCTTGCCAACTGGAATCTCGATAATACGGCCAGTCTCCTTGACGGGATCGCCTTCCTTGATCTTGGTGTCGTCGCCGATGATAACTGCGCCGATGGAATCTTCTTCCAAGTTCAGAGCGAGGCCAAATACGCCTGCCGCGGGGAACTCAAGAAGTTCACCCATTTGGCAGTCGGGCAGCCCGTAGATACGAGCAATGCCGTCACCCACCTGGAGAACGGTGCCGACGTGTTCGGTCGCCGCTTTGCGGTCGAACTTCTCAAGCTCTTGTTGAAGGATCGATGTAATTTCTTCCGGTCGAATCGCCATGGTTGTTTTGGTGTTCCTGGATGGGTTACGGGCTTAGCCCTGCTTCAATAAATCGTAAACGAGTTTCTCTCGGAGTCGGCCGAGGGACCCGGACACGGTACCGTTCATCACGTACCCGTCGTACTCCACTTTGATCCCGCCGATCAGGGCCGGATCCATTTCAATTGTGGCTTCCACTTGCCGTCCGGTCGCGCGCTCGATCTTGTCGATGACCGCGGACTTGTGCTCGTTGCTCAGCGGGCGCGCACTCGTAATTCTCACGAGCACGACACGGTCGGCTTCACGCTTGAGGATATTGAACTGTTCGCGAACGCCGAGGATCTCGTGCTGTCGATTCTTCTCGAGCAGCAAGCGGAGCGCGCCCATTGTCAGCGCGGTGGTGCGATCGCTGAAGAGCCGCTCCAGCAATTGCATCTTTTCAGCTCGCGTGACGTTCGGGTTCTCGATCAGCTTGCGAAACTTCGGCTCCGCTTCCATTGCGTTTGCAATGCCATTGATGTCATCGCTCACGCCGTCGAGGATTCCCGCATGTTGAGCAGCGAGAAAGAGCGCCTTGGCGTATCGGCCGGCGACGCGCATATCCATTGTTAAGCTGGCACCTCAGCGGTCTTGATAAATTCTTCGATCAGGCGGCGGTTGCGCTCGTCGTCGACGTTCTCGCCGAGGATTTGCTCGGTTGCGCCCAGCGTCAGGTTGACTGCGTGGAGACGGAGCTCCGACAGGACCCTCTGTCGTTCCGTTTCGATCTCGGTGATCGCGCGCTTCTTCAGTTCTTCGGCCTTCTCGGCGGCGTCGGTCATGAGTTGCTGTCGGACCTCTTGAGCCTTACGAATCTCTTCCTGAATCTGTGCACGAGCGCTAGCTTCCGTTTCGGCAAGCCGACCCTCGTACTCCTTCTTCATCTGGGCCATGTCGGAGCGCAATGCATCGGCTTCCCCGAAGGTCCTTTCCAACTCGTGGGTGCGGCCCGAAATCGCGTCTTGAAGCGGACTGATGAAGAACAGTCGAACGACCGGGAACAGGATGAGCAGCACGCCGATCGTTGCGATGGTCTTACCAAAGTCGACGGGCACGCCCATCTTGGCCAGCGACTCAACATACGGCAGGTGCTGGTTGTATAGGAACATGCCTCCAACCATCAGCGCAATGCCAATGATGGCCGTCACAAAGACGTTCGGCGAACTAGATTGAGGTTTCGTGGTCATTCGTAAGTTCCGAGAATGAGTGATGATGTCCGATGAAGTGGGTCGGGCTTGCGCCCGACCCAGAGCTGGATTACTTGCCCCCGAACGAAGCCGGAGCAATAAAGACGGTGAGCAGGAAGACAAGCTCGACGAACGCCAGTGCGATCAGCATGGCCGTCTGGAGCTTACCGATGGCTTCCGGCTGTCGGGACATACCCTGCAGGCCCGAATAGCCAATGAGACCAAGGCCGATTGCGACGCCGGCAGCTGCGATTCCAAGTGCGAGTGATAGCATGATTTTGTTAGTTTCCTCCGAATGTTTCAGTGCTTGTTTCTGGTTAAAAAATCGTTCTGTTAGTGGGCGGCTGCGAGCTCATCCGAACCGTGCTGATCGTCGGCGTGACCTTCATCGTGGTGAGTGACCAACGAGATATACACGCAAGTGAGCAGGCTAAAGATAAGGGCCTGAACCACGCACGTGAGCAGCTTGATAGGAAGCAGGAACGCTCCAAGTGGAATGTAGTAGTCCGAGCTCAACTGCGTCATGGCATCGGCAGCCCGGTGGCCGCCGTCGATATTTCCGTACAGGCGCAGGCTCAGCGACAGGTTCTTCATCATCTCCGAGACGAGCTCGATGCCGAACAGCATGATGTTGATGATAATCAGAGCAGGTCCAAGCTTCGGACCCGCGAAGTGTCGCCAGTGGCCGACGAAGCCGTTCGCCCGCATCCCTTCGTACTGGACGTATGCAATGGAGATGAGCGCCAAACCGAGGTTGAAGCTAAGATCGGCCGTCGGGGATGTTGGGAAAAACAGCGCTACCAGATTCGAAATGAAAATGACCAGCCAAAAGGTCATGATCATCGGGATGTATCGAGCGCCGTGGGAACCGATGATGCCAATGCAGAGGTTCTCAATGAACAGATACAGTTGCTCAAACTTCTGAGTGATAGGCCGGGTGAAGAACCGAGAGTTAAGCCCCTTCTTGGCAGAGGCCATCAGTCCGAACATCACGCCCACTACGAGCAGGATGTACACCATCAGGCCAAGAAAATTGGGGCCATGGTGCCCGCCTCCCTCTGCGGAGGCAACGAGCGATTGGTAGAGGTTTAGGTCGGCCATACAGCATCGTGGCTGGTTCAGCGCGTTGCGTGAGCCCAGCCGATCACAGCGAAGTATACCAGCAACATTCCCGCAAGGAAAGACCCCAGCGCGGCTCCACCCAATCGCGACATCCAGACCCCGAGGCCGATCACGACCGGGAGCTTCACCATGAGCATTAGCATTCCGAGGCACCCTCCCGAGCGGGTGTCATCCCCCGATTCCATCAGCTTGCCGAGAACACTGAGGCCCCACCGCATGGCCGCAAAACTGATGCCCGTTCCCACAACACCCGTCGCTGATCCCAGCGCTCCGAGTGAGCCCCAGCGAAGCCAGCAAACGACGATAAGCCCCAGGGCCACCGCCAAGAACACTGCAAGCCATCGGGCGTGAATCGGCTTCACGGATTGCGTTTGTTTTCGCGGTTCAGGAGAACGAGCGCAGCCCCGACTCCAAGAAACGTCCCGCCGAGTCCAAGTGCGTTCTGCCAGACCGTAGAGTGGGTGCTTCGGTCAATAAGCATGCCTACCACGAAACCAACCAATGGGAGTCCGAGAATCGTGTACGCGATCTGCATTCCAATGCCAAGGCCCCGAGCGTCTTCGCCCGACTGTTTCAGTTCTTTGAGCTTCTCGCGTTTCTCCGCTTCGCGCTTGTTCCTGCTCTCCTTGGCGCGATCTTCAAGTTTCTGCATCCGGCCTTTGAATGAGGCTTCAATCTCCTCCAGCTTCTCCCGGGCCTCGCGCGCGGCACGATGCGTCGCTTCTTCGGGCGTCTCTTCGGGCGGATTCAACTCGTCGTGCATGCCCACCATTTAACCCCGCCGGGGGGCTAGTACAATGAAAGCCCCGTGTCGCACTTTCAAGTTGGTGACATACGAATAGACCCGCCGCTGCTGCTCGCGCCTATGGAGGATGTGAGCAACATCGCCATGCGTCGGCTCACCCACGAGATCGCGCGACCCGGTCTCATGTTCACCGAGTTCGTGAGCGCAATGGCGGTCCATTACGGCGCGCATAAGACGCTCAAGAAGATGCGGATCCACCCGGACGAGCGCCCTCTTGGCATCCAGATCTTCGGATCGCAGCCGGACATCATGGCTGAGACGGCGCGCATCGCCCACGAAATGGGAGCGGACCTCATCGACATCAACATGGGGTGCTGGGTCCCCAAGGTGTGCAAGACCGGCTCGGGTGCCGCCCTGCTCAAGGACCCCGAGGCCGCAGTCAAAATTGTAGAGGCGGTGGTGAGGGCCGTCCCAGTCCCCGTTACCGTCAAGGTCCGCGCTGGATGGGAGCATTCTCAGTTCGCTGCACCCGACCTCGCTCGTCGATTCCAGGACGCCGGTGCGCAAATGATCACCCTCCATGCGCGATTTGCCAAACAAGGGTTCGATGGCGAAGCCGACTGGAACCTGATCCGAGCGATGCGCGAAGCCGTTCAGGTCCCGCTCATTGGCAACGGGGATGTGCGGACGGGCGCAGACGCGGTCCGGATGCTCGCCGAAACTGGTTGCGATGGGGTCATGGTCGGGCGAGCCGCTATCGCGAACCCTTGGGCCATGCGGTCAATCCGTTGCGCCCTGACCGGGGAGCCCGAGCCACCTGCCCCGGTCCTCGGCGAACGAATCGAAACCGCTCTACGTCACGCTCGATGGATGATCGCCGCTGAAGCCGAAGTCTTCGAATTCGAGGAGATCGAACCAACCGAGTTTGCGGGCGCAGAACTGCGGGCGATCCGTGCGCTACGCGGTCAACTCCCCCTTTACATCAAGGGGGAGCCGGGCGCTCCAGCCTTGCGCGCGAGAATTACTCAGTGCAACACGCTGGCCGAGCTCGAAGACATGCTCAGCGAGTTTGCGTTCGCCACTGCGCACTAGATTCAGACGTTGTGGATGGGATACCGTGCCGTCAACTCGTGCACGGACGCCTTCACTTCGGCCAGAACGGCTTCATCTTCCCAACCGCGGAGCGCTTTCGCAATGCAGCTTGCAATCGTACGCATGTCCGACTCGACCATGCTACGTGTTGTCACTGCCGGGGTGCCCAAGCGAATGCCCGAGGTCACAAACGGCTTCTCCGGATCGTATGGGATTGAATTCTTATTGGTGGTGATGCTCGCGACGTCGAGCACGTGCTGAGCGACCTTGCCATTTACACCGTAGGGTCGCAGATCAACCAGCATCAGGTGCGAGTCTGTGCCGCCGCTTACGATCCGGAACCCCTCGTCGCCCATCGCGGCAGCGAGCGCGGCTGCATTCTTGCGGATTTGCGCTTGGTAGGTACGGAACTCCGGTCGGCTAGCTTCGAGGAACGCCACGGCTTTGCCCGCGATAACGTGCATCAGGGGGCCGCCTTGAATTCCGGGGAAAACACTCATCTGCAGAGGCTTGGAGTACTCCTCGTTGTTCCACAGGATCATGCCGCCTCGAGGACCGCGGATCGACTTGTGCGTCGTTGAAGTAACCACGTCGCAGTGCGGGACCGGGTTGGGATACTCACCCGCGGCGATGAGCCCGCTATAGTGCGACATGTCGCACATGTGGAGCGCTCCCACCTCGTCAGCGATTTCGCGGAATGCGGCAAAGTCGAACTGCCGGGAGTAGGCGGTCGCGCCGCTCACGATAATCTTAGGTCGGTGCTCGCGAGCGGCGGCACGCAGTGCGTCATAGTCGATGACCTCGGTCCCCTCCCTGACCCCGTAGGGCACGATGTTGTACATCTGACCGCTGAAGTTCACGGGTGAACCGTGGGTGAGGTGCCCGCCGTGGGCCAGGTTCATCGCCATCAGCGTATCGCCCGGCTTCATGAAAGCGAAGTACACGGCCATGTTCGCCTGAGCTCCGCTGTGGGGCTGAACGTTGACGAACTTCGATCCGTAAAGCGCAGCAGCACGGGTGATGGCCAGGTTCTCGACTTCATCGACGACTTCGCAGCCACCGTAGTAGCGCTTCCCGGGATACCCTTCCGCGTACTTGTCCGTTAGCACGGACATCATCGTCTGGCGCACGGCTAGGCTCGCAATGTTCTCGCTCGCAATGAGCTCAAGATTGTTCTCCTGGCGCAGTTCCTCCCGTTGAATCAGGTCCGCGATGGCGGGGTCGATGTCCTGCAGCGGGGCTCGGTGTCGATTCAACGAGGTCATGGCCATGGCCTATTATGGCCCCGAAGCTACATGCGGAACAGCGAGAATCCGGCTGGCTGCGGCGGAGCGTTACGTGCCACCTCAATCCCGAGGGCCAGTACGCGCCGGGTGTCTACCGGGTCGATAATGCCGTCATCCCAGATCCGAGCGGTTGAATAGAATGCGCTCGACTCCGTGCCGTACTTGGCGAGGGTCGGTGCCTTGAATTCGGTCTGCTCGTCGGCGGTCATCGCTTCCTTGCCTTCCGAGGCCATTTGATCCAGCTTGACGGTGAGGAGGACGTTGGCCGCCTGCTCGCCGCCCATGACGCTTATCCGCGCATTGGGCCACATCCAGAGCTGGCGCGGACCAAATGCACGTCCGCACATTCCGTAATTCCCTGCTCCGTAGCTACCACCGACGATCACAGTGAACTTTGGCACCGTCGCGGTCGAAACCGCCGTCACGAGCTTCGCGCCGTTCTTGGCGATCCCCTCGTTCTCATACTTTTTGCCGACCATAAAGCCCGTGATGTTCTGGAAGAACACGATCGGGATCCCTCGTTGGCAACACAGTTCAATGAAGTGCGCGCCCTTGAGCGACGACTCGCTGAACAAGATGCCGTCATTGGCGATGATTCCGGCCATGTGACCGTGGAATCGGGCGAATCCACAGATCAGAGTCTTGCCGTAGTTCGCTTTGAACTCGTGAAGTTTCGAGCCATCGAGCACTCGGGCCAATACCTCGCGCATCGCCATCGGCTGCTTTGAATCCGAGGGGACGAGCGAGTACAAATCCACTGGGTCGTAGAGGGGATCTTCCGAAGCGACGTCGCTCGCTTCAATGCTCAGGTCGCGTCTCTTGGGTCCAAGCGACTCCACGATGTTGCGCACGATCTGGAGAGCGTGGGCATCGTCTTCGGCCAGATGGTCGGCAACGCCACTGAGCCGTGTGTGCACGTCGGCCCCACCGAGCTCCTCGGCGGTGACGTTTTCCCCGGTTGCTGCTTTCACGAGCGGCGGGCCTCCCAGGAAAATCGTGCCTTGCTCCTTGACGATCACGGCCTCGTCGCTCATGGCGGGGACGTATGCGCCCCCCGCGGTGCACGATCCCATCACACTCGCGATCTGGGGGATGCCAGCTGCACTTAGGTTCGCCTGGTTATAGAAGATGCGTCCGAAGTGGTCCTTGTCCGGAAAAACCTCAGCCTGCAGCGGCAAAAATGCCCCTCCTGAGTCCACAAGATAGATGCAGGGGAGGTGATTCTCGAGCGCGATCTCTTGGGCCCGAAGGTGCTTCTTCACGGTGATCGGGAAGTAAGTGCCCCCTTTCACCGTCGCATCGTTTGCAACGATCAGGACTTCGCGGCCGTGTACTCGCCCAATCCCGGTGACCAGGCCCGCCCCCGGCGCGCCCCCATCGTACATGCCGGTTGCCGCCAGCGTTGAAAACTCTAAGAAGGGTGAACCGTCATCGAGGAGCGCATCAATCCGCTCTCGAGCTAGGAGCTTGCCACGACCCTTATGCTTCGCAATGAGCGCTTCTCCGCCCCCAAGCAGTGCGGTACGCGTGGCCGATCGAAACTCGTCCAGCACCGTGTCCATCGCCGCGCGGTTTGCACGGTGCTCATCGTCGAGCAAGTGGACATTCGAATGAATCGGCTCCATACAGTTCGGAGCATACCGAAGGCCTCACAAAAAAATGCCCCCCGCTTTGAGCGAGGGGCTATGATAGGTCTTGTGCTTGTCGTTTTGCTGTTCTAAAGTCGTTTGGCTCTTTGATGAGCGACACGTATTCATACATCAGCGCAAAGACATAAGTTCCTTCGGCAAGTATCTGGATATTGCGCTATTCATCGCAACCGACAAAGAAAATCGTGCAAATCCAACGAGTCAGGTTCAAAAGGATCGCTTTCTCCGCGTGAATCCCGACAATTTTGTTTGGGTACCAACTCGGTGTTCAGGTTCGAGCGCCCGACCCGCAAGGGCCCCCATGACCGACTCAGAGTTGAAATCGCCGCCAGGGCGAAGGTACGTTCTGGGTCAGCAAAACGCAAAAGGAGGTCAACCGTATGCGTACAAGCAAACTGATCGCTGGCATCTTGGCTGGCGCGCTCTTGGTCGGTACAGGTAGCGCGATATTCCAGGAGTTGCCGGAAAACAGAGTCGACACGGAGACGGTCGTAAAGCCGATCCCTGTCGTAACAAAATACGTTTTTAGCCGCGACATTGGCAAGGGCCGTGTTGTGAAGACGCAAGAGGGCGTGCCGGGAAGTATCACCACTACATTCAAGGTGATTCGGGATTCCGAAGGCAAAATCCTGAAGCGTGAGGAAATCGAGACCGTCCGGGTCGAAGCAGTCCCCATCATCATGTCGATGGGTAAAGACGGCTTCAAGACCGACCGAGGCAGTTTCATGGGTCGCAAGACGATGATCGTCGAGGCGACGGCCTATCACCCCAGCGCAGGGCTCAAGAACCCCACATTCAAAACGCGCATGGGATTGCCCGCCAAATACGGCGTCATCGCGGTGGATCCTAAGGTGATCCCCCTGGGAACTCACGTCTTTGTAGAAGGCTATGGGTTTGCCTATGCCTGCGACACGGGCGGAGCGATCAAGGGCAAAAAGATCGATGTCTGCATTGAAGATCATGCAAAGGTCCGACAATGGGGCCGGCGCAAAGTAAAGATTCACATCCTAGCTCGATAGTGGATCTCACTCAACCTGACGTACTGCTGGCTCTCCTTCAACGTCACGGCCTCAAGCCGACGAAGAAGTGGGGCCAGCATTTTTTGATCTCGTCTAAGGTCGTCGATGCGATCCTTTTGGAAGCGCGTGGCGCGGCGGGCATCTTGGAAGTCGGTCCCGGGCCGGGAGTCTTAACCCGTTCGCTGAGCGAGGGCGCAACGGTCATCGCCTACGAAATCGACCCCATCGCGGTGTCCGCCCTGTCTGAGTCCGCCCCAAGGGCCGAAGTCCGGTTTGAGGACGCGCTGCGCGCCGACCTAGCGGTGCCCCTCAGCGAATTGCCCGAGCCCAGGATGATCGTCAGCAACATGCCCTACAACATCACAGGCCCGCTACTGACCGCCTTTGCAAATCGACGGAAGTCAGTGACGAAAATGGTCCTCATGATGCAGCTTGAGGTCGGAAAACGGATTCTGGCCAGGCCTGGCCAGCGCGAATGCGGCTCGCTGTCCATTTTCCTGCAGTCTCAGTTCGAGATCAGCAAAGTGATCGATGCCCCGAGCGGGGCGTTCTACCCCCCTCCCAACGTGCAGAGCGTGGTGTTGCGCTTCGTTCCGCGCGACCTAGATCTGGACCCTGCCGCCGAATCGTCCTTCTTCAAGCTCATCCGCGCCGCGTTTGGTCAGCCGAGGAAAACGTTGCTAAACAATCTAAGCGGATACGCTACCCGCGCAGAACTGGAGACTATGCTGCGACAGCTCGAACTCTCACCCGGGATTCGACCGCACCAGATTACAATGGACCAATGGCGGGCGATCCATCGGAGCTTGCGGGCCTAGTCAAAGCCAAAGCACATGCGCTCGGCTTTGAGCTGGTTGGGATATGCCCCGCCGACCCGGCTCAGTCTTCGCCATTCTTCGAGAAGTGGCTCGCCGCAGGTTTCCACGGGACGATGGAGTTCCTTCCACGCTCCGCGGCGCTGCGCTCGGAACCGCGGCACGTCTTAGCTTCAGCGCGATCCGTGGTGATGGTTGGACTGAACTACTACGTGCCAGTGCAGCATGCGCCCGGCCAACCGAAGATCGCCCGCTATGCGCTCGGGCGCGACTACCATCGGGTACTGCGGGGCAAACTAAGTGCACTCGGAGCCGCGCTGCAGGAGGCCGAACCGAGCGTAGAAGTTCGGCCCTGCGTGGACACGGCCCCACTCTTCGAGCGTGAGTTCGCGGTCCGTGCTGGCATCGGCTGGATCGGGAAGAATAGCTGCCTGATCAACACCCGACGGGGAAGCTGGATGTTCCTCGGCGCACTCCTGACCTCGGCCTGCCTTGAGTACGACACCCCCGATCCAGGCGGCTGCGGAGCATGTCGCGTGTGCATCGATGCGTGCCCCACCGGGGCGATCGTGCAACTCGACGGGCGATGGACGGTGGACAGTCGGCGGTGCATCAGCTACCTCACGATCGAGCATCGAGACGGGGTGGACCCTGCTCTTGAGCCCGCCTTGGCGGAGTGGACGTACGGCTGCGACATCTGCCAAGAGGTGTGTCCGTTCAATTCACCTCGCGAGCACCATCCGTTGAGGGCAGCTGCCACCCAGGAACCAGACTTTCTGAAACGACGAGCATGGCCATCGCTGGCCGAGATTGCGATCTGGAGCCATGAAGAGTGGGATCAGGCGACCCGCGGCTCTGCGACTCGACGGGCGTCGCACGTGCAGTGGAAACGCAATGCAGCGCTGAACCTGCGCCAGTCAGGCAAAAGCGATCACAATGGATGAAGCCCTATGCCTCCAAAAATGCTCATCACGTTCGTCGGCTCCTTCTTGGTGTTCATGTTTACGATCGTCCCGATGATCCGGGCGGGCATGGCTTCCAAGCGCTCTAAGGCGGTCCCACCTAACAAGCTGAGCCTGGTGGCGCTCCTGCAGAGCCCGAACTTTCTGAGCGCGAAGTCGGTCACAGGCGCGCTCAAACTCATTGACCCCAGCGTCAATGTCGAACTCCGATCTGTATCGCAACACGTCTACGAGTTCGAGTGTCATGGCAGGCGTTTCACAATCGGTGAGGCCGGTCTTCCTTACGTAAGCCGTCCTGAGAAGTACGCCAAGACGTACGAATCTGAGGAGCTCGCCACGGCATGGTCCAACCACTTGGCGAACTTGACAATTTCTTGCTGGTCCGAAGTTGCGCCGACGGATTTGCCTGCCGTGCGTGACTTCATGGCGCGACTGTGTGGCAACCTGTGGAGCCCGCAGACATTGGCCGTCTTGTGGCTGGATGCGGAGCAAGTCACTGTAGCCAACCGTGAACTGGGAGCGCGGCTTTCACGAGGACTAAGCGAACTGCCCAATGCGCATCGCATGTCGATGCCCCTAATCTAATCCTGGGTCAGGTATCAATGCCGAGGAACATTTCCCGTTCCCGCGCCGACTCCATGAGGGAGTGCCGCGTAGCACTTGGGGTTGAGAATTCCGCTTATGGGTCTAAAAGTACTGATCGTCTCCGTTGAAGTCGCACCGTTCGCCAAAGTCGGAGGGCTCGCTGATGTCGCGGCATCTTTGCCAAAGGCGCTACGGACCCAGGGGCACGACGCGCGCATCGTCATGCCGAACTACGGCATGGTACTGAACGATTCGGCGCTGAAAGTCACACCGGTCGTTGCGCCGTTCAAGGTCAAAGTGCGAGGAGACTGGACCGTCCCGACCACCTTGCATGAGACCGACCACGATGGAGTTCCTGTTTGGCTCGTCGGCGGCGGTGGTCTCTTCGACAAGATCGCGCGCAGCGAGGATCTGTATTCGCCGACTCGCGATGCGTACCTGTACTGGTCCAAAGCGATCCTGGAGGCATGCGAGCAGGCGGGGTGGATCCCGGACGTCATCCACTGCAACGACTGGCACACTGGCTTCCTGCCGGTCATGCTCCGCGAACTCGGTGGCGAGAAGTGGAAGCACACCGCGTGCGTCTACACCATTCACAACCTGGCTTACCAAGGCGAGTTCGGCCGAGACACCCTGGACGTGGTGGACCTTTCGCAGAAGCTCTTCAACATGCACCAGTTGGAGACGTTCGGCGGAGTCAACTTCTTAAAGTCTGGGTGCGTCTTCGCCGATCAAGTGAACACCGTCAGTCCACGCTACAGCGAGGAGATCCAGACGGAAGAGTACGGCTGTCGCCAGTGGGGACTTATGCGCGACCTCTCCAAACTGGGACGCCTCCGCGGAATTCTGAACGGAATCGATACTGATTTCTTCAACCCGACCACGGACCCGTACATCGCGAAGAACTACTCAGCTGACGATCTGTCCGGTAAGGCCGAGTGCAAGACCGCATTGCAGAAGGAATTGGACCTAACCGAGGAAGCCGAAACTCCCATCGTCGCCATGGTCACCCGGCTGAGCAACCAGAAGGGGTTTGAGCATGTCTTTCGAGGCGCATACGGGTGGCTAGATCGTCCGAGCCAGTTGGTGGTTTTGGCGGTAGGAGATCCTTGGGCCGCCGAGCAGCTCCGTCTTTTTGAGAAGGAGTGGCCCGCAAACGTCC
The DNA here is from genome assembly GCA_016788115.1 of Chthonomonas sp. NCBI lineage: Bacteria > Bacillati > Armatimonadota > Chthonomonadia > Chthonomonadales > Chthonomonadaceae > Chthonomonas > Chthonomonas sp. The sequence continues at coordinate 100,685 of JAEURR010000008.1, read as the reverse complement.
GGTTCATCGAGCGGTACGACGCGGAGCTTGCCCAGCGCGTCTATGCCGGATCAGACGTGTTCCTGATGCCTAGCAACTTCGAGCCCTGCGGCTTGGGTCAAATGATCGCCTTTCGCTACGGGTCAGTGCCAGTGGCCCGCACGACGGGCGGCCTCGCGAACACCGTGTTCGAAGGGCAGAACGGATTCACCTACGACGAAAAGGGTCCGCGCGAACTTTACGATGCGATCCAGCGTGCGCTCACCGCGTTCAATGACAAAGAGACCTGGACAAAGTTGGTCCGCGCAGGCATGACTGGCGACTACACCTGGAATCTACCGGCCAAGGAGTACGTGAAGATGTACGAAGACGCCCTCGCACTGCGTAAGGGCGCCTCCATCGTCGGCGCGCGCGGCTAGAAGCTGACGTCCACTGGCACTTCGTGTCCGGTCTCGCTGCTCTTATAGAGCGCGTCGAATACGGCGTTCAAGACAAGCGCCTGTTCGCCGGGAACGGGGGACGGAGTGCCGTCGTGGATCGCTTGGACGAAACTCTTGACCGAGTCCCAGTGCATCGACTCCACAGACTGCATCCCCACAGGGGTCATGTCGAAGTACTGCTGGTCGACTTCCTTGAAGATCTTCAGCGGGTTCTCTTTGTCCCAGACGCGAATGGTCGCTCCCGCCTTCGTTCCGAACAGCTGACTCTCAAATGGGTCCCCTTCCATGTTCGCCATGAACGAGCTCTCAAGCGTGACCACAGCGCCGTTCTCGAATCGGACCATGCCGACGGCAAAATCCTCGACGGTGAACTTGGACCGATCGTAGTCGCCCCACATGTTTCGGATTTCGGGGTTCGTCCCTAGGGTGTTCCACGTGCGTCCGGTCGCCACCGTTGGCTTGGGGTAACCCATCATGAAGAGCGTCAGGTCCAGGATGTGTACGCCGATGTCGATCAGCGGTCCGCCGCCCTGCTTCTCCTTGTCGATGAAGACGCCCCAGTGCGGGACACCCCGGCGGCGCAGAGCCTTCGCTCGCGCGTACTGGATGTCGCCCATATGACCGTGGTCGATGAAGTTCTTCAGGAACCGAGCGGGGGCGCTGAAGCGACTTTGCAGCCCTACTTGGAGTAGCTTGCCTTGCTCTCGGGCGACGCGGCACATCTCCTTCCCCTCTTCCGCATTCATCGCGAGCGGCTTTTCGCACATGACGTGGCAACCCGCACGGAGAGCGTCTAAGGTGGGCTGTCGGTGGAACACGTTCGGAGTCGTCACTGAGACCGCATCGAGCTGTTCCTTTTCGAGCATCTCATGGTAGTCCGAGTAATGCCGTTCGATGCCAAATTTCTCCTTGGCAATTGCGAGCGTCGCAGGGTTGGGGTCCGCGGCGGCGACCATTTCACACATGTCGCTCGCGGTCTGGTACCCAGGCATGTGCGCCATCTGGGCGATGCCACCGGCACCTATAAGTCCGATCTTCAGTTTCTTTGCCATAACCTCAACGCGAGGTTACCGAATGGTCAGTGACCCTCGCGCACCGATTCCGGATCGGGGGCGACGGTGCGACCCTCAAAGAGGACCTTGACTTCTTCTGCGCCGGTCTCCGGGGTGTTTTCTTCCACCGCGGCCGGATGCCGCGCTGCGTACAAGCTCCCGCCCAGCGCAATGAGGCCCAATACCGACCAGAACAGGAAGCTTGGCATCTCGGAGACGGTGAACAGAGGAACATTTCCGCGCCCGCGCTCGAAGACCCCGTAATTATGGAGCGACATCATCGCCAGCTTGCATCCCACCCACCCAACGAGGACGTACGCCATGATGTCCAGACTTGGGAAACGCTCCATCAGCCGAACGAAGTACGTGGCGGCAAATCTCAATGCGACAATGCCGATCACAGCCCCCAGATAAACCACCCACAGCTTGTCGGCACCTTTGATGGTGGCAACTCCAGCGAGGACGCTATCTACCGCGAATGCGATATCGGTGATTTCCACCGCAACCACGGTTGCCCAGAACCCTCGTCCGGCCAAAGAGCGACCTTCGGCGTCCCCCGCACGGTGAATGAAGTGTTTTATGGCGAGCTGCAGCAAGTAGAACGCTCCGATCGCTTGGAGCCACCAAAGAGCAAGAATCCACTTGGCAGCGAGGATCGCGAGCAGTCGGAAGACGAATGCGCCACCGAGTCCGTACAGCAGTGCGCGTTGCTGGAGACCACGAGGTAAGTGCCGCACCATGACGGCAAGCACGAGCGCATTGTCCGCGGACAGGAGGATCTCAAGCCCCACGAGGACTGCGACGACGCCAAGGTCGCCGAACTGAAACGTCTGTCCAAACATGGATATCGAGGCCTATTCTGCCACAATATCAACCGTAGACACTGGAAGAAAACCATGCCCACGTACCTGTACGAATGCCGAAGCTGCGAAAAGACGTTTGAGGTCGACCAACGAATCACGGAAGACCCGCTTACCGACTGTGATTGCGGGGCGGAAGGCACCGTGAAGCGGCTCATCCAGCCGACGGCGATCCTCTTCAAGGGCTCGGGGTTCTACGTGAACGATGCGCCGACCGCCAAGGCGTCGCTCGCCAGCCCCGAGAAAAACGGCGAAGCGTGCACGGGTAACCCGCCAACCTGCGGAAAGTGCGCGTCGGCCGACGCCGAGGCCTGACTTCAGTCTACGACGTCAACCGTCACGGCCGGGACGAGACCGATGCGCGCACCCTCGGCAAGCAAGAGGCGGATCGCTTTCACGCCTTCTTCGCCCATGTCGCGGGTCCGGTCGTTCACGTACATACCCACGAACGTGTCGCTGGTCTGAGTGTCCATTCCCCGGGCAAACTGCAGCGCATACACCAACGCCTTGTCGCGGTGCGTCAGCCCCGCATCGATGCTCTCGCGCATGCATCGGCTGACTTCCATGACGGCCTCGGGACCGAGGTCCTTGCGGACGACGTTGACGCCTAGCGGCAACGGCAAGCCGGTCTTGCCCTTCCACCACACGCCCATGTCGGCGAGAAGAACCAGCCCGTCGCGCTCGAAGGTCAGCTGGCCCTCGTGAATGATGAGCCCGGCGTCGTAGCGGCCTTCTTGGATCGCAGGGATGATCTCGTCAAACGGGACGACTTCGTACTTTGGCTTGACGTCCGCGCCAAACTGCTCTTCAAACCACAGGTTGAGTTGCAGGAACGCGCTCGTCAGCTTTCCGGGCACGGCGATGACCGTATCGGCCAGCGCTTCCTTGCTGAGGTCGGACTTCGCCACTATCATCGGACCGTACTCGTCGCCGAACGAACCGCCGTGGCGCAAAAGCGCGTACTTGTCGGCCACGTAGGCGAAGGCGTGAACAGAAATGGCGGTGGACTCCAACTTGCCCTGCATCGCCCACTCGTTGAGAGTCTGGATATCGCGCAGGATGTGCGTGAACTCGTAGTCGGTCTTGACCTCGCCGCTGGCGAGCCCCCAAAACATGAAAGCGTCGTCGGAGTCAGGCGAGTGGCCGAGTTGAATCTGCAGCTTGGAGCCGATCATGTTTCAATTATGACTGAAAACTGAGGCATGGGCGATGAACTTGCTCGGCAGGTACCCTTCGGGCATGAGAGTCCGAAATGCGCTTATCATCAGCTTGACTTGTGCGGTCATTGCCCCGATCGCGTTTACTCAGGTGAGTCCTGTCCCTGAGCCGCCGAAGACTCTCGGCTCTCTCCCTGAATCCGCAAAGGCCGTGAAAGAGCTGCAGCCGCTGGCGTTTATGGCTGGCCGCTGGATTGGCAAGAACCCGAACGGTACGGTGAATGAAGAGCACTGGATGACTCCGCGCGGTAACAACATGATCGGCACCTTCCGGCAACTCCGACGCGACGGCTTCCCTGCCCTCATCGAAATCTCGCTGGTCCAGCTCACCAAAGACGGCGTCGAGCTTCGCCTACGCCATCTGCACTCCGGGCTCGAAATCCCAAAGAACCGCGAGGAGCACGACACCTTCAAGTTGCGTTCCGCAGACAAGAACCGCGCCGAATTCTACGGCACGGGAAAGGCCGCGCCGGTGACATCGGTTGTCTACCGACTTCTTGACAAGAATCGGCTCGTTGTCGACACGAACTTTGCGCCGGAAACCGGCGAGAAAGGCTACACGCTGGTCTACTTCCGGGAAGGCTCAAAGTAGCCTGAGATCAACTCGCAAAAAAAGCGGGAATTCCTGCATGTGGTCCTTACGTAGGTCTGATACGTCGCCTGGCACGACCTTGCGGCGGGAGGAAGCATGAAACCTTTTGGAACCATGAGTCTCGTCACACTCGGGCTGATCATCGCAAGCGTGGGTTTTGGATTGCGTAGCCAAGCTGGTGCACAGAGCGCCGCATCGCAGTTCACCAATCCTGGTCAACCGTCGTTTATCCTGAGTCCGGTCAGCGATCCCGACACCGCGGCGGCGCCCACGCCAATCATCAACGAGCGAGTGCAACCCGCCGAAGAGCGTATTGCTGAAGTCCGAATCGCGACGTCCGATGAACTTCGAAAGCAGATCATCGAAGCCGTCGAAGCAGCGTTGAAGGATTTGGATCTCTCGAAGGAGGCCCGGGCAAAGCTCCGCGCTTCGCTAGAGAAGATGGATCTCAAGCTCAAAACCAACCTCAGAGCTACCATCGCTCCAAATGCGCCCATCTTGGACGCGAAGGCCATGGAAGAGGTCGCAAGGTCTCATGCCGGAGTTCACAAGGCGTTCAAGCTTGAGGATGGAAAGCTCAAGGAGATACCTCCCGAGGCCATCGAGGAAATGATGAAGGGCCGGCTCCAGATGCTGGAAGAGCTTCCCGTCATGAAGTTCGAGGCCGATAGAATGCGTGCCGCGGCTGAGGAAATGTCCAAGCACTTTAGGAGCATGGCCGAAGAAATGAAATCGGCTCAGAAGGGTGACGAAGCCCTCCGCTCCAAGCTGGAGAAAATGCGCAAAGACGGCAAGCTGAAGGACCTCTCAGAGGCCGAATGGAAGCGACTTCTGGACAAGTTGAACAGCGCAAGCTTCCAACTTAAGGAGCTTGCTCCGTTGCGCGAGCTCGGCGAGATCCCCGTAGTGCCGCGCGGAAAATCAGTCGCCCCACGGGCGGAGAACACCTCGCTCCAAGCGTAACGACCACCCCCGGTCCGGAATCGACGCGCCTCGCCCCACCCGGAGCGAGGCGCGATCTTGTGTCAATCTTTCGGGATCTTTCCTGGCAAGAGTGCAGTCATACAACCGTTCATGCAATTCGACTTCCCCGCCCTTGTGACGCTCCTCCAACGCACACCGCTTGGTGATCTCTTGGACGAAGAAGCCGATGGGCCGCAGCCAAGCGAGCCTGAAGGCGATCCGAACGGAACGACCTCCGAGCCACCTGCCGACTCCTTTGGACCGCTTTGTTTCGATTTTTAAGCACACCTCCTCCAGAGCCGAAAAGGGGGACCTCTCCGAAGAGAGCGTCCCCCGCGGCATTTTGAACTACAGGCACTATTACAAGTGCAGGTTATCTAGCTTTTATTGAACGTTGCATACCTAAACAGTGCTCCGGCGAGAACGCTGGATATGTCCAACTTTTCGATTTATTGCGTGCAATCAACGCCCAAAAACTTTCACTTTTCTACGCATGCGCCAACGCGAGTCACTTTGGACTCTGCAGATGCGCGTCGAACCAGTCCACGCACGTTTCCACATCCTTCCCCATATCCTTCCATCCGTGCGACTCCCCTTCCTTGACCACCAGTTTTGCATCGACACCAGCTGACTGGAGCTTGATCACAAAGCTACTGCTCTGATGAAGCAATACGTAGGGATCTTTGCTGCCATGGAAGAGCAGGCTCGGTGCACTGGTCGCGGTGATCCAGTAGATCGGGGAGATCGAGCGCCCGAGCGCATCGCGCTCCTCGATGTTCTCGGGAATCGCCCCGATGACTTTGCGATAGTTCTTCAGTACCGATTCGTCAAGCGCATTCACGGCGGGGCCCACGAAGTTATTGAAGTCCGTTGGCGGAAAGAAGCATGCCACCGCCTGCACCGCACTGCTCTCGCGATCCACCGGATCTTTGCTAGCGGGGTCTCCTGGCTTGCCCATCGTGCCGAGAACGAGCGAGAGATGCGCCCCAGCACTTGCTCCCGTTGCAGCGAAACGGTTCGGATCGACACCAAAGCGGCTTGCGTTCTTCCTTACAAAACGAACCGCCCGGTGAACATCTGGAATGAGCTCCGGAATCATGTACCGGGGAGCTGAACTGTGTACCACCGCGAAGACCGTATAGCCTCGCTTGGTATAGTGATCAACCCAGTCCACATTGATCGCCGAGTGTGAACTTCCCCAGCCCGAACTGACGATCAAGAAAACCGCCGCCCGGTTGGGGTCCTTCGAGGGGCGAAAGGCGTCGAGAGTCAACGCCATGCCGTCCTTGCGGCTGTAGATGATGTCTTCCTCACGGGTGTACGACTTCACCGGTTCCTCCGTAGCGATGCAGCAAGCGAGCATAAAAGAAGCGACCATGCAGGCAGGCTACCTAGTACGCTCGGTTCAGAAGCTCTTCCACCCTCTTAGCCCATGGTTCATCCTCTGCCAGAGGCGATGCGACCAGTTCTCGAACCATCTCCAGCCACTGGATGCGCGCGCGCGTCTCCAAGATTGCGGATGCCGTAGCGAGGACGCCGTAGTACTCCCCGATTTCCTCGTTCTCCGGCAGGCGAACCTCGATCCGGTGCAGAAGCTCTTTCAAACCCACAATCGAACTGTCAACGAACTCGAGTCGCTGCGGCGGGTCCAACACCCCCAAAAAGAAGAACCTCAGTCGAAGGAAGTCTGCGGAGTGCGCAATATCGACTTGTGGAACCGGGGGCGCGACCCACTCGCGTAATGCCTGGATCCCAGGCTGTGTGATGGTGACGAGGCGTTCTCGCCCCGGCTCGCTGGGTTCGGCCACAACCAGGAGCCCAAAGCCGATCAAGCGCTTCGCAATGGAATATGCGGTCCCCGCTCGGGATTTGTGGTAGGTCGATTCGGACGTGGAGAGCTCTCGCATGAGCGTGTAGGTGGTGCAGGGGCCGCGAGCCCAAGCAATGCCCAAGATCGTCATCTCGATCGTGGAGAAGCTTCTCATGGGCCGCACCCGGACATTTTCAAACTTTCTGGAAACATAGTGAGAGGGGACCTCCGTATTACAAATTGTAATACGAGAAAACTATGATTGCCACCACTGCCCTACTTCTTACTGTTCAGTTTAGCAAAGCGCCCGAACCTACGGACCTACTGCCCCGAAAGGGTGCGCTTGGCGTAGCATTTTCCCCAGTTCCCGCCGATTTAGCAACAAAGCTGAATCTCAAGCCTGGCACTGGACTGCTCGCGCAGAAGCCTGTCCCGGGTCTGACCGCAGCAGCTGCAGGCGTTACCCCTGGTGACGTGATCACTTCGCTCAATGGCCAAGCGATCACTCCGCAGAACGTCGGAGTCGTCATTCGGGGACTGAGCTCGGGCAAGGAGTTGAAGATTTCGGTCCTACGCGATGGCAAGCCTCAGGTGCTCGTGGCCGTACTTGCCGAAAAGCCCCGTGACCCAGGCAACGACAACTTCAGCGTCGAGTACAGCCACGTCGTGAGCAACGGAAAACGGATGCGCACGATCATCACCACCCCCAAGAAGCCCGGACGGCATCCCGGATTCATGTTTATCCAGGGGCTATCGCCCGTTTCGTACGACTTCAAGCTCGAAGGACCAGCGGATCTGAGCCGGATTGATGCGCCATTGCTGTACGAGATGGCCAACAGTGGGTACGTGACCATCCGCGTGGATAAGCCGGGAGTGGGCGACTCTGAGGGTGGTCCGTACGAGACGGTGGACTACATCACGGAGTTGGACATCTATCGCCAGACGATGAAGCAGTTGACCGCGCGGAAGGACGTCGACACCAGCAACCTTTTCATCTTCGGTCACAGCATGGGCGGATCGTTCGGGCCCATGATTGCGACCGAGACCCCGCTGAAGGGCATCGCAGTCTATGGCACCGCAGGAAGAACGTGGCGGGAGTATTTGAACGACACTTTGCGGTACCAAGGGCAACTTGCGGGCGACACCTTCAGCAATCTGGACGAAACAGTTCGGCTCGTAGGCAGAATCATGGACATGGCCTTCTACGACAAGATGTCCGTTGCAGAAATCAAGAAGAAGCACCCAGAACTGGCCAATCTGGTGGACGCCTACATGCCAGGGGGGTTGTTCAACGGTAAGAATGCAGAGTTCTGGGGACAATTGGGGACGATCAATTTCGCTGCTTACTGGGAGAAGGTGAATACACGCGTTTTGGCGGTGAAGGGTGAGAGTGACTTTGTGGTGTACGAAGCCGACCACAAGCTCATCGCAGATATCGTGAATCGAGCGAACCCCGGCTGGGGACGGTTCGAGATCGCCGAGAGCTCGGACCACCTCTTCAACAAGTGGCCGAGCGAGAAGGAGAGTCTTGCAAACTGGCCGAAGGGCGAGTTCAACATGGAGTTCACGAACATGATGAAGGCCTGGATGGCCGACCTCATCAGCAAGAAGTGAGTCCAACCAATCACACCCATGCCCCGGAGGATCCTCCGGGGCTTTCTTGTTTATCCGACCAAGAAGTCGGCTGTCGTGACCGGCAAAGATGCTGCGCCCCACTTCATGTCTGCCGCACCCGTGACCGGCGCATCAAGTGCGTCCAGTGCATTCAGGATCTGGGGTCGGTAGGGGAACACGCGCTTTGCGAGGAACCCCAGGTGGCCATCACGCACCTGAGTGACTCCCAACACCGTGACGTACGGGGCGCATACGATCGCGTGGCCATCGCGCTGGTAAGTCGCATCGAAGCACGTCACGTTGAGAAGCCCACTCTCGTCCTCAAGATCGAAGAAAACTACGCGCTTGCCGCTGGGAGTTGGGGGAAAACGGAGTCGAATCGGATTGCCGACGGCAAAGACCTTTTGGCCATTGCCTAGCTGGTTGATCTCTGCCGTCGTGAGCCCGCCTTTCAAACTCACCATATCACGTTCGATCGCCATCAGGTGGGTCCTCACATCCATACCCAGAATCCGCCGCTCGTGGATGAGCTTCTCGGCTGAATTGAAATCCTCCACACCCTCGACGATCAAAGGCTCGGGGAAATCGATCGGTAGAGTGCCCGGTTGAGACTGAGAATGCACGAACTGCGAGATGCGTGGGAGTGTCCAGAGCAGTGAGCGGCGATTGGGATGCAATGCATCGAAGCACCCACAAAGGATCATCCGTTCCAGCTCATCACGGTTCGGCTGTGCACGGAGTGCGTAATCGAAAATAGACAAGAACGGCTGTTCACGCAGCGTCCTCTCAAGCAAACCCGCCGAAACTCCGTGTATCTGTCGGAGTGAGATCCGGATGCCGCCATCAGGAAAGATCAACTTGGGGTCTTGCTCTGACTGCACGTCTTCTACACGGAACTCGCTTCCACTCCGATTCACGCACGGATGACTGAAAACCACACCCCTGGCGCGAGCCTCGACGGCGAGAGTGCAAGGACCGTAATAGCCCGCCGGTTGTGCGTCCAAGAGCGCGGCAAAGTACAGCGCGGGAAAGTTTTGCTGCAGGTAGACAGACCGCAGCGAGATCTCGGCGAATGCGAGTGCGTGCCCCTGGGCGAATCCGTAACCCTTGAACCCCGCAATGAGTTCGAAAGCCTCCTCGGCGACTCCGTGCGAGTACCCGTTGGCCAAGATGCGCTGCATCACTGACTCGCGGATCTCCGTCCCAAAGTCCTCTCGCCTGCGTTTGTGGATCATTTCACGGGTGTCCTCCGCCTCGCCTGAGGAGTACCCAGCGAACGTCTGAAGGAGGCGATCGACCTGCTCCTGAAAGACAATGATGCCGTAGGTACTGCCGAGGATCTCTTCGAAATCAGGGTGACTGAAACCATACGGCTTGCCATTGCGCCGGGCGATAAGCTCGTTCAGTTTGACGGCACCACCCACACCCGGCCTGATTCCCGCTTGTACCAGGCTGGCGTCGTCCAGGCTGCTGGTCTTTAATCGAATGTGCGCTTGTCGCATCGCCGGTGAGGCCGACTGGGGGATACCGATCAGGTTTCCAGAGCGCATGGCCAAAAAGTTCTCTTCAAGCTCGGAAGGGGTCTGCGAGACGTCGTAAGTGGGCTCGGAGACACGGATACGGCTCTCTGTCCCCTGGAGTACATCTTGACCTCGCAGACACAAGATGTCGAACTTGTCAAAGCAATGCTTCGCCGAACGCTTGTCCCACTGGATGATCTGCAGGTTCTCACCTTCATCCTCTGTGGCGGACAGCATGAGGGGGACCGTTTCGCGGAGCGGTCGTGAGGAGATCACCACACCTGAGGAGTGTGCGCGGATGTTGCGCGGAATGTCCGCCATCCGTTCGACGAGGGCAAAGACCCACTGCATCATTTCACGGTTCAGGCTGCTATCTCGAAGCTCGGGTCGACTGGAGAGCGAGACTTCAAGGTGGTGCGCTTGAATCCCACCATGGAGGTGCTTCGTTATGAATTTGAGCGTTTCGTTGGGTATGCCGAATACCTTCCCCACTTCGCGCACGATTCCACGCGTACAGTACGCCCCAAAGGCAGCGACAGTAGCGACGTGTTCCTTGCCGTACTTGCGGGTCAAATAGGTTCGAATAGAGTTGCGATGTTGCGCCGGGAAATCGATGTCAATATCTGGGCGCTTGCTCCCGTCCTCGGGCAGGAAGCGATCGAAATGGAGGTGATGCCGGAATGCGTCAATGCGCGAAAAGCCCAGACAGTAGGCGACAACGGAATCCACCACTGACCCCCGGCCACTATAGCTGATGCTCCGCTCGTCGGCCCAATGGCACATATCCCAGGCAGTGAGAAAGTGCTCCGCATACCCAAGCCGGACAATGCGATCGAGTTCATGATTCATCCGTCGTCTTAGCATTGGTTGGATGTGCTGATAACGCTGGATGGCCCCATGCTCGACGATGTTGTACAGTGCATGCTCGGGGTCCTCGAACAGTCTTGGTAGCTGTGTCCGCTCTGGCATCACGCACGGCTCGATGCTCTCGGCGATCTGAAGCGTTTTTGCCAAGAGTTCAGGCGCATCGGCATAGAGTGCGTACATCTCGTCGGCAGTGCGCAAGAACCGCTCCGCGTTGATGGCACGTTCGGGGAGGTGAAACCGCTCAGGTTGAGAATCGTGGCGGTACGGCTTGCGCCCAGCGATCTCCTCGATTCCACAAAGCGTATGGGCGCAAGTGATGACATCTTGGACGGGAAAGTGCGAGCGGCGAGCATGCGTGATCAGGCCTCCCGCCACACACTCAATCCCAAGCTCGTCTCCGAGCTCTTGCAACAGCTGGTTGCACCGGATCTCGTATGGGACGTAACTACGCTCGATCTCAAGATAGAAGTCCTTTCCGAAGAGACCACTTAACCGCCGCGCAAGGGTACGTGCAGTATCGAAATCGCGCCGGACGAGGCTAGGCACCATCGGTCCGACGTTCCCACCCGAGAGGCAGATGAGCCCCTCTGTCGAACGAATAGTCTCCCAGCGAAGCAAGGGGAACTGTCGCGGCTCGCTAAGCTGGCAGCGGGTAATGAGGTCGCTGAGATTTCGGTATCCAGTCTTGCTCTTCGCGAGCAGAACAATCTCGCCACCCGATTCCAGTACGAAGCTCGCCCCTATGATCGCTTTGATTCCTGCGCGTTTTGCCGCCTTCTCAAGCTCGAACGCTCCAGAAAGTGAAAAGAGATCGGCAATCGCGATCGCAGGAAGCCCTCCGCTCGCAGCGAACTGGGCCATTTCCTCAGGGAGCATCGTCCCTCGGCCAAAACTCAGTCCACTCGCCAAATGCAGCGGGACATAAGGCGTCTGGCTGCTTCTTCTACTCAGTTGGAGCTGCTCTGGCCGACCGAAGTACGCAATGGCGACCTTCTCATCGCGCTGCTTACGCGCGCGGAGCGACCAATCCTCACTGTGACTCTCGGGGGGACGCTCGGCTACCGGGGTGAGGTGAGGCTGAAACGGGCATTCGATTTCCCGGCTCGACTCGCGCTTGATTCCGTTCTCGTCAAGCACTTCAACGATTTCACGGCTCGGCTCACCCTGCCACCACTGCCCCGCTTCGCGCCAATGCCGCAGCTTCCTTACTTCCATCCTGTGACCCTGGACCACAGACGCAAAACTTCGACCCTGCGTGGGACTCGATGCTCACTCGCAAGGTGAATGGAGGCAACCCCAAACTGATTGCGAAGCGGCTCGATGACATCTTCCACGCACCCTTTGTCCGAGTACGCAATGCCTTGGATCGCCTTCTGTCTCGATTCGGCGGGGACGAGATCTGGCAGTATGAGTGTTAGCTTGTAAATCGGCTCAGTCGGGCCAAGCTCCTCGATGGCACGCATCACCGAGATGCGGAGTGCGTTCGCTGTTCGGATCGGCTTGCTATAGGTCTGCTGTAGCTCGATGTCGCGGTCCTCAAAGCTGACTCGCATTGACATGGACTTCGCCGCCATGACTTGCGTACTAAGCTGCGCGACGAGCTCCTTGCAAAGGTCAATGAGTCGTGCCGAGAGCTGTTCTGAATCCGAGCAGCCACCCCATAGCGTGCGGCTTGATGCCAAGCTCGGGAAGGGGTAGTTAGGGATGATGGGCTCATGAAGTGCACCGTTCGCCGCAAGATGTATTCGCATCGCTTCCGACCCGAATTGCGAGCGGAGAGTTGCGAGCGAGAGTTGCTGCACTTGTCCCACGCGCCGATACCCTAGAAATTCGAGAAGCTCTCGTGACCTCGGTTCGACCGGAGCGAGCACCTGCACCTTCTCTCCTACGAGCGCGAGACCGGGGAGGTGCATCACGCGTAATCGAGTGGCCGCGAGCGCTCCGGCGACCCATTTGGTCGGACTCAGCCCTGAAGTCACTTCGCAACCCACTTTCCGTTCGATCTGATCGACGCACTGATGCGCTATCGATTCGGAGTCGGGGTGTCCAGATAGGTCCAAGTACGCGTGCTGTGGCGAGGTCGATTCAATCATATCAGCGTAGTCTCTCGCGATCTCAAGCCACCGACGACGATGGGGCTCATAGAGTTTCAAGTCGTACTCATGAACGCAGAGCCCGGGTGCAAGCGAGCGTGCCTCCCGCACACTCATCCCGACGCGTAAACCGGACTTCTGTGCGGCGAGATTGAGATCAAAGAGCTGTCTTCCGAGCGCAACGATGGCGGGAGCATCGCCCTCTTGATGAGCTCCCACGAGCAGCCCTTGTAGCTGGATACTCAATACAGACATACGTCTAGTATATTATCCGATGATTCGCGCTTTGCATCTACTATTTTTTGATGATGCTCTGCCGGGCCGTCGCGCCTAGATCAGCACAAACCACCCTATTCTGCGCACTGTATAGCTATGCTCATAGGGCTTGGTGGGCTTCAAATCGGCGCAATGCCTGCCTTACGACCGCGCAAGCGCTTTTCGATTCCAGGGCAGCTTGGCGAGAAGGATGCCCATGCCGCAGATGTCGGTGATTCCCGCGAACGAGAGGCCAGCTCCCACGAACATTGCCAGATAGATCCAACCCGTCTGCCCAAGCGCGGCCAGTAAGGTGCCGACTAGAACAAGTAACCCCGCTACCAGTCGCACTTGCCTCTCAAGGCTCCAGCGAGTCCGTGTCGTCGCGACCACTGGTTTGCCCGCCTGGATCCAAGCCTTGGTACCGCCTTCGACAAGCATGAGTTCTTTCCCGAAGTTAGCAAGCTGCTCGCACGCAATCCCTGCGCGCTGGCCGCTCTGGCACAGTAGTGCGATGGGACCTGTGCCCAGATCGACCAATCGGGTTCCGAGTTCCTCAAGGGGAACATTGACCGCACCGGGCACGTGTCCCGCGGCGAATTCACCCGGCGACCGGACGTCAACCAATCGAACTGTAGCGTCCCGATCGATCCGCTCCGACAACTCTTGGATACTGATGTGCTGTTTCATAAACCCTTGCGGAGCAAAGCCCCTCCCTACTTCTACTCCGTGTGAACAGCCGGTTGCTTCGCAGATGGGTAGTATCCGGTCTATGAAACGGATCGCTTTGACCAGTGCTTGTGTGCTTCTGGGAGTCAGCGCGCTCGCAGAAGACCTGACCGCTCCGAAGGAGATCAAGGATCTTGGCTGGATGATCGGCACTTGGTCAGCCGAAACGAAGATCAAGTTTGGGGCCAAGGAGACAAAGATCGCGTCATCCATGATCGTCTCGTACGACGGAATGTTCTTGAAGGCAGTGGCGACCGACAAGTCGGATGATTTCACGCTGACCAAGACGACGATGACCAGCTGGGATGCGGCCCAGTCCCAGTACGTCAGCTATGCGTTTACGAACATTGCCCCTACCGCACGTATCGCACGCGGGACCATGATCGAGGGCAAACTCGTCCTGACCTCGGATCCCTGGGAGGCCGAGGGGATGAAGACCGCCATTCGGGAAACCATGTGGAAGGTATCTGAGAAGAAGATCGGACTGAAGATGGAGATGCAGGTCAAAGACAAGTGGGTCACCGGCATGGACCTTGTCATGACGAAGAAGTAGAGCCCCGCCCGAGGTGCGGTAACGTTCAGTCGATGAGCACTTCAGACCGCATCGTCATTGAGCACGCGCACGTCGTACACCCATTGCGCAACCCTCCCGCGAGCGGAGGCTGGCTTGCGCATCACAACGACCGGATCCTCGATTGGCTTGCGAACCACGTCCTGGCGTCCATGATCATGTTTGACATCGCACTGATCGTGCCGCTGCTGGCGATCCCCATGTCCGACAGCGTGAAGATCACACTGGGTGTGATTTCGGGCTCATGGATCCAGTGGTGGGCGCTCCCCGCGCTACAACGCTCGCAGGTCAAGGCGGACCAGAGCCGCCAAGCGAAAGCCGACGCCGACCACGTTGCACTGACTCACATCGCCAACACGGTGGATCTAATCCTGGCGAGACTCGATGCAAAGGGAATTTGATGCTGGATCGGAACTACAGAATCTGCGGCGTCACCGCTCATAAATCAAGGTAGCAAACATGGCTCATGGCAAGATAGCGCGGTGAGTCCAGAGGCAGTCTTGTTGGAATCGGCGACTGGTCTCCTCTTTGAGCATCGAAGCCGCACGGGTGGAGACCAGTCCAACCGACCGTGCCGAGTCCATGTTCTCACGGAATGTTCCTGCATAAGGTCGCGGCTGGATAAGGAACTCCGGGCTAGGGTTTGGCATCAATGTGTTGGCCGCGTGTAGTTCACACCGCAGCAGCTCGCTCAACACCCTCAATCGAACAGAAATCCTGAATCGATGCGCAGCTGCCGACCGCCCCTACGTCCCAGCAGGACGGCTGAGTTCGCTCAGGCGGCCAGTATCCCAGGGCGTGAATCCTAGGCCCAACGACTGCCGGAGACGGTTTGCAGCGCGGAGTTCGCGCCGGGCGGACTCCCCATCGCCCATCCGCCAGGATGCTAGTGCATGGGACTCCCGCGCGTAGAGTTCCAAATGCAAGCTCAGACAACGTGAGGCCCGGCGCGCCAGGTCGGCCAGCACCTTCACCGCCATTTCCGGCGCACCCTCGTTCAGATAAGTCTGTCCCTGCGCCAGCAACGTGAGCAGCGAGATATGCGAATCGTTGGACTGCAACCCGATCCCCTCGATGTTCCGCAGCGCTTCCAACGCCTCGCGGTTTCGCATATCGCTCGATAGAAAGACCGCCAACAGAGCCTGGATCCGATTCCACTCGGGTGCAGAGACACCGGCAGTATCGCCTGCTAGCTGAATCAAACGAATTCCTTCCACCGCGTTACCAGCGTGGTGCATCAACGCTCCTCGGGCCGTGCTGACCATCGCCGCGTTTGGGGATCGGCCTCCCGCCAAGCCTTGGACTCGCTCCATGGTGCGCGCCGCTCCCGCGGCTCGGCCCAACAAGGCGTAGCCGCATGCCAATGTGCAGGAAGATCGGGTGAGCAGTTCGGCATCTTGCCGCTCGATGCCAAACTGAATAGCCGCCATCATGTACGGCTCACCATCTGCGATGTTCTGCATCGCCCCGAGGCAGACCCCTTTCCAGTGCAAACCCCAGCCATAGAGGCCACTGGAGCGGTCCGTGGCTGTAAGCCCGGCCTGAACAATGGGTAGTAGCTCCTTGGGGGCAATCCCTTCGACGATCTCGGCATGATCGCGCAATAGGGTCAGAGTCTTCGAGGGATCGGAATTCGCATACCACCGCAGCAAGGTGAGAACGCTATCCACGATCGACCCACCCTGCTCCAGGGCAGGCGAATCGAGTTCTCCGGTTGCAAATCTGAACTTACGGCGCTGACGTTCGAACCACGGTTCTGGAAACTCAGGGAGGAAGACAGCGTTTGATTCAGGGTCAGTTTCGAACACATCGGAGCTAAGTCGAATGTCGGGTGCAATGCGGCAGACCGTACGGCTGGCGATCACAAACTCGTGGGGCAGAACCTTACGGAGGTGGGCGAGCGCTTGGCGCAGACTCGCCTGCTGAGAGACCACGGGGAACTCTGGCCAAAGTGCCTCTTGCAAGCTGACGCGATCGAGCGAGCGATCGGCAGACGTGGCGAGAATAGCGATCAGGCCTTGAGCCTTTCGCATCGTGATTGGCACAATCACTCCGTAAGGATCGACGAGTTGAAACCCACCGAAGAGAGTTAGTTTCCAGCACGGCATCTCGACGTTCAGTGTACAAGCGCTTCTGAGCACATTGCCCTCCAGATTCACGAAGTTCCGTGATTCTCCGTGAATGCTCAGGTCGGCGTGCCGCGGCTCGGCTTAGCATGTAACTGCCGGGAGAGCACCTTGCGCCTGGTGGAGAGGTAATCCAATGAGCGGAAAATACATTTATCCTTTTTTAGTACTTTCGAGTGTTGGGACACTCGCGCACGGTCAAGTGGTTTTGACGAGTAACGGTTTTGGTGTCGTCGCAAACATCATCAACACAAACACGACGATCTTGCAGAGCAATCAGGACTCCTCGACCAACGCCGCTGGCGGCTCGGTGAGCACGAGCATTACCGGGATTCGCTCTGATTACGCCGTCACCACCCAGCACCTGGGCGAAGCAGCCGGAACGACGGTGCTGAACTCAAGCGGCTTCAGTGCGAATTTTGCCATGCACTCGAAAACGACCTACCTAAGCGGTGGAAACTCGTTCATCGGTCAAGCGACCGATTCGGGCTTTGGGCAGACGATCAAGTTTAAGGTTTCCTCGGCGACCCAGTTCAAGGCGAACCTGAGTGGCATCATTACGACGGCTCATCGGGCCTATCAACCTTCGGGGCCCATGGGTTCGTTTTTCCTGATCTTCCGGTTGTACGGGTCCGGGGTCGGCTACCTCTTCAATTCGGAAGTTCAGAATAGTGGTGCACTCTCAAATGTGCCATTCAGCCAGATGGTTTCGCTGATGCCGGGAGTGGACTACGAACTCACATTGAATGCAGCGTGCAACGCCGGAACGGTGAACTATGCTTCGAACGAGGCTGGGCCAGGAGCCTACGGCGAGACGGCATTCAACGGAGCCTACTCGTTACAGGCGGTGCCCGAGCCTGCCACTGCAGCATTCTTGGTGGTTGCGCTGGGAGCGATGGCACTGCGCCGCCGCTCCTAGATCCGGCTACTTTGCGGTTCCATCTGCACTCCTCCTTCGGGAGGGGTGCCGCCTTGCCCCGTTGACGAGACTGACGAACCGGACGCATGACCTATGCGTAGGGGCGCAATAGAGGTTCAGACGATCTTTGAAGCATGCGGCGGTCGGCGTTACGCTGCAGTCAGGTGCGACGAGGCGCATAGTCAATGAATTTGACCCAACCACGTCCGACGTCACAACCGTCGCGAAGCAGAAACTACATTGACCGGGTGTTATTCATCGGTGCTCGCGACCACCCTAACGCCGTGTCCAGGTGTTTGCATCGGCATCCACCGCTTCCAGCGAGCTCGCCTCGGGCTCACCACCGCCTCTCGGAAGTGAGCCAGCGGTGGGACGCGATCCTAGCCCGTTAGCGGACCTGTACCGGTACGAACCCATCCGGGCCGGGCTGGCATTTCCCTGCCGAGATTCGGAAGGTCGATGTCTGTCCTACCCTACCCGCCTCGACGCCCCCGACAAACACTCGCAGCGGGCGACTCATGTCCTCGGCTCCGCTAAAGGTGAGCGTGATTGTCAGCACCGCATTCGATTTCACAGCGTCGCTCCACTCAGTCTTTAGCGTCGCTTGGGCCGTCGTCAATCCTGAAGTCAATTGAGCCCGGCGCAACATCAGCTCATCGATTGCATCGTAGGAATCTTGCCGCAGCCAAAGTCCCATGATGTAGGGCTTGTACCGGAGCCGCTCTAGGAGCACACACTCGGAGTAGTCCTTCCACGCCAAAAAGAGCTCTTGGTCGCAGACTGCTTTCATGCCCGTCTTGAGAATGTCCCGAGCGATGCCGAGACTGAGCTTTTGTATCTTCTTAGTCCGCGCTTCCGCGAGCTTTTCGGGAGAGAGTCCTGCCGGCGACGGCATGTAAGAGTAGCCCTTCGCCAGGCCCTCAGTTTCCTTCGCGAGCGCAGCGATCATGCTCGACTGCCGAGCGTACGACTCTGCCGTGGAGGAGGCAGCCCTTGCCGAAGTTGCCCACAGCGTAAGAGGCGTCTCGATCCTCGCGTGGACCCACGCCCCGATGAGTTGGTTCGTTTTGTCCTTCGCGTATCGCGTTCCGGTCTCTTTGAACAGCCGGTTCAGCCCAACGGCCTTGGCGTTCTTCAACGTCAAAGCGTCCCTCAGATCGGCCTGCGAGTAAGCCTTGTTGATGATGTCCTCGGGGGACCCCGGTGCAGGTTTGTCATCAGACTTTGGGATGATCTGCTCTATGATGTTCGCTTCGAGTTCCTTTTGAGCCACCGACATGGCGAGGCCGACGTAACCACCCGATGCAAACGCTTCGGAGAAGTCAATTAAGTGGAACCAAGCATCGATCGCCGCCTTCTCGACTGCGACCACCATGATCTTTGATGCCAGGCGATTGCCCGAGGCAACAGACGCGGCTGCAGCCTGCTGGAAGGCATGCTTCCGCTCCGCCTGAGCCTCCTTCATGCCTTGGATCACCTCCTCAATCGCCGCGATCTCACCGTCGATGTCGTCCAGGTTTTCAGTCGCATTCACTGATCGTGCTCGCAACACCTCACGACCTTCGCCCTCTACTGACACGCCGATCAGACCAGGGTACGGCGTTTCAATGTGGACTATGACGGCTAGCAACTCTTTGTCCAGCTCGCGCAGCTCATCTCGTTTCCCTTCCACCTTCGCAGTCAAGTCCAAGGCTGCATTCTGCAATTGGATCGACATCTGGTCGATTTGGAGCGACTCGTTGCGCAAGCTATCGATCCCAGCAAGCCACTTCTTCCTCAGCCCTTCAGCGGGCGTCCCGCGCAGCTTCTGGTCGATCACCTCGCCGATGATTTTGATCGTCTTACTAAGCGTCTCGAATTCACCCGGCTTCACGGCGCCGCCATCCGCAGCAGTTACCAAGAGTTCGTTGCGCATCTGACACTGTCGTTCTTGCTCTTCGATGAGTCCCCGAACATCCGCCGACTTCATTTCCAGATCGCGAATCACCTTCAGGTCATCTTCAAGACTCACCATCTTCTTCCCTACCGCTGCTTGCCGGTCCGCAAGCGCGTCCAGCCTTGCCACTAGGTCTGAAGGACTCTCAACGAGCGCAGTTATCTCGCGCTCCAGATCGGACTTCTTCATCGCAAGGTCGCGTGCTTTTGCACGCAACGTGTCGTTATTCGAAGTCATCTTCTGCGTGAAGTCCATGGGCGCAAGCTTGAGCGTAAACCGCGGCGCGTCGCGCCCTTCGGTCTTGGCGGGTTCGGGCAGAGCCAAGGTCAGGAAGTAGCCCAAGAACTGCGCTTCCGACGGCGATACCTGGACGTCTGGGTACGGAAACTTCTCTACGAACGGAATGCCCTGGAATCCAGACGCGCTCGTTCGATAACCCATGCGTTTGCGCTGGTTCGGATAAGTCTGGGGACCGTTATACGATGCGCCGTACCAAACGATGAAGAACCGCTCTTTCGCGTAGTTCGCCTGCTGGAAGTACAGATCGTCCTTTGCCTTTGAACGCGAACTCAGGTCTTGCCGGAGTGCCATGAGCCGCGCGCCGATCGCGTGGTGCTTGTCCGTGATCCACTGCGATGCATCCTGCATCAGGTGCACGAAATGGTCGAAGTCGATCCGAGCCGCTGAATCCAGAATCGCCTGCTCGGACTGCTTGATGGCTGCGAGTTCGCCGCTCGGCCGATCCCGGTTTTCCCACATGGCCTTGTCCCTGCGGTCCCAGTGCGCCTGCATCCTGTGCTGAGACTCAGCACTGAAGTAGCCCGCATACAGATCCGGCAGTCGCTGGTAGATCACCCACTCCCAACCAATGGCGGGGACATACGCGCCCAAGACGAGGTTCGAAAATTGAACTTCGTCGATCTTGCCCGCGCTGAAGTCGCTTCCTGCCTTGCGCACGCCTTCGAGCCAGCGCCTCGACTGGACAACGGCGTCGATGTCCCCCGTCGGCATACCCACAATGAACGCCTTATCGACGTCCTTTTCCGTCATCCGATCGCACTTAACAGCGTCGAAGTAATACTTCGGCAGCCCAACGATCTTGCCCTTCCAGTTGCGGCGCTCGAGGTCTAGATTCGGCCCCAAGGTCTGGAGGTAGCCGATCGCGTCGTAGTAGTACTCAGGGAGCGATCGCGGGTTGACAACGACCGAGATCGCATCGTCAATCTTGATGTTCGCTTTGCTGGATTCCGGTCGGTAGGTCCCGCGCACCTCGACCCTAGTCTGGCCGACCCGACCCGCAACGAGGCGGATTGCCCCGGATGCGGTGGCTTCCGCAGAGCAGATCGCTGCATCGGCCGACTTGGCGCTGATGCTGATCCGCTTGAGGTTTGCGTAGGTGGTTACGGCTCGACTCTCACCCACGGTGAGTGACACCGCCGGGGGCGCGATGGCGTTCGAGGTACCGAGAAGCAGCATCAACGCGACGGTTGCGACCATACACGCAATTGTACATAGACTCATGGGCGAATGTAGCAATTTTCTGTACAAAAGAGTGCCGGCTAAAAACTGCACCAGTGATGTGCAAATTGGCTCGTTTGCGACTCGCCTGTGCAGTCGTCCTGGCGGGTACACAAGGATCTAGCGCTCCGGAATTTCGCGCTTGAATTCAAACCGTCGCGGTGTGCCGCCTTTCAGATAGCCGATGGTAGCCGACAAGATCCCATCTTCGCGTAACTCATATACGATCCGCTTCGGATAGTCATGCCGTGGATTGTCAAAGACCGCGCGATTGGCACCCAGTTCAGTTAACACAAACTCAGTCGGAGCGGCCCCATTCGGCTGGGCGATGTAGACCAGCCCACCCTCGCGCTCAACGATGCGCAAGTACTCAAACGCCGTCATCTTGCCCCTGGAAACCGTCCTAGAAGTTGCCAGCATGGCCCCCCCTTCCGCTGGTCCCCAGCGTTCGTCCATGGCGATGGAACTGTTGGTTCCACGCGTACCTGTCCAAGCGCCCACCAACCAGGCAAGATCGGCAAGTGTCGCTTGGGCAGGGGTCGGAAGCGCAATGTCTTCGCGATGCTGGTACAGCGCCACAGAATCGGCAGCCGACACGCCATTTCTGGCTCGCACGATCAGCCCTTCGCGAGTAGGGCTGAACTCTCTCCGCGTGAAGCCGTTGGCCCCGCCACCGGAGGCACGGACGAATTCAACTTCGTAGGAGAAGATGCCGTCCTTCACAAATCCGCGGTATCGCGTGAGGGTACCTTCGGGCTTACCGAGAATCTCAGTCGGAGAACCATCAAGCTTAAGTCGCACATCACGGTGGCCGGAGCCGTGCCCACTAACCAAGATGACCGCTCCCGCTTCGGTGCGCAGTTCGAATTTCGAACTCATCGGCGGGCCGAGCTGCTCCGGGGCGCGCCCTTCAGTGCGATCATCCACATACACCCACTCGCCATTCAGTGCCGCGAGGCCATCCGGAGACGAAAGAGCGAGCAAGCAAGGGGCGATTTGGGCGGACACGACCAACACTGTCAGCACCACTGCTACAGACATCGCCCGAGAACCGCGATAGGGACGTGAGCTCATTCTAGTTTTTGGATACTTTACTTTTGGCTCACCCAGTTCCTCAGTACCGCAGGCGAGCCGCGTCTTTCACCATTTCAACGCAGCGAGCGCGTTCCTCGGTCCGCCGTGGAAACAACACCCCCTCTGCATGCAGTGCAACTACGCTGAATCCAGCAAGCGAGGTACCTCGGTAGGATGGGGTAAGAGATGTTCAATAAGGGCGCATAACCGATGAACACTCACCGAAGAGAAGACGTCACCCTCCGGCAAATCGCTTACGTAGCCGTAGTGCTACTGGGGCTGTGGTTTCTGTACTCGCTATGGGATCGGACCTCGCGATTGGAGCGTCAAGTGGAGTTCCTGGAACTCATCCGAGCCGGGACACCTGCAGAACGGCTCGACGCCTATGGCCAGGAGCTTAGTTAGACCTTCGCGATCGAGTACGAAGTGCACCCGTCCGTGCCCCGAAACTATGACAGCCCAGGCGTATCCAATATTCGACTGAGGGATGTCATCGTCGTCGTGAATCGAGAGTGCACCATCGTAGCCACGCTCCATTTCTCAAGCGAATTCCGCCACGATCAATTCCGCATGAACCTCAGATTGGATCTGTGAGCCGTCGTGAGGCCAACCGTCGAGTCGGGTGGCATCAAAGACGCGAACATCCGGCGGGCTAGCCAGGCATGGCGTCACGGCTGCCATGAACGCCGCGAACGACCCTGCGGCAGAGTGCGCGTCGAGCGCCGCTTTGCGCTCCGACTCCTCGGCGAACACGTTTGCCCACCTCCCCTACTCTGCTTCAAACAAGTGATGGATGAAGCTGCTTGGGCGATCTAGAAACGCCCGCATCAGTTGCACGTGCTCCGTCTCCGTCCATTTGCTTTCCGTGATCCCGTTCTCTTGCAGCAGATACAGGGTCGAGTTTGGGTAAGCCATCAGGATCGGGGCGTGGGTCGCGATCAGGAACTGTGCTCCACGATCTTGAACCAGGTTGTGGATGATCCGCAGAAATGCCAGTTGCCGCTGGGGTGACAGCGCCGATTCCGGTTCGTCCAGGAGGAACAGCCCACCACCACTGAACCTGGTACCGGCTAGCATCAAGAAAGTCTCGCCGTGCGATTTGCCGTGCAGCGAAACGACCCCGTAGTTGTTCAACATCGCGACTGGATCACTGATCTCGTCCATGTAGGAGGCCACGTTAAAGAAACTCTCGGCACGCAAGAAGAATCCGTCCTTTTCGCGCAACACACCGCGCCGCAGCTTGATGGCATCTGCCAGCGGGTAGCTTTCGCTATGGGTGCGAAAGTTCATGAACTTTGAACCGCCCTCGGAGTTAAACCCGGCGCAGACGGCGATCGCTTCCAGCAACGTGGATTTTCCTGAGCCGTTCTCGCCCACAAAGTAGGTCACTGCTGGGTGCAGAGGTAACCGGTCCAGATTTCGGATCGCGGGAACCGAGAACGGGTACTTGTCAAACGATTCGACTTCGTCGCGGATCAGACGAACTTCAGTGAGATAGCTCATTTTTGAGCCTTCGTGAGGTCAACCGTCGAGGCGGGCGGCGTCAAAGACGCGGACGTCCAGCGGGCTAGCCAGGCATGGCGTCACGGCCGCCATGAACTCCGCGAACGAAGGTGCGGCCGAGTGCGCGTCGAGGGCCGCTTTGCTCTCCCACTCCTCAACGAACACGAAGTGGTTCGGGTCATCGGGGCTGTGGAAGAAATCAAAGGCTAAGCATCCCGGCTCTTTGCGAGAGTTGGCGCGGTGCCTCTCGCTGAGGGCGATGACGATGGCACGCAAACCTGGGTTGAGCCTTCCGTATACAGTCAGGACGATCATGCGGGCAGTATGCACCTTGCCTTGCGATTGCTGCCACCAAACCCCGCCTCTCAGCGCATCTGAGAGACGGGGACGATGCCTTCGCTCAGCGGGGGCGACGGCGGCGAAGAGCCACAGCGAGCCCTGCGCCAACAGCGAGGATGGATGCGGGCTCGGGCACAGTCTGCAGGTAGCCCATGCTCGTGCCGGTCTGGATGAGGCCGCTGTCCGCCCAGCTGGAGCCATTCCAACTCAGGCGCGAAATGCCACCAACGCTATGCCGCGAGACGAACATCTCATTGCCATCCGGGCTAAACGCAACCCCGATCGCACCGGCAACATTGGCCACTTCG
Organism: Chthonomonas sp.; assembly: GCA_016788115.1. Lineage (NCBI taxonomy): Bacteria > Bacillati > Armatimonadota > Chthonomonadia > Chthonomonadales > Chthonomonadaceae > Chthonomonas > Chthonomonas sp. The sequence continues at coordinate 76,400 of JAEURR010000008.1, read as the reverse complement.
CTGGAACCTGTGGGAACGAAACCGGAGTCTAGAGTCACCCTAAACACACGGCTTGTGTTGAATGAGGTCACGAAGAGCGCCCCATTGGCCCACGCCATCTGGTGCATCGCGCTCGCGCCGGCGACGTTGAAGTCTGCGAAACTGCCGAATCCGCCCGCAGTCAGGTCGGTCACGCGGATAACACTTCCGGTCGTGGTCTCGAACAGCTTCTTACCGTCGGGCGAAATCCACGCATCGCGGACCGCGCCGCTGGTCGTCTTGCCGATCTTGACGTAGCCGCTCCCGGAGTTGCGGTATCGAATGGTGCCGTCGTTCACAGTCGTGGCGAAGAGGTCGCCGTTCGGCGCGAAGCCAATGCCATGGAAGCCCTGCTCGGAGGACTGGGTTTGGGTAGCAACGGTAGTCACATTGCTCAAGACGGTGCCGTTCCAGTCGGCGCTCTGAACAGAGCCGAGTCCGAGCGTGTTGCCGTGTCGATTGCCGATGTAGAGCTTGCCGTTACGAAACGCCAGTCCAACCGGGTCGTTCAGCGCGGTTGCCGGCAGACCCGGGCCAGAGTTCGCGACACCGCCGGTGCCACTGAAGCCATATTGGCGAACTGCGCCGTACAGTGCGGTGTTGTTTCCGTTAGAACCAGCAGCACTTTCGGCAGCAAACAACGAGAATGGTGCAGCCCAAGCCGAGCCGACAAGCCCGATGCTCGTCCAGACGGCGAGGGTGCGATTAACCTTTTTCATGTCCTTCTCCCAAATCAAATTAGCATCCGGCCCGAGATTGGGCAAGTACCACAATAAGTGTATCGTAACATCGCGTGATCGAGAAAACGTCAGTGACACATTTGGACTAAGCGTTTGAATTCAGGAAACTCTGGATCCAGCAAGCGCTCACATCGGGTGTCCTAGCCCGTGCTCTTCCGCAGCGGAGACTGACTGCCCACGCCTTGGATCGAGCCTCCATTGTCGATTCCGTTGGCATTGTGATTGACTAGTTCCTGAAGTGGTCGCACAGGATTCAAGTCAGCGGCATAATGCAGCGATGGATCGCATCGAACACTGCAAGCATGAGGCCGTGGCGAATATGGAGTTCTTTCTTCGGAACTTCGCGCACGTTCCCGACGACAAGCTAACCTGGACACCCACGGCGAACTCAAAATCGGCCCTCCGGATCGGCGCTCACGTCGCGATCCACACCAGCGTCTTCGCCAAAATGATCCGCGAACGAAGTTGCCCCGCACCCGACAATCTGGAGTCTTGGCTCGCGAAACGCGAGGCTGAGGAGACCTCGATAACCACCCGCGAAGAGATGGAGCGAGTCTTCCGCCAGGGTACGACTGAGGTGCTCGAAGCGCTCGATACCCTTCAGCCCGAAGAAATTGCGACCGAACTCGATTCCGGGCAGGGTTGGACAATGCCTATGACTCAGGTCATGGGGCTAGCTGGCTGGCATGCAACCCTCCACGCGGGCCAGATCGACTACCTGCAGACTTGCTGGAACGATCAGGAAATCTACGTGGGGTGATCGCTGAACGGGTGGAAGCTACTTTGCGCGGATGCGGTTGTTCTTCGCATCATGCGTGATCTCAACCAATCCAAGAGCCTCTAGGAGCGGTGGGACGTAGACTCCAAATCGCCCCCTAAGACCCTTCTTGAGTCCGTACCACCCACCGATAGGGTTTTCCAGAGAGCGCCCCCAGGCTTCAAAGGTCCCTTCTTTTGCTGACTTCTGTTCGTCTGCACCGCCAAGATCCATCCAATCGCCGTGCGCCCTGAGCATCGCGACCGAATCTTCGATGCACCGCGCGTCATAGATCAATGTGGTGGAACCGACCTGACAGTAAATGACCCCGTTTCCATCCTGTGTATCGAAGTACATTTGGTAGTTCGACGTGCCGGGCGGGGTCTTGAGCAGATAGGGGTTCTCCTTGCCGCGCTTCTCCATCAAATCAATCTGACGCAAACCACTCGGCACTGTCAACCCAAGCCTGGGCCGGCCCCAGCGGTGCGGGGGCTGCAGCGCGCCCGAGCAATCCCGCAACTGAACACCCGGTCACAAACGCCCACCAGCGGGACGATAACAACTACGGACCCCGGGGACGCCAAACATGCTCAACTCAAGAACCTCTCTGATTCTGTGCTCGGCACTCGTGTCGAGCTTCGCCCAGGCATTCGTCGTCGGCTACGATGATGCTTCTGATCCTGCCTATAGCTCCGGGTGGGCTGCTTTATCGAACGGCGGGTTCGGGTTCGGGCCTTGGTTCCACTCGGCCGTTTCCACGAACGGGCTTGGCAACTCCAACACCAATGGCTCTCTGGGTGGGCCAGGCATCAATACTGCTGGCAAGTCGTGGAAGAGTCAACAGGGGGTCAACTGGAACGGTGCCATGGCCAATCGTAACATTGGCAGCTTCACCGTCGGCAACTTGTTCGAGATCGATGTTGATTTTGGCGATCTTAACGTTGGCATGCAGACCATTACCGTCTACGATACGGCCCTTACGGACTTCATCCAAGTTCAGTCCTACGGTGGTCTTGGGTTCATGACCATCCAGACTTTCGCAGGAACCACGACGACGAGCGTGCCGTACAGCGACGGAGGTTTCCGCCTCGGCTTCGCGTACGTCTCGGCTACCACGGTCGATGTGAGCATCACGACGTTGGCGACCAGCAACACGGCCACGTACTCCCTGCTTTACGGGGGCGTCGCGGGTTCGCACGAGCTCTCCATCGGCGGAAACCACCCAGTGGCCTTTCAAGAGCTCTATACCAACCGACTCAAAATGACTTCGCCTGTGCCCGAACCGGCATCGCTCGCGGCGCTCGGGCTTGGGTTGGTGCTGCTCCGCCGTCGGAGGTAGATGGCGGGGTGAACCAGATTCGTGCCACCAAAAAGGTAATTCGAGCAAATTTGTCGTATCGAGTGATTCGTGAGGATGATTCCAAAAATGACAACTAGTTCGCTTGTTAGCCGGGCTTTATCGTTGCTCGGATGCGCCATGGCTTCTTCGTCGGCATTCTCCATCGGCAGCTACTCGTTTCAGCGGCTGCCCGATCTTGGCTTCGGCGGCCAAGCGCTGGGTATTGGCGATGGACCATTGGGTGGCGTTATGGACTTCAACGACATGGTCGTGGGCTACGTCAACAATGGAATCGGCGGATCTACGGCCACCGCATGGAAACGCTCCGGCGGTGTCTGGGGCGGTTTGAAGGGAGCATTGTCGCTCGCTCTCGCCATCGGGCTTCCGGAAGGGATTCCGTTTCGAGAGCAAGTCGTAGCCGTCACTTTTGGCGTGGTTGCCCTTTTCGTGATCGTTCAAGGGATGACTATGCCCCTTCTGATGAGGAAACTTGGGCTCGTTGGTTAGCGGAGGAGACCCTTGCTGTTCGAATCCCGTTTGGTGTGACGGTGATTTTAGGTTCAAAATGAGGTGGTACACCAAAGTGTACGCGCTTAGAACCGCGGTCCGATGTGTCTAGAACTTCCGCGAAATCCATTTGGCCGAGTGCGCGTGCGGCGAGGGTGTGTCCACAAATGAGGGCCGGATCCATTTCGACTTTACCTCCCCAAGGCGGACGTCCTACAATCCACATTAAAACTCCGTTCGAGTCGCTTCAACCCAGACATCGCGATCTGAAGGAACATGCTCAAGCATGGCCAACACAACCCTTTCTACAATCGCGTATCCACGCAACACATCTGCACGCTTAAGAGCGGCCGACTCTCCGTGGATATCAAGATTTCGTGCTCTTCGCAGGTGCCCCCAGAGAAGCGCTCCATCGTCCTTCGAGTACGGTACTTCGAGTCGCGTGACGACAGCGTTCCACTTGTTTCGGAGGGGGTGCTCGTTTACACGCGCCAACTGGGTCACAATAAGGCTGCGGATTCGATCTGCTGCACCCTTCTCCATCCCGATATTCACCAGGTATTCGTGGATGGGTTCCTTTATTAGGCGCTGAATCTCCTTGAGTTGCGCCGGAATAAGAACTGCTTCCATGATCTCGCTGCCCGCGACGTATTCAATGGCCCGAAACAAGTGGCTAACTCCGTCGACCGGGTTTTCGGCTTCTCGGCATTGCCTCATGGCCCTCAGAGCGCTGACGAGACGTGTCTCACTGCCGGTCCTTGCTCCTGGTGAGATATCCAGAGCCCTCGAAAGCGCTGATGAGGGCTCGCCAGAATCAATATAGCCGCGAGTAGCCTTCTTGCCGCTGTCAAGGTGCTCATCAAACCAACGTGTCCAATATCGTTGCGGGTTAGGATGAACTTCTCGAAGGTACGCCCAACGGGACCGACGAGTGTCTAGCCCACGGATTCGCCGATCGTATGAGTTCCACCTGAAGCCAGATTGAGTGGTCAAGGCTGTACGGTTAAGAACTAGCGAGACCGCATCCAAGACCTCGTTGCTCCGATCGAGTCCATCTTGGAAGCCCTCCACGAACCCACAGCAGTCGATTGGCATCCGGATTCGAACGGGATGTTCCCATTCTTCTGGAAGTTCATCCTTGCGGAACGAAGCCGCAATGAGATCATCATCAAAAGTCCCCGACGATTTCCAGTCGTAAATGAGGGCATTCCCGATCAGGAGAGATTCACCGATGTCTGCGATGGCAGGGCACGGGAGGACGTAATGGAATGTCCGCCGCCTGAATAACTCAACTCGATCTGCAAGGCTGCCCGTTCCAGAGAACTGGCTGATGTAGGCGGGGTCAGTCAATCCAGGGTCGACGCTCTTCAGCATGTAGAACAAGATTTCTTCGGGTTTCAAACCCTTGCCGAACTTTCCTCCAGTCTTGAATTCCTTCATCTGGAGCGCCATGCCTTCTCCCGTCAGGGTAAGCGTAGTCTCGTCAAAGTTCGCTTCGACGACGAACCCATGAAAAACTGACACTGGCTCCGAGTTCGGAGTTTGCCGAATCAGGACGTGAAGTCGTGCCCCAAGGTCCACGGAAGCTAGAACGTCTGGCTCAAACTTCAATAGCAGTCGAAACGAGTCCTTCATCGCTTCAGCTAAGTGGAGGTTGCTCTCGGGAAGGAGTAGCTCTGAGACCTCTGCCGAGCCTATTCGAACGATCCAACCGCTCAAATCTGCGACCTCAAATACTCTCTTGCCTTCAAGCTTGCGTCGGCGCTCAGCTTTGTTGTTTGGAGGTGCAAGAAGTATTGCTCCACCAAGATCAGCAGCGTGTGTTCGTCGATTGGATTGGGCAATGCGCCTAGAAGCACGTAAGTCTCGGCCGACCTAACAAGTTCGACAAACGCTCGCGTATCTTCAAAGGGGCGGAATCCGGCTGCTTCCAATGACTCGATCAATGCGGGTGTTCGCAACTGAAGTAATCGCTCGACGCCAATGTCGTCGCGAAGGCTTAAAGCACCGATGATTGCCGTTCTGATTGCGGCAAGGGCGGTTGGGGTTGTCGAAAGATAGTCGCCATAGAATGCGCGTCCAAGCTGTGAGAACAACTGGCCTAGATCTGCGGAGAGAGTGACCTGCTGAGCGTGAACTTCATAACCGTGAGCTTGCAGCCAGGCCGTCCTTGCGTTCAAGTAGTCAACCAACCCTCTCTTGAGGCGGCTCCACATTCCCCTAAAGTTGCGGAGGATGTAAGGGTGTTCGCGAAGCGGGTCAATCGCAGCCTTAGCGTGACTGCGATCAAACGATCCGTCTGGATTTCGACGAGGAAGATCCTGAACGGCGATTATTAGCAACTTGAGCAGCGACGTCACGCAAATCTCAAGCGCGATCGAAGTCCCTTTGCGATGATCTTCAGAGATCCTCGCTTCCGCAGCTTCCCTGTAAAGCAGAGTGAGCCGATTGGGGTCAGGGATGACTGCATCCTTAAGGAAGGCCCCTTCGGGAAGAGTCTGCAGCCTCATCATATCTGTAGATAGGTCAATCTGAACTGCGATGAACCATTCGGCGATCTTCTCCCTTAGGTCGGTTAGACGATCCCGATCGATGAGCTTCAGCATGTCACGGGACTCAAGCTCATTGAGGCGCTGATCAAACACCCTTACCATATGGAGGAGGCCGAATTGGTCGTACCGGTCTGTCTTAGATTGGGCACAGCTTCCTTGGTCGTCGGTGCTCAAAGCTCACCCCGAAACGCTTTAAATTGAACTGCCCGCTGGCCAAAAGCTTGCTCACTCGGTGACGAAATCTCTATAACCATCCGGCAAAACTTCTGAATAGGCGCTGTGCTCACAACTAAGGATTATGGATGAGCCAGCAGAACTTGCTTTGAACCTGTCAGTTCTAATCCCGTCCAGGCGGTTAGATTCTGAATCCGGAAATTTGCGTTCTGAACCTATAGGACGCTTCTAGAACTTATCTGATGCTATCCATGACCCCAGCAAACCGCAGATAGTCAGCGAAATACTCTGGTAGACCCGCTTCGACCAATCTGGGAGCAGCTACCTCGACATCATATTTAACACGCACCTGCTCGACGGTGACGCAATCTCGATCAAACGAAACCACTGCATACCCTGCTCTCGGGTCTCCATCTTTCGGCCTGCCGACAGATCCCGAGTTGATGAAGTTCACGCCATCCACGACTCTGTGGAATGGGACGTGAGTGTGCCCAAACACGATGACATCGGCATGAGCGTCGTGCACGCCATCGGGTGTGAATTGGCGAAGGAAGCTGTCAGAACGGTTTTCAAAGAGGTACTCGGTGGTCGAGCGAGGCGAGCCGTGGCAGAGGAGGACCTGCAATCCCTCTACGTCGAGCCGAATCTCTCGGGGTAGATCACGGAGCCACGCTTTGTTCGAGTCTGAAGTGTTTGACCTTGTCCAGAGGAACGATACGTTGCTCATCTCGATATCGAACGGCTTGGTGTAGTGGCAGCCGCAATCATCTTTGTTGAACCCGACACCCTCGTCGTAGTTCCCCATGATAGTGGGGCAACCCATAGACTGGATGAGCTCCTGAACTTCGTTCGGTTGACTGGCATAGCCACCAAGGTCCCCCAGGCAATAGACTCCATCGTAGGAACCACTTTCGATCGATACTTTGACCGCCTCCATCGCAGGGAGATTGGCGTGGATGTCGGAGAAGATGGCGAGTTTTGTCATTCGGATTTGCCTCCGGGCGTCACAAGTGATCGAGGGGTAGTGCCGAGCGAGGCAGTCCAAGGTTCGATGACAACGCGACGGCAGGAGTCCAAGACTTCCTGAATGGGTCCGGCCTCCTTCGCTGCTTTGCCTGCAAGCATTGGCTCTGAGACTCCGGTGACAAGGAGGGACCTGTTGATAACCCAGCCGAACGGTTCGATGCCAGCCCGTCTCAAGTCCGCCTCTAGGCGCTGTGCCTCGTGGACGGGTGTCGGCTCGGGCAGGGCAACGAGAACGACCTTAGTGAATTCAGGGTCGCGGAGTCGTGGAAGAAGCCAGCGAACGGACTCGGGTGCGTCACTTTGGGTTCTTGCCACCTCGCGATGGTATGACTCGGTCGCATCCATGAGTAGAATCGTGTGGCCCGTCGGAGCCGTGTCGATGACGACGAAGCGGTCTTCGCCCTGTGCCACCGCATCCGCGAAGGCTCTGAAGACTGCAATCTCTTCGGTGCACGGTGAGCGCAGGTCCTCTTTCAGCAGGGCCAAGGCGTCCTCGTCCATGACCTCGGCTGCCTTCTGAATGGCTGATTCGCTGTACTTCGCGACTTCGGCGACCGGGTCGATACGCTCGACGATCAGATTGCTGCATGACTCGCCTGCAACATCCAGTACGTTTCCGGCTGGGTCCGTGGTGGTAAGAAGAACGGAATGTCCGTGACTCGCGAGTTCTTGGGCGATCCGGGCAGCCACCTGCGTCTTACCGACGCCACCCTTGCCCATCGTCATGATTACGCCATTTCCGGTTCGTTCGAGTTCGTGGACCAACTGCTCAAAAGACAGATTGCATTCCGGTGGGCTGACAGAGCGGACCTCAGAGGGTCCTTGAAGTGATTCGGAGAGTAGTGCTCTGAGCGCCGCGACTCCGACCACGTTGCCGGGTAACAAGGGAATCTCGGTGCTCGGAATCGACTTCAAGCTACTTGGAATTGAGGAGAGTCCATCTTCCACGACCGCCGCGTATTGCTGAGCAATCGCATCGTCCTTGACCTCTGTGCGATAGACCGCATTGACGAGGAGAAACAGGTTGGCAATGCCGAGCTCAGCCAGCTCGCCTTGTGTCCTGGCAGCTTCCTTCAGGCTAGACCGCTCGGGCCGGGCGGCCAACACGACGGTGGTCAACGTGCGGTCCGCCAATCGCTCAAACGCTTGCCGGTAGAGCTCTCTTTGGTCATGAAGTCCGGCGAGCGGCCCCAGGCAGCTTGCCTCGGCAGTCGTCGTGTTCAGATAACCGCTCCAGGCACTCGGCAAACTGAGGAGCCGGAGAGTGTGCCCGGTAGGCGCAGTGTCGAAGACAAGATGGTCAAACGTTTCGGTGGCGACAGGGTCAGCCATTAGCCGAACGAACTCGTCAAAAGCCGCGATTTCGGTCGTGCACGCTCCCGAGAACTGCTCTTCCATATTGCGAATGACGGCGTCAGGCAACTTGCCTCGGTAGGGTCCAACCACCTTTTCGCGATAAGCCGACGCAGCTGCTTCGGGGTCTAGGTTCGCTCCAAAGAGTCCCTCGATTCCATGGATGGGAGTCGGCTCAGACGTGAGGCGGACTCCGAAAACTTCGTCCAGATTGCTTGCCGGATCCGTACTGACGATGAGCGTCTTCTTGCCGGATTGGGCCAGGCTCAGTGCTGTAGCGCAGGCAAGTGAAGTCTTGCCGACTCCTCCCTTACCCGTGAAGAAGAGATTCCGCGTATTGAGACCTTCTGTCCACATCTCAGCAGCACCCTTCACCTTCAAAATCACAGCACTTGGAAGACGCCATCGGCAATGTGATTCTCGGCTTGTCAGAGGCGGCTCCGGCCTCAATTCCTAGCCAAGACGCGAGTTCAGAGCGGCACGGATAGGTCGCTTTGGCCATCACTTCGCCATCAACGATGAAGAGCGGGAGATTCTCGGCTTCTGCGCCCATCGCTGAAAGCACGAGCTGGTTTGACGTGAATGCCTCTGGCTGATGGCCGAGGTTGAATCGCTCAACCGAGATGCCTTTGCTCTTCAAAAACGCAACGTCGGCGGCCAGCTTCACAAGCTTTGGGTCAACACTGGGGCCGCAGACACCAGTGGAGCAGCACATGGCGGGGTCATAGATTTGAAGTGTTTTCATTTGCTTTCGCCTCTGGTTGAGATTCGTGGACTCGTGACAGAGCAGCCCGCCGTGCACGCTTCTGACTGGCGGTCGAGATACTCGCGCATCATGTCAATGGCTTCTCGCCTGAGGGAGCACACCATAAACTTGCCGCTCTTCTCGGCGTGGATGAGACCAGCCAAGCGGAGCTCCTTGATGTGAAACGAGACCGTCGAGCTGAACTGCTCATTTCCAGTGACGTGGCAACAGACCTCTCCGACCGTAACTCCTTGGACGGGTCGAACATCGCCACTGTCATCGAGGGCGACTGGATTGCACCTTGAGCAGAGAAACTCGAAGATGCGAGCCCGAGTCGGGTCACCGAGAGCTTTGAACATCAAGATGGGTGAGTCCACAATCTAGTTATACCTCTACGCATCGAGATATTTAGAGATGTACTGATAAAGTCCTACGCGAATGCTGTCGTCGGTGTGTTTGAGCCGGAGGGGGGTGGTACACCGAAGTGTACGCGCTTAGAACTGCGCTTGGTCTCCGAACCTACGATCATACATAATTACGGTCGTTATGGACGATTCGGCTAGCAGAACCTCAGACCTCTTGGAGCGGTTCAGAAGCAAACTGCTGGGCACTGAGAGAAACAACCGGCTCGTGAATTTTCGGAGCCGGACTATGTCGTCGAACAATCCCATCGAGCGTGTGGTTGAAGTCATGGGCGAAGACCCTGCGCAGGTGTTTGCGGCCCTGGTGACGGAGCAGCGCGTGATGACGTTTCAGGGCCAGCCCGACAAGCAGGGTCGCCTCGATGAGGAACATGAAGAAGACTCCGAGGAGCAGTTCGATTGGCCCAGTCAGGCGCCAGCAGACCAAACTGACGAGAAGCTCAACACGCCACTGCAAAGAGCTCGTCTTGAGCGTCACCTGACGAAGATTCACCGCGACCAACGGGAGATGATCGAGGAACAGGGAGTCAACGCGTTGTACATCGCGTTGGGAATGCTGGAATGGTATGAAGCTGACCACTCCCGAGAAAAAAGGTTTGCACCACTTGTTTTGGTTCCTGTTCTGCTTGATAGAACTGATCGGGGCGGTTTCAAATTGACATGGGACGGTGCTGAAATCGGCACAAATCTCTCGCTTGTCGCTTTGCTCAAGAAAGACTTTGCCATTGATCTTCCGGTCGTCCCTAGCGAGGACATCGACGTTGCCAAATACGCAGACCAAGTGTCTGCAGCGGTCCGTGAGCAAAAGGACTGGAAAGTTCACACGGACACCATTGCGCTCGCGTTCTTTAGCTTCGCGAAGTTTCTGATCTTCAAGGATCTGGCCCCTGGGTCATGGCCGGAGACGCGCAAGATTCTGGAACACCCGGTCTTGCAAGCACTGTTCAAAGTGACGGAATTTGAAGAAGTGGAGGACGCGCTCACAGATGAGGACGGCCTCGATCCTCATCGGCCAATCGGCCAGACCAACGAGGTCTTCGACGCAGACTCTTCGCAAACCTTGGCTATCCTGCAAGCCCAGCATGGCAAGTCCATGGTCATCGAAGGCCCGCCCGGCACAGGAAAATCCCAGACAATCGCCAACCTCATCGCCGAATATGTCGCTCAGGGAAAACGAGTGCTATTCGTTTCGAAAAAGGAGCCGCGCTGAACGTTGTCCACGATAACCTCAGACGGGCTAAGTTGCACCAATGCGGTCTCGAAATGCACGGCACCAAGACAAACAAAAGAGCCTTCTACAATGGTCTAAAAAGTACAGTCGAGCAAGCCGAGCCGAGACTTGCTGCAGCAAAGGAGGCACTGCGGGTGCTTTCGTCCAGCCGAGACACTTTGAACACTTATGTCGAAGCCTTACATGCTCCGCTTGGGGCACCCTCAAAGCCAGCTGAGACTTACATTGGCGATGGGAGATATGAGCTCGGCGAGGGCGTAGCAAGAGGGATTTCGCCCCGTGAAGCCATCGGACGCCTGCTTGAACTGGGGCCCGAGCCTGACACTGACGGGCGAATGTCGTTCTCGTGGATGCGTGGTTGGACGCAGGACGACTTCGAGACCAAAGCGGAACTGATTGCGTCGCTCGAATCCCAGATCAAGAGGATTGGACGACCGACGCGCCACGCTTTCGCCGGTTCAAGGCGCACCTACATCTCGCCGGACGACAAGCGTGACCTTGCACGAAGAATAGAAGAGGCTTTCGCTTTGTTTGATATGTTCCGGCATGCAATCGACCTGCTTGCAAAGCGTCTTCACCTTGCACCAGCCGTTGACCTGGAGGACGTTGGCGAGTTTGAGAGGGTTGTCGGCATCATTGTGTCCGCGCCTGACACGGACGGGGTTGATTTCGGTCAGTCACATTGGTCTAACGATCCCGAGGGTATCAAGCTCGCCGCCCTGAATGGCGAACTGGCCGCAGCAATTCAGTCAGAGTACAAAGACAGAGTCAGGGCCGATGCGTGGACTGCCGACACGAACGGCATTGAGAGCGGCATCGCGCCAGTTGATGAGCGGCACGATTCCCTGGAAGAGCTCGCAGACTTTCTAACAGCACTTGATGGTCTCGACACCTCTTTGTCGGAAGTGCGATCTCTCGCGAAACAGATAGCCGAACTAACAGGAGTCTGCGTGCCCGGTTCGTTTTGGAACCAAGAGTCTCTGGCAGCACTCGCCAAGCGAATCGCATCTGCGCCGAGCCTTCGCGGTTTGGACGTCGAGAATGAGAAGTGGCTTACGGAGGAGGGCACTTTACGTGAAGCTTTGGGCCTAGCCAGAGCATGCCATGAATCCCGCTCGAACTTGGAAGGCACAATTTCACCCCGGGCCTGGGAAATCGAGGTTGGGCCCACACTTGAGACCCTTGAGGAGGAAGGCAACTCGGCCTTCAAACGGTGGTTTGGCCGCCGCTATCGCGAAGCCGCGAGCTCGGCGACGAGTGCTCTGGGCCTCCAAGGCAAGTCGTCTCATAGTGACTTGATTGGACTGCTCAGGGCTGTCCGTGCCGAGAGGAGCGCCAGAGCTCGACTGACCCAACTGCGTCCCTTACTCTTAGAGCTATTTGCCGAACGGTGGAGCGTCGATGGGAGTAGTGCCGAGGAACTGGCAAACTGTCTTGACTTCCTCACCTTGCTTCATGGGGACATCGCTAAAGGGAAAGTCGAGAGGGCTACAGCCCACTGCTTGGTCCGCCAGGATTCGTTGCGCGATCTTGGGCAGATTGCCGACCTCCTGCGCGATGCGATGACGGCGAGCACAACTGCGATGGGTGAGTTCCGAGCCGTCCTCAAATTGCATGATCAAGGCGCGTTCGAATCAGATACCGGTGACGCTAACGAAAGGCTCTACCGCCTCATGGTCGACTCTATCGAGCCGGCGAGGGCACGAGCTGATGGACTGTTTGTAGCCACCGGCGAAAGAATCACCTGGCTTGAGCGGTTGCGTCGAATTCGTGCCATCCGCCAGCACAGAACTGCGACCGAGGAGTACGCGAAGGGAGAAGGAGTCCTCGCAAAGTGCGTCGGCTCTGAGAGGCTCGTGCAGCCGGACTGGCCCGAAATGCTCCGAGTGATCATTTGGACAAGTGCCCTTCTAAGCCGCGTAACTTCTGGAGAGTTGCCTTCTGGCATCTTGGATTTCTTCGGCAAAGGGGACAGCCCGGCTGGCCTCACTGACCAACTTTCAGAGCTGCGAAAACTGAGAGAGTCGTATTCCGCAGTCATTGATGCCATTTCTGAACGGGCTCAACTAGAGGGTGGAGGAGAAGCCTTTCTCGATCAATCGCTAGACCTGCAGGACGCGCGACTAAGGGCGTGGCAAGCTCATGTCGATGACTTAGAGAGCTATTTTCGATACAACATGCTGTCAAGGCAGGTTGTCGAGGGCGGCATGGAGCAGGCGGCACGCCTAGCTGAATCATGGGAGCCCGCTACGTCTCGGCTGGTGAGCGAGTTCCGTCGCGCTTGGTACAACGGCTTGCTTGGCGAGGCGATGGAGTCGCGTCCTGTGCTCCAAGAGTTCGACCGCAAAACACATGAGGAAATCGTCGAGTCGTTCCGAGCCTTGGATCGCCAATTGATCGAACTCAACCGCACAAAGGTCGCACTGTCACATTGGAAGACCGTTCCGAGGGGACAAGCTGTTGGAGAAATGGGGTTTCTCTTGCTTCAAATGAACCGCCAGCGTGGCCACAAAGCTATTCGTGCAGCTATGAAGGAAGCACCCTCCGCAATCCAAGCGATCAAGCCAGTATTCCTGATGAGCCCCATGTCTGTCGCCATGTACTTGCCGCCGGAGGGGCCCGCTTTCGACGTGGTCATTTTTGACGAGGCGAGCCAGATCAAGCCGGAGGACTCGCTTGGAAGCATTGTCCGGGCCAAACAAATGATAGTCGTCGGCGACTCAAGACAAATGCCTCCCACGAGCTTCTTTGACAGGATCACGGTGTCGGATGAGGGCGACCCAGATCAGGAAGATGACGCCATAGCCCAGGCACTCGGGGAGCAGGAGAGCATCCTGGCCCTGGCATCCGCGAGAATCCCTGAGGGGTCGTCAAACCGAAGGGATTTGCGCTGGCATTACCGCAGCCGACATCAAGATCTCATTTCGACATCGAACCGCCTGTTCTACAAGGATCGGCTCGTCATCTTTCCCCACCCTCGACGTTCAGACAGCGAAATGGGGCTAGTGTTCCGACATGTTCCGTCGACTGTGTACGGTCGTGGCGGTTCACGAAGAAACGAACTCGAAGCCAAGGTCGTGGTCGAGGCTGTGGTCGAGCACGTCCTGCAGTCGCCGAACTTGTCTCTTGGTATTGTTGCGTTCAGCAAAGCGCAACAGGACGCAATCGAAGACCAGCTTGATCTAGCCAGAAAGACGGAGCCAGCACTTCGGCTCTTCGACGAGCAGCATGGCTTGGACAGGCTCTTCGTCAAGAATCTTGAAACGGTTCAAGGCGACGAGCGCGACGTCATCTACATATCGGTCGGTTATGGCCGGGATGAGAACGGCTTCCTAGCGATGAACTTCGGGCCCTTGAATCGTGACGGGGGCGAGCGAAGACTCAACGTACTCATAACCAGGGCACGAATCCGCACGGTCGTCTTCTCGAACTTCCGCGCCGCCGACATGCGAATGGAGGATTCCAAGGGCGAGGGGGTTCGAGCCTTTCATACCTTCCTTGCCTTCGCGGAGTCAGGACATCTGGATGCGATGCCGTCCATCCTCAAGCCCGAGCCCTCGTACTTTGAAGACTGCGTTTTCACGCAGTTGAGGAGCCGTGGCTACGACGTCGACCAACAGGTGGGGTCGGAGCACTTCTACATCGATCTTGCCGTACGCAATCCTGCGGAGCCAGGTAAGTACTCTATAGGCATCGAATGCGATGGTCGCGTGTACCACTCGGCGAAGTCAGCTCGCGACCGAGACCGACTTCGCCAGCAGGTGCTAGAGGATCGCGGCTGGACAATCCACAGGATTTGGAGCACCGACTGGTGGCGACACCCAGAGCGTGAGCTAGACCGATGCGTCGAGGCAATTGAAGCGTCTTTTGGGTTTCAGGGCGTCCCTCAATCACCCGCGTACGTACCGCCCAACGATATGCAATCGGACGACCCGCTCGACGAAGGCGATCAGTCACTAGCGCAATCCAGCGGCACCGGCGTGACTGTGCCCGACTATGCTTACGCATCGCTGGCTTGGCCGCGTGATCGCGAACTCCTCGAAACGCCCGTCTGGCAACTTGCCGGACTTGTCGGCAAGGTCGCAGAGATCGAGGCACCTGTGCATTTTGACGAGGTGGTACGTCGAATTCGTGAGGCAGCTGGAAAGGGCCGAGCCGGTTCCCAAATCAGGCCGCACATTGAGGATGCGGTGCGCGCTGCAGAGCGACAGGGACTGATCAAATTCAAGAAGCCCTTCGTCTATCTGCCAAACCAGAACGAGTTTGCAGTCCGTAGCCGTTCGCAGTTTCCTGCGCAGGTCAAGAAGATCGACCTAATTGCCCCAGAGGAAATTGAACAAGCAGCAGCTGAGATTCTCCGAGACTCGATTGCTGTTGACACTGAGCAGATCGCCAAGCCCGTGGCAAACAGTCTTGGCTTTGAGCGAGTGACACCGGAAATCGCTTCTCACGTGATGAATGTGATCCAAGTGGCGACAAGGAGTGGTCGGTTCGAGGAGTCGTTAGGGCGGATTATGCTACCGAGATGACGCAAACGCACACGCTTGGAGACATTTCCTTGGCGTAAATGTTCTAATCCCGTCCGGTTGGTTCAGTTTTTGAACCTGAGCTAAATCGCGCTTTGAACCTAAGGGGTGCTGGTACACCGAAGTGGACGCACTTAGAACTTTCTTGACGGGTCCAAGGTGAGCTTTCTTGGGCCCGTCAACGGATACAGGGTTCAGTTATCGAAATTGAACGGCTTGCCGCCGAGCGTTTTCAGCTCGGCCTTTTGCTTCTCGGTGAGAATCTTACCGATCTCGGTGTCGAGTTCCTTCTCCATCTTCTCGCGAGCAGCACGGGCGGCTTCGCGATCTGTTCCCTGGCCCTGTTGGCCACCGCGTTGACGACCGGCTCGCTGCTTTTCCCGAAGTGCAGCAAGCTGCGACTTCTGCTCAGCGGTCACTGCGAGTTTTGTGGCTACCTTTTCATCGAGCACAGCTCGATTACCTGCACGCTGAATCACGAGTTCCGCAAGACGAGCCTCCTGCTTGTCATCAAGAATCTCGGCGAGCTTTTTGTCAAGGTCTGCTTGGCTGGCGCGATTCGCACCTTGCTCTCCTCCGCCTTGACCACGCTGCCCGCCACCTTGGCCTCCTTGACCGCGCTGAGGAACCAATGCAGCGATTTTCGACTTTTGGTCGGAAGTGAGGTTTAGCTCGGTTTGAACGCTCGGCATTGCCAGCAGCCGCGCCGCTCCGTTTCCACCGCCTTGACGCTGATTTTGTCCGCCTTGCTTTTGTCCTTGACCCTGTCCCTTGCCTCCTCCCTGGCCACGTTGTCCGCCACCTTGTTGGGCGAAAGCGAATGATGAAACCGCGACCAGCGCGATGATAATTGTGAGTGTCTTTTTCATTTGTTTCCTATGTCAGTCGTTGCCGCCGTTCGGTCGGCTGATGTCGAGATCGGGCTTCGTCGTCCACCGGGGCTTCCACCCCGGCTTTTCGATGCGAGTCCGGAAAATCACCGTGTTATCCAGGGCAAGATCCTTGCTCCAGATGAACTTGGCGTCTTTGAAATCGAAGTCATAGAACGTCTTCTTGGGACCGACTTCCTGCTCCGAAAACTCGGTCGCATTGCCCCAACTGGAATCGTCGAAGCTCGGGACAAACCACTTGTTCGGGATTTGGGAGCGGGCGACCTTGGGGTTGGCAGTGTTGCGCTCCAAGGGGCCAGTGAAGAAGGACTTCGCCTTCCAGCTCGCATTCGAGACGGTTCCATCGGCGAACTTCAGAATGAAACCGCCGTCCCCGATGCTCGTCCCGTATTCGCACCCGGTCTTGGGGTCGGCGTTGTCCATCGCCATCACCGCAATAGTCATTGGGTATTCGGGCAGGATGTCGAGCGTGACCACGTTGTGAGGCAGGAAGTCGATGGGGTCAACTGCGACCTGCTTGCCGTTGATGTAGAGCACAAACCAGTTGTCCGCATAGATGCTGGCTTTTACTGTGTCGCGAAGGTCGGGTTTGACCACACCATTCTGCCTGCCGCCTTGCGCCCACACGATTGCCAGCAACCCAGCGACAGCCAACGAGGATAGTGCAATGGCCTTCAAAGAACACGCTCCACAAACCAGAAGCATCCGATCATGCCGACGCAGACGGAGGTAGCCAATGAGAACATATGCGCTCGCTCTTTGCCCGCTCTCGACACCAGAACCAGGAGCAGCAACCCTGGTACGAGAATGGCAATCTGTCCGAGTTCGATGCCTACGCTAAACGACAGGAGGTTTCGCACCAGCTGATTGCCTTGGAGCCCAAGCCCGATCAATCCTCCGGCAAATCCGAATCCGTGGATAAGCCCAAACCCGAAAGCGATGGCTATCCTCAGCCGGAGGTTGTCGTCGCCCGGCTTCTTTGATTGCCTCATACATTCGATTGCTAAAGTGACAATAGAGATGGCGATCACCGGTTCTACAATCCGGGAGTTTCCGTGAATCAATCCCGTTGCAGCAGCGCATAAAGTGACCGAGTGGGCTACTGTGAATGCCGTCAGCACCTTGAGGATGGTTTTCCAACCGCCGCCGAGCAAGGCAAGGCCGAGCACGAACAAGATGTGATCCAGTCCCGAAAGGATGTGGTGGATGCCGGTTCCAAGCATGCCTGTGACCGTGGGCAGTGGTTTCTCTGCTTCGAGCACAACTTCGGACTTCAGAGCACCGTTCTCGTAGGTTGCGACAATAGTTTGGGCTGATGGCGTGGACTCATCAAATCTGCTACTGAACTTGGGTTGGTGCTCCACTACAACAGACCAGGTCAGAGTGTCGGATTGACTGTTGGCGTTCAGTTGGGCCGGAGTATCTGCCCCGAATCTCAACCGTTCTCGAACCGCCATGTCCAAAGCCGGGGCGGATGGATGATCTCCCAAACGAGCGGTATGAACCAGCCGACTGAGGGGCGTGATGACTTGAATCGTTGAGCTGGTCTGCCCTCGGTTCACCTTGATCAGCGTCAAATCCAGATCGTGGGCTGAAGCAATCTGCCCGAGTAATGCGATTAAGGCGAGCATGACAGCACGGATCACTTCGCCTTAACCTCCACGCTATCCACAACTTTGCCGTTCTCCGACCCTGAAAGCGATTTGACGTAATCCAGCTTGGCAGCATTTGGCCCGACGGTTACCCGGATATGGCCCGAGCTTCCCAGAATAGTTCCGGACTTGTAACCATACTTCTCAGCACTCCCAATCGCGTTGTCCCTAGGATGGCCAGGCTGAGGAACCTCGAGATACACCACCCCATCCTTCTCCTGGCGAACGTAGAGGTGGTCATGCCCGTGGAACATGGCGGTCACGCCGTACTTGACCATCAGGGCATGAATGGGCTCAGCCCAACCTTTGCGTTGAGCAGGGAACTCCTCCTTGTTGCCCCACTCGAAGCGGTCTGCGGCCTCGACACCGCCCCGGGCTTCTGCACCCCCAAAGCCACCCACAAGGTGGTGGATGAAAACGAACTTAAACTTCGCCTTTGATTCTTTGAGCGTCTTGGCGAACCAATCGAACTGTTCTTTTCCCAGCGTCCAGTTCCAACCATCCTCATCACCTCGGGTTTTTCTGGTGGTGGCAACGAATGGATCGAGGATGATGAACGTCGCGTCGCCCCAATTCCACGAATACCAGAGGCCCTTCTTGGGAGCACCGGAGTAGAAATCGTTCGGGCGAATCACGGGGAAGATCGCTTCCCGTTGCTCTCGAGCCCATGATGCCATGTCTTCGCCGCCGCGTCCCGGCCAGCCGACTTCACCGTCGTGATTGCCAAGGCACAGAAAGACCGACATCTGCGATCCCATGCGGGAAAACCAGTAGCGCTGGGCGTCGTATTGCTTGGCCGCATCCTTGAAGTTCGGATACTTGTCCACCATGAAGGTGTCGCCGAGATCGACAAGAAAGTCCGGCTTGTCTTTGACGATGTTGTCGAGGGTTCGCTCCAGCACTTTCAGGTCAGTGTTCCCATCCAGATGACTGTCGGCTTGAATGGCAAATGTGAAATCTTGCCCAGTCTTCCGAGCCGTCGTAAACCGCCCTTCAACCTTCGACGCTCCTTGAGTCAGGGTGTATTCATAGGTCGTTCCTGCTTTGAGGTCCTTCACCGAAACTTCGACCGCTTTCCCACCGGACAGGGTGACTTTGGGGCAAGGGATAGTCTTACCGCCCTCACGAATAACTAGCGCGGGAGTTGGTTCGCTTTTGCCACGAATACTCAAGATGATGCTGTTGTCGGTGGTTGCTCCGGCGATAACATCGAGTTCGCTGACCGGAACTTCTGTCCGGTAGATCGGAGCTGGCGGACCTTGCCGCTGACCTCCATCTTGCCGCCCCTGCATGGTAAAGGCAGTGATCGATGCCGCTCCGAGGAGAATTCCGCTGAGAACTGAAATCCTCATCCTTCCAACTCCGTTCCCGATAGCTTTCCGTCTCCATTCCTGTCTTGCTTGTCGAACATGCGGAGCATCGTGTCGATAGTCTCCTTTTCGGTGATCTTCCCGTCGCCGTTCTGATCCAGCTCCTTTGCATGTACCTTCATGAACCCGCCGATCTCATTCCGAACTGTGCGCAGGTTGGGCAGGTCTCCTACCTTGATGGAATCCGATGTGCCCGCGTAACCCTTGAACGCCTCTTTGCATTGATCGGTGACTTCTGCCTTAGAGACTTCTCCGTCCTTGTTGGCATCAAGACCCTTCGCGTGGTCGACAAACCACGGCTTACGCGGTCCGGGTGGCGGTCCGAGTTGGCCTCCGCGCCCCTGTTCACCTTGACGCCCTTGCCCCCCGCCTCCGCCACGTTCAGCTCGACCTTTGTAAGTCTCGGATTTGACGTTGCCTGACGGATCAACGAAGTCGAACTTCACGCTGCCATCGGCGTTGATTTGGTAGTTGACCTTGCTTGTCTGACCGTCAATCGTGTAGGTCAGCGAGTACCTCTTTCCCTTTTCAAGAGTAGTGAAGCCAGTGATTATTGCTCCACGCAAAGGGGATGTCGCTTCGCGGGGACTGGTCGCTCTAGGCTGGGGATCGACCTGCCCACCCCTTTCGACTACTTCGCCATGGAAGCCTCCGTTGAGGTACGGATACGTCTTCGTCGCGTGGTAGTGATATCCGAGTTTGCGAGTCTCGTGACCGTTGAAACTGTCCAAGTCCTTGGGAACCGTCCCATCAGGCTCAGTAAGCCCGTAGATCGCGTATCCATCGAGCGCGTAAGCAACCGGAAGTGACTTCCCGAGTTTTTGCTGCAAGATTAGCGGCGGGATGTGATAGTGATAGTCGTCCCCTCGACCGCTATGCCCGCCCCACTTGTCAAGCTCTCCTGCGAGGAATGTATCCGTGCGACCGTCGTTCTTGATCGGGTTGAAGATCGGCACTCCGTTGGCCGCAATAGCGATGGCTCCACGGAAGAAGTTCGTCTTCGCGCTCATCGGCTCTTTTGCGGGAACCGGGAAGAGTGGAAACAGCCAGGCGTTGGTTCCGGTGTACTTTTGAGGAAGCGGAACTTGCTGTTGCCAGGCGGTGATTCCCGTCATCATCTCGTGGTCGGGCAGGCCGTTGGATTCCACGTAGAAGTTCTTGTCATCGGAGCGAGTCTTCACACCGGGTGCGAATGGCGAAAAGGACTTGTCCACTTCCGCCGCCCGTGCCTTCGCATCCTGGGCATATATGGCTCCGGCGACGCCTGAGCCTACGAAAAGGGCCGTCACGAGGGTTGGGAATGAGTTGATCTTGATCATTTCGATGCTCCTTTGGGTTTCACAGAGTAGGTGTGGGCGATTTCGCCGTGCTTCTTGCCATCCACTTCTGCGGCAGGCTCGTAAGCGCGGACATAGTCCACTTTCGCTTGATTTGGGCCGACGGTGACTCGGACGAGACCCGCGCCCGGAACTTTCTCGCCGCTGCGATACGCGTCGCCGTTGATGAGGCTGTTGGTTGGATCAGCGGGACACGGGCACGACTGGTAGATCACGCCATCCAGTTCTTGCTTGCAGTAAATGTGGTCATGACCTTGGAAGAAGATGCTGACGCCCGCTTTGACAAAGAGTTGATGGATGGGCAAATCCCAACCCGGACGCTTGGTCTTGAAGAGGTCGCCGCCTCGGGGGTCGCGTCCGCCCCATTCGTAGAGCGTCGCGTTTTCAATCGCGCCTCGCCCGGTTCCGTTCACATGGTGAGCAAAAACGAACTTGTACTTTGCTTTACTTTCCAGCAAAGTTTTGGTAAGCCACTTGTACTGAGCCTCGCCAAGCGTGATGTCCCAGAGGTTTCGATTGCGCTTTCCGCCCCCTTCGTCTTTTGGCCCTTTCCCAGCCGTGTTATCGACTACGGAAGCGGAATGCCAATAGGGGTCAATCGCGACGAACAAGGCGTCGCCCCACGTCCATGCGAAGTAGTTTCGGAGCAGACCAATGTACTCCACCGGCTCGGTATTGCCGGAGAAGAACCCGTCTGGAGCGGGCTGGACAAAGTTTCTGTTTCGGGCGTTCTGCGTCCAAACTCCGAGGCTATCCGGGGTCCCATCGAGGTTCGCTTTTGCAGCTTGCTCGTGGTTCCCGTTCACCAAGTAGATCGGTGCGGAGTGCCCAACTAACCCCAAATAAGGAACCTGCTTTGTATAAACTCCTTCCACTGTCTCTTTGGTTCGCTCACGCAAAGTGTCAACGCTGAAGTCATCTCCGAGGCAAATGTAGAGGTCTGCGTTTTGAGCTGCGGCAGTCAACAAGATGCGCTCGTACAGGGCTGGAATGTGCATCTTGGGAGTTCGCTCTGGGTGAGAATCGCCCTGAACAAAGAACATGAATTCCTCGCCCGGCTTTCGCTGAGTTTGAATTCGGTAGGTCGGGCTGGTCTCCGAGGCACCTTCCCCCGCTTTCGTGAAGCGAAGTCGATAGGAGTAAGCGGTGCTTGGCTTGAGGCCGGTTAGTTTCGTTTGAAACGGAACTCCTGCCTTGAGGGAGAATTGGGGAGACTTCTGAGGGAAAGGATTGCCGATTGTACCGTACTCGATCGTAGCTTCTGCATCGCTCTTGAAGTGGATCGCGAACTCCGCCGAGGAGTTCGTCACATTCCCTTGAATGATTGAGCCTTCAGCCCATGCCTTCGTAGGCAAGGGATAGTCCCTGGAGCGTCCAGAGTTCTGCCCGCCGCGCCGTTCCAGCTTTTCTTGTTGCGTCGCTTGTACAAAAACGCCGCCTGTAACCAGCAGGGCAATACCCAATATGCTCAACTTTTCCATCAACAGCAAAAGACGGATCAGCCCTTTCCTAGTTCGGAAAGGTTAGAAAACTCTAACCAAGCGAACCGCTCGATGGCGAAACCGTCAACACATATAGGTGAAGATTCTGGTCGTCGAGGATGAGGTAAGCGTATGTCAGTCGTTGGCAACCGCGCTGTCTGCCGACGGATTCGAGGTGGAAGTCACCACGACTGGGACTCAAGGGCTCGCTCGAGCAACCTCGACCGCCTATGACCTGATCCTTCTCGACATCATGCTGCCGGGGGTCGATGGCTTAGCAATCTGCCGAGAACTCCGTGCCCAGGGCAACCTCGTTCCGATCATCTTCCTCACTGCCCGTGGCGAACTCCAGCACAAAGTAGCTGGCCTGGATGCCGGAGCGGACGATTACCTTCCGAAGCCATTTGAGGTTGCAGAACTCCTCGCTCGGGTTCGAGCAAACCTCCGGCGTACCGCGGCTCCAGCCACGACACTCACGGTCGGCTCAATCACCTTGGATCAGATTGCGCGAACGGTGCTTGTTAAAGATCAAGTAGTCGATCTATCACCTACTGAGTTTGCGCTTCTGGAACACCTCATGCTTGGGAAGGGCCGAACGGTCTCCCGCGCGAGCATCATGCAGAAGGTGTGGAAGCAAGATTTCTACGACGACAAGGTAATTGATGTCTACGTCAGCGGCTTGCGCAAGAAACTGGGGGCAAGCGGCAAACTGATCCTCACAGATCGCGGCGTGGGCTATCGAATTCAGGAGTCACCAAAGAAATGCTGAGGTCGCTCCGGGCGAAGATGACCCTCTTGGTTCTGATCCTTGGGATTCCCCTTCTGATTGCGTCAGTGCAAGGGCTACTCTTGGTTTCGGAACAAAGCAATCTGCAAGAGCGAAAATCGGTTGCTAAGCGCGCCTTCAATCGGCTTGCGAGGGATTTGCAGGGTTCGAACCCTCGTTCACGAATCGCCGAGCTCTATGATCAGAGCGGCCTTGATACCCTAGGTGCGGGTGCTGCTTTAGTTGACCGGTCGGGCAACGTCCTCTGGGAGTCCAGGCACCGCTCCCCCGGCAACGAGCGGAGAGGTACTCAACAGCAGGTTCTCGACGAGGGAATCCTGCTCTTCGTCATGCCCGAAAAGCAGTCGTCGGACAATCTCAAGCGGCTAGCATTCGCCATCACCGGGCTGGGGCTGATCGCTTATGGCGCAGGGGCGTGGTTCCTCGTGGGAGCAACGCTCAAGCCGATTTCAAAGCTGGTAAGTCGAGTGAACGGAGCTAGAACCGACCCGAACCTTGCTGTTTCCACGCCATCAACAGACCGCGAAGTCGTTAACTTGGTTGACACCCTCAACTCGCTTATCCAAGATTTGAGGACTGAGAGCGAAGAGAGGATCAAAAGCTACGCGTCGCTCTCCCATGAGTTGCGAACGCCGATCCACTCCTTGCTCCTAAAGCTTGACTTGGCTCTGGGAAGCGAACAGAACAAGGATGAACTAGAGGCCACGCTGGTTGAGGTTCAAAAGCAGGTCTATCGGCTCAAGAACCTGACCGAAGCTGTCTTGACACTCCAGGGGCTCTCCCAAACTCTTTCAAATGTTACGCGCGAACCCGTTGATGTTAGGAAAATCATCGACGAGATTGCGGTCGATCTACGGCCCTTGATGGAACTGAAAGAGACCACGCTCGATGTCCAGACTCCCAACGGATTTTGCCTAACAGCGCCAAGAGAACATCTCGTTCTTCTATTGCGGAATCTACTGGAGAATGCCGTCAAACACTCTCCTTCGGGATCAATTATCTCAATGGCTAGTAGCGAAAGTGAACCTGGTTATGTCTTGCGATTCACCAATCCCTCAAATGGCAACACGCACTTAGCGGGCAACGGTCTTGGGCTCCGCATCTGCCGCGAGGTGGCCAGGGTCAATGGCTGGCAGTTAGAAGCTTCCGAGGACTCCGGGAAGTTCCGCGCGTGCCTAACATTGAACGCACTTTGATAAGAAACAGCCGCGCTCGCCCTTGATAGTCGATCAAGTTCGAATCCCGTTCGGTTGGTTCAGATTTTGAACCTGAGCAAAATCGCGATTTGAACCTAAAAGGTGCTGGTACACCGAAGTGTACGCGCTTAGAACCTTTTTGACTGACTTTGGGAGGATCAAACTCGATCCTCCCATAAAGTGCGTATAATAGAGTGTGGACACCCTACCACCGCCGAAGCGGTTGTCGGGACCAGAGCCAAGAGCATTCATCGAGGAGCAATGCGAGGATTTGAGTCAATGGGAAAAGGGACTCCTGCGACGGTCAGTCGCCGCAAGTTTCTAATAATGACGACAGCAAGCGGAATCACGGTTCTGAGTGGCGCAACACTCTTTGATATACGGCCGTGGCTCGACTATGACGGCCCCGCAAAGCGGTCTCGTACCATTCTCCTGGGCAGCGATGACTTGCAAGCTCAGATGCGGAAGATTGTCCATTACGCAACGTTGGCAGCTAGTAGCCACAATTCGCAACCTTGGAAGTTCACGGTCAAACAAAAAACCATCGAAGTTCATCCTGATTACAGCAGGCGTCTTCCAGTTGTTGATCCAAATGATAGGGAACTCTGGATGAGCCTGGGCTGTGCCCTTGAAAACCTCATCATTGGCGCAAGTGCAACAGGATTTTCTTGCCATGTGACTTATCCAGATTCCGCGGACTATATCGCAGTTAGTCTCACTGACGATACAGCCGTCTCGAGTGCCTTGGTAGATGCTATTGCCCTGCGTCAAAACACACGGTCTGCTTACGACGGCAAGAAGGTGCCATCGAAGGATGTTGACCAGTTGCAGTCGATTCCCTTAGAACCTGGGATTGGACTATCTTGGATACTAGATGATTCGGTCTTGAAAACCACAGCAGACTATGTTGGCCAAGGAAACCTAATCCAATGGGCTGACCATGCTTTCGTTGATGAATTGATCAGTTGGTTACGATTCAACAAACGTGAAGCCTTAGATACGTACGACGGTCTTTTCACGAGTTGTTCAGGAAACCCAGTGTTGCCTGGATGGCTAGGACGGCTATTTGTATCCAAGACGAAACCGTCAAACCAATCGGAAGCAGACGTCAGCAAGCTCCTTGGCTCGTCTGGAGCTGTCGTCATCACGTCGTCGACGTCCGAAGACAGAACACAATGGGTACGGACCGGTCAGGTGTACGAGCGTCTCGCTCTGAAGATGACCTCACTGAATATCAAGTCTGCGTTACTCAACCAGCCAATCGAAACGACTTCGTTGCGGCCGCAACTTCAATCGGCGCTTGGGCTCGGGAAGAGCGCTGCAGAACTACTGTTGCGTTTTGGTTATGCTGCCTCGACGCCAGTTTCTCTTAGACGCCCGGTTGAGCAAGTGTTATTCGAAGCCTAGGTGACTCTTGATGATTAGAAAATTGGAGCGCCCGCAATGAAGATTGCCTTTTCGATCATTATTGCCATACATGGCCTTATTCATCTCATGGGCTTTGTAAAAGGCTTTGGCCTTGCCAACGTTCCTGGCCTGGTTCAGCCAATATCGAGGCCACTGGGTGCAGTTTGGCTTGTCGCAAGCCTTCTGATCCTCACTTCGGTCGTGGGAATGTACGCCTTTCCTCGGTGGTGGTGGGCGGTTGGCATCTTGGCGAGCCTTGTGTCACAGGGAGTCATCCTGACTTCGTGGAGCGATGCCAAAGTTGGCACTATAGGCAACATGTTGTTGCTGATCGGTGCTCTCTATGGTTTCTTCGCCGAGGGGCCAATGAGTTTTCGAGCAGAGTTTCGCCGAGCTGTGGATCAGGAGATAGATAGGAGATATGAGCCACGATTGCTGGAGGAAGCCGACCTCGCTCACTTGCCGCCTGCGCTGCAGAAGTACGTTCGACGTTCCGGAGCAGTTGGGCAACCCAGAGTATACAACTTCCAAGCGAGCTTTAAGGGACGTATTCGAAGCGGCCCATCAGCCAGATGGATGGACTTCACAGTGACTCAGCTCAACCGTGTGGCGGATCCAAAGCGCTTGTTTCTGATGAAGGCTTCGATGTTCGGCGTTCCATTTGATGTATTTCACCAATATGAGGGATCATCGGCACTGATGAGGGTAAGACTTGCCTCGGCTATTCTGGTCACCGATGCGCGAGGGCCAGAAATGTACCAATCCGAGACGGTTACCGTTCTCAACGACTTCTGCGTATTAGCACCGGGTGCCCTACCGTTTTTAGACATCCAGTGGGAAGTGATTGATGATCACAAGATTAAGGGCACCTATTCAAACTCGGGTCAAACTGTTTCGGCAGTTCTTGATTTCAATGAATCTGGTGACCTTGTTAACTTTTCGTCTGACGATCGGCTCTTCTCCTCCAAAGATGGCAAGTCATTTACTCCAGCGAGGTGGGAGACCCCCTTGTCTGACTATCTTGAGTTCAGCGGCCATGTGGTTGCGCGCCTCGGGACGGCAATGTGGAAAACACCGACCGGCGACTTCGTCTACGGCGAGTTTAACCTGCAGGACATCCAATACAATGTCAGGGAAAGCTGAATCTCGTTCTCGTCATTTACGAAACTTGGTGACCAGCAAGAGAGAACATAAGGGGCAAATCAGTGGATGTTTTGGTTCCAATCCCGTTCGGTTCCAGGTCTATTTTGAACCTAAAGAGGCTGGTACTCCCGACGGGATTCGAACCCGCG
Source organism: Chthonomonas sp. (assembly GCA_016788115.1). Taxonomy (NCBI): domain Bacteria; kingdom Bacillati; phylum Armatimonadota; class Chthonomonadia; order Chthonomonadales; family Chthonomonadaceae; genus Chthonomonas; species Chthonomonas sp. The sequence continues at coordinate 49,598 of JAEURR010000008.1, read as the reverse complement.
ATCTTCGCCGTGAGAGGGCGATGTCCTAAACCGCTAGACGACGGGAGCACGCTAGAGTCGAGATTCTACCCCGGGCGGCGGGCGGGCGCAAGAGCCAGCCAAGCCCGTCCACCCAGCCAAAGTCCGACGATTCCCCACTTGGCCGCCACCGATGCACGGAATCACCTGAGAGTGAAATGCAGGGCTCTAGGCCTAGATCAAGCTGCGGAAATCAAAAATTTCCGCAACTGCTCCACCCACCAAGCTGCCGCGGTTGCACGGGTTTTCATAGCCCCATCACGGCGACAGGCCAGCACCACCCACCGGGCCGTCCCGGCCTACGCGTTTGCCGCCGCGATCACCTTGCTGAAATCGTCCGCCTTCAGGCTCGCGCCACCCACTAGGCCACCGTCAATGTTCGGCTGGTCGAAGAGCGCACGGGCATTATCCGGCTTCACGCTGCCGCCGTATAGGACTCGGGTCCGCTCGGCCAGTTCCTCGCCCAGCATCGCCTCAAGTTCGTGGCGCAAGGTTGCACACACGCGCTCGGCCTCATCGACCTCACACACCTTTCCCGTGCCGATGGCCCAAACGGGTTCATAGGCGATCACCAACCCAGCCAGTTCGGCCTCATCGAACCCCGCCAGGGCACCCCGCAGCTGCGCGGCGATGACTTCGTCAGTCTGCCCTGCCTCGCGCTCGGCCAGGGTCTCGCCCACGCACAAGATCGGTGCGATGCCATGACCCAGTAGCGCCTCGATCTTCAGCCGGACCGTCTCATCCGTCTCCGCGAAGTAGCCGACGGCGTTTTCGGGCACCTCAAGCTTGCCAAACCGTCCGCGAGTTTCGCTGTGCCCCACGACGCAGTAGCTCACGCCCGCCTCGGCGAGCATGGTCGCACTGACCGAACCCGTGAACGCACCCGAAGCGGCCCAGAATACGTCCTGCGCCCCAAGCTGCACCCGCTCGCCCTTCAGCACATCGTGCACGCGCCACAGCGACAGGAAAGATGGGCAAAGCACTACATCCACGTCTTCACGCATGGCGACCGCGCGCAGCAGCTGCTGCACTACCGCCGCGGCTTCGGCGGCAGTGTAGTTCATCTTCCAGTTTCCAGCGACGAGCGGTCTGCGCTTCTTCATTTCAGCCTCGGAGCACGGTTGGTTCGACGGTGATTTCGACTTTGCCGCGTACGGCATTCGTGATGATACAGTAGCCGTCGGCCTTGTGGGCCAAATCGTGCGCCTTGGCTTCGGCAGCATCGTCCGCGTCGGCGGCCAGTGTGATCGTCGGACGGATCACGACCGACTTGTAGTTGAACTGCATGCCGCTCTGCTCGACCGTTCCGACCGCCTGTGTCACAACGTTCATGACCGGAACCTTCTGGTTGGCGGTGATGATGCCCAGCGTGATGGTGTAGCAAGAGGCGATCGCGCTCGCGAGCAGCTCTTCCGGATTGGTGCCCGCGCCAGGACCCTGGAATTCGGGAGGGACGCTCAAAGCTTGACTGGAGGACGATCGCTCTGCCGTGACGGTACCGCCGCCCTCGCGGCCGCCGGTCCATTCCACGCGAACCGGATACTCATGCAAATGTGCCATGGAGCAAGTGTATCGGGTTTATCCTTCGCTATGCATCCTCGCCCAGGTTTCCAACTTGTGGTTGGCCATGGCCACCGCGTCATGCCGGCCCAATTGGGTTCCAAGCTGCACGATGCGCATCCAACACTCGTCCGAGATCAGATGCCGGTTCACGGAAAGCGTCTGATCGTATTCGCCCGTTTCCCCCATGCGGTCCAGCGCGAGGTAAATCTCCAGCGCCTCGCGCAAGTTGCCCCTCCTCTGCTCCAGGTCGGCGCAAGCCCAGAGCATGCCAGGGACACGGGGAAAATGCTGCAGCGCGTAGCGGATCCGCTTGCCGGTCTGGGGGTGAAAAAATCGGTCGGGTCCGACTTCGATCATCCACTTGGCGAGGGGGACGGCGAAGAGCTCTTGCTCGGGCGGCCGCTGCGTCTTCACCACGCGGTCAAAGAGTGCTTCGCGCTCCGTCTCAGCCTCGGGCTCCTGGAGTTCGGCGAGCGTATCCACCAAGCAAATCTCGTAGTAGAGTTGGCCTGGGCGCTTCTCCAGTTCCTGGCGAATCAGCTCCTCATTGCGGCGCAGGCGATCTGTTCGCGAACCGGTCCGGTAACCGTCGTGATGTAGCAAGATCGCCGAGTCGTAGATCAGCCTTCCCTGCCCCACCTCATGCAGCGTCGGACCGGTGAACTGCTCGTGAATGATCCCCTGGTAGCGCATCTGCGGGTGGTTGCGCCAGATGCGTGGGATGGTTAGGTCGGAGTGCCGATCCTCGGGAAGGTAGTCCCTCCTGATGATCTGGATCACGAAGATGTCCGGCCTCTGGATCAGTCCACGGATCTCCGATCCCGGGCTCTCCTCGAACCACTCGTCCGAGTCCAATCGCAGCACCCAGTCCGTCTTGATTTCGTCCAGTAGCCAATTCAGCGCGGTGTCGAACTCACCGGGCCAAGACCGCTCGATGACCCCCGCCCCACACTCCTTGGCCACGAAGACCGAGTCGTCACTGGAGCCGGTATCGAGGACAACCACCTCATCCACAAAGTCGCTACACGAGTCGATCGCCCGGCGCAACCGGACGGCGTCGTTTTTGACCATGACGGCGAGCGAAAGCGTAGGCTCGGACACGGCTGAAACCATACCCGCTCACTGCGGAATTGGCCCAGACTGCTCGTAGTTCGAGCTCAAGATTAGGTAATCGAACAAATCAACCGTGCCGTCTTCGTTCAGATCCGCGCTCGCCGAGTACTGCGGATCTCCGACGTTCGAATCGTAACTTGCGCTGATGGCGAGATAGTCGAAGAAGTCGATCTCATCATCGCCGTTGCAGTTGCCGTTGAGCATCGCGTAGTTCAGCGTCGCCGCGGTCCGCACGCTCTTGTTCACGTGCACTGCACTCAGCCAGTGCGACACCCGCGCCACTACCGAATAGTCTCCGTAAAGCGGTACGGTCACCGAATAACCTCCGCTCGCGTTCAGGGGTGTGTTCTCGGTACGGACAAGGTTCGAGCCAGCGTCGAAGAACTGGAGCGTAAGCGTCTTTCCCGCTGGGCTATCGGCCCCGATCGACCCCAGCGATACGGTGCCCGAGACGGTGGACACTACGGTTCCCGAACCGCCATAGCCGATGTACGCCGCAGGATCAATCCGGTACGTAACTGGAAAGAAGATCGAAACCGTACCCTTCACCTGGACGAAATTCGGCCCTGCTGCGATAGGTTCAATGCGGACATTGCGGCCCACACCCGACTTGGGGTCCGGAATCGGCACGATATTCGTCAGCCGCCCGTTGAGTTCGCCGGTGATTCCCGTAATCTTGACCGCCACGGTCGATCCATTCACCGTGACGTTGACCGTCTTCCCGATCGCGGTGGGGGCTGACAAAATCCACTTGATGCTGTCGCTACCCGTCGCCGTGCCTGTCATCGTCGCTTGGTCGGTTAGTCCAAGCTGCCCTGCCAGCGTCGCCAGGCTCGCGGTACCCGTCAACGAGCCCGCTGGCTTGGCAATCGCCTCGAAATCGTTGGTGTCCGTCATTCCGGTCTGGCTCACGAACCCCGAGATCGTGTACGGCGAGGCCAGATCTTGCATGGCGTAGTCCACAGCCCCCTGAAAATCGGAGACGGGTGTTGCCCGTGCAGCAAGTGGAATCAGGCAAGCCAAGGACAGCAGGGCAAGTCTCATGAGGGCATTGTACGACAGACTCCGCGCCGCGGGCGTAGAATGGTAGCGGACATGACCCCCTGGCGACTCTACTACGACGGAGGATGCAACTTGTGCCACACCAGCCAGTTGCGCGCCGAGCGCTGGGCGAAACGGTATGGCCAAGAACTCGTGGCCATGCCGCTCCAATCCGCAGAAGCGCAAGATAAAGGCTACGACACCGGCGCCATGGTTCTAGAAGCGGACCGGGTGTACACGGCCGGGGACGCCTGGATCAAGCTTCTCAGCATCGCTCCTTGGCCCCTGCGACTCTTGTACAGCCTCGCGCGGGTTCCCGGGTTGCGCCAGTTGATTCATCTCGGGTACGCCGTCGTAGACCGCTACCGGCTCAAGTGGTTCGGAACCCGTACGTGCGAGCTACCCCGCCGTCAGGGCTGAAGGCCAAAGAGCTCGCCAACCGTGCCCGGCTTCAGCCGCTTCTTCTGCAGCCCATCCAGGATGAGCGGAAGGGCTTCGACCGTGAGTTCCACCGTGTCATGGAGCAACAGAATGCCGCCCGGTTTGGCTTTGGCGAGCACGACTTTTGCGATATCCGCGGGTGTTTCCAGCCGTGTGTCGGCGGCGTTGCTGGTCCACAGCACGGTCGTCATTCCCAACGCAGTCGACTGATCTACAACCGAACGATCGTAGTTCCCCCCGGGAGGGCGGCACAGGTACGGCGATATCCCCAAGGTCTCCTCCAGGAGTTGGCTCGCGCTCCCGTACTCCTCGAACACTGCGCTTGGATCAAGCTTGGTTAGATTCGGGTGCATCTGGGTGTGATTGCCGATCTCGTGACCCGCATCCAGAACCCGGCGTGCGATACTCATATCCGCCTGAACCTTGGCACCGATCATGAAGAAGGTCGCGCGGATATTTCGCTTCCGTAGGATCGCGAGAATCTTGTCCGTCGTCTCGGGCTGGGGACCGTCATCAAAAGTTAGCGCGACACGGCGCGATCGGGTCGAACCTTGCGTGACGATGCGTGGTCGCGCCCCGCGCTCGATCTCACTGGATCGGGCGTCGCGGCTGGCGCGCAAGATTTCCAGCGTCGATGTACGGTTTGCAATCACCTCACCAGAGTGAGAGATGATGCTGAGTGCTGCAATGAGTGTATTGACCATCCTTAGTCCTCGCCTCGAGCATAATGCCGATTAGTGTCCACGATCCTCCTCATCCTGCCGAATGGCGCATCCCTGCGAGAGGACGAATCGGTCCTTCGTACAAAGCTACCCCATTTTGCGCGTCTTGCTGAGGAATCCGAACTTTTCTTGATTCGCGAGGCTCCTGAGTCGGCGGTTCCAGAGGCGGAGTACCTCGGATTTGAACCTACGCAGATCCGACTTTCTGATGGAGTCCTAACGGTCGCAGCGTTGGGAGTCGACCCGCCGGACCGTAGCGTCCACTTTCACTTATCACTGCTTTCGGTCAATGCCGACGGAGTTATCGGACCGACCACCCAACGCCCGAATCACTCCGATCTGAAAGAGCTATTGGCTGCGGCAGAGCGCCTGAACACGCCGCGCCTCACGCTGGTGCCCGGAGAAGAACTCGACCACGGCTTAGTCTGGGAAGATGGCTCGATCGACATGGGAACGGTGGCGGCATCGAACGCCTTCGGAAACCCAGTACACAAGGTCCTGCCCGAGGGAGACGGCGAGAAAATGCTGCGCCGGTACATCGACGACTCGGTTGAGCTGCTGGGCGGCCTCGATATCAACAAGCGGCGGGTGGACCAGGAACTTCCGAAGCTCAACTTACTCTGGCCCTGGGGGCAGGGGTTCCGCGAGCGCGTGCCCAATCTCGCCTTAAACAGAGGTCAAGCGGTCCGCATCGAGTCCGGCTCCACGCGACTTGCAGGGCTAGCCCGCTTGGCTGGCTACCTGCCCGGCGAACGCGCATGGCACGGCAATGGGCTCAACGTCGATCTGGACCGGGCGCTGGCGAGCACGCGCTCGACGTTACCCACCGTGCTACTGCTCGATGGGCTCACGTCTCTACGCGCTCACGAGCGCTTAGAGGAAATGGCCTGGCTCTTGGCACAGGTTGACCAGCAGCTACTTGCCCCGCTGATGCGGCAGATCGACGCCGCTCACCCGATGAAGTTACGGCTATTGCTGCCCGGTACCCGGGACCGGCCAGCATCTGCATCCCCTGTTGGTCTCGCGCTGGACTACGATTCGCGGTATCGTCAATCGAACGGAATCCCGTTCGACGAGCGCATGCTTGAGGAACGGAGACTGCCGGTACGCACACTATGGGAAGCTTGCGACGAGTTTCTGTCATCCGCGGCCTTGCTCTCTTAGCGCTGGGTTTACGGGTTGTCGGCGCACATGCACAGCTCTCGACCGAGGAGTGGAAAGCCGTCGACCGCGCGCTGTTCATCAAGAACTGTTCACTTTCGGACCTTGAGTTCTCGCGTATTCCCGATCCGGCCAAGGTTCGCTTGCCGCTCGTTACGCTTGCGATGCAGCAACCTCTTCAGGCCGCCGAGCAACTCATGCAGCTGCACGAATTCCCTCGGACGGCTTCGCTATCGGCGATTCTTGAGCGTGCGAATCGCCTACGCTCGCCCGAGAAGACGCAGCTGTCCGATCCGAAGTCGCAGCCTCGCGCAGAGCTGGCTTCGCTGCCGGAAGACCTGCGCGTCGCCGTCCAGTCGCTAGTGAACTGGATGGAGCGGACCAACGCTGAGATTCGGTGGGCGCTCAAGCCGCTAACGCCCGAGGAAAAACGGATGCTCATCGAGGGGCTCCCCACGCTCGGAGCCGGCTCTGCCCCGCTTCGTTTCAGCTTTGTACGAGGCACAGTCGCACCGGAATCCAAGGTTCGTGAGATCCTCGAAAAGGTCGACGTGAAGCGGATCTGCGAGGCGGGCGCAGACATGGCCGCGGCGGTCGAGCGGGCCAATGGCTTGCTCCGAGCATCCAAGAGCGATCTTTCCACCCCGCTCAGGATCGAAACCGGTGACATCGTGGTGAAACTCGCGGGCCGGGGCAACGATATTCACCCTGACAGCGATGTCGCTCTTCTGATCGATCTCGGCGGGAACGATACCTATACCGGGCGGAGCGGATCCGGTGTCGGCGCATGCGGTGTCGTGATCGACGTGGGTGGCACCGACACCGTTAGGGTCGAAGAGCTGAGCATGGGAGCAGGGCTACTTGGCGTGGGAATCGCAAAGTTTGGTTCCGGCGATGGTCGATTCGACGGCAAGTCCCTGTGCTTTGGCGCAGGCGTTGCAGGCTTGGGGGCGTTCGCAAGCGAGATGGGCGACGACGATTATCGCGCTGGCGGTATGGCGTTCGGATACGGCTTCGAAGGGGTCGGATGCTTCGTCGACCACAGCGGAGACGACCGCTACCAGCTTGGCTCCTGGGGGCAAGGAAGCGGCGCGAGTTCAGGCATCGGATGGATGATCGACCGGCGCGGTGACGATCTCTACGTGTCTGGCGGAGCGCTTACCCCCTTGGGCCAAGTCTCGTGGGCCCAAGGTTACGGCGAAGGCGGTATCGGGCTGTGCACCGACTTTAGCGGTCGCAACGAGTTTCGTCTAAGCTCGCGTGGCCAAGGAGCAGGCCGGGCGCTCGGGCTCGGGACACTCATGACTGGCACCCAGACCGACACTTTGGTCGCCACCGACCATGCGCAGGCAATGGGCGAGGCGTCTGGGGCGGGATACTTGTTCGACATCGCCGGAGACGATCAGTACTTGCTCTCCGGAACCCATGGCATCGCGTGCGGCCAGCGCGACGGGGTTGGCGTCCTCGTGGACCGTGCGGGAAACGACCGATATTCTGGTTCGGCTCACAGCACCCAGCACGGTCTCGCGATTCAGATCGACTCCGCGGGAAACGACCGCTACGCGGCGCGCGCTCCCTCAGACACGCTGGCAGTAGTTGCCGATCTTGGCGGCTTCGACCAGAGTGACGCTCCCGCTGTGACCTCAGGGGTCTTTCTTTCCGGCGAACTCGTCTCATCTTTTGGAGAGGGCAAACACGTCCCGGTGCCGCGTCCCAACTCGGCGTTGAAACCCGCCACCGCCGAACTCGAACGCCTGCTGTCGCAGGCAATGCTCGGTTCCTCGGAAGCCGCGTTCAAAGTGATTGAGATCGGCCAGCAAGCCCTGCTCCACCTGATCCAAAGCCCGCGCATGAGAGCCGAGGAAGGCGCACCGCAGTTCGCAGCAATGCTCTGCGAAGTGCTCGGGCCGGAGGCGCAAGGCGCGATCGCCACGCTCGGACTGCAGCAAGAGACCCTACCCTTCGCGGTCTCCGTCGCGGCGCTGACGAGCATCCCCGACATCGGGGGACTGCTCCCTCCGCTGTTGGAGGACCCGATCCTCCAGATCCAAGCGTGCCGCGCGGCCGGACTCTCCAACGCCAGCGGGTGCACCTTTGCCCTGTTGCCCCTGGCCGCCAATACGAATCGATACTTGGCAGCTGCCGCTGCGGACGCACTTGCGCGCATCGGCTCGCCCGAGGCGTTCTCCACGATGGATGTCCTGATCACGAGCTCACAGTGGGACATTCGGCGGTCGGCGTTGGACTACTTGGCCAAGTTCCCCGCGCGTACCTCGGCGGTCGTTGAGCGGCTGTTAGGCGATCGCGAGGAAAAGCCACGACGAACCGCGCTGCAACTCCTCGGAATGACTGGCGACCCTGCCTCGCTCAAGCGGTTGGGCAGTTACCTGCGTGACCCAGCCGTCGGTGTGCGGCTCCAGGCTGCCATCGGCTTGATCGGCCGTTGTCCGGAAGAGTACGTACAGGACTTCCAAAGGCTCCAGACCGACCCCAGCCCGGAAATCCGTGCGTGGTACGGAAACCTGAAGCCACGCTCGTAAATCTGCGCTAAACTTGCGAGGGTGGCGCGAGACACGCGCATTGCCAGGAGGTTTTTACTATGTCAAAGAAGATTGATGAAATCGAAGGGATCGGTCCTGCATACGCTGCGAAGCTCGTAGAAGCCGGCATCAACACAGTCGAGCGGCTCCTGGAAGTCGCTGGGACCAAGGCCGAACGCACCGCGCTGGCCGAAACCACCGGCATTCCCGAAGCGAACATTCTGCGCTGGGTGAACCACGCTGACCTCTTCCGCATCAACGGCGTGGCCAGCCAGTTTGCCGAGCTGCTCGAAGCATCCGGTGTTGACTCGGTCCCCGAGCTGGCTCAGCGCAACGCCGCCAACCTCGCGGCCAAGATGTCCGAGGTCAACGAGGCTAAGAACCTGAGCAACCGAGCTCCGTCCGAGTCGGAAGTCACGCGCTGGATCGAAGAGGCCAAGACTTTAGGTCGAGCGGTTCACCACTAAGAGGCCTCGATCAATTCTCTGGGGCCGCGGCGCACCTCGTGCGATGCGGCCCGCTTCTTTTCTCCGTTCTGCCAAGGGACCCGAGTAAACTCTGAACTTCATGAGCAAAGGTACACCCGGAGTCCGCTACGCCGAAGTCGAACGCGAAAGCAAGGAGACCCGCGTTCAAGTGGTGTTGGACTTCGACGGCGGTACCCGCCGCGACGTTTCCACCGGAGTCGGGTTCTTCGACCACATGCTTCAACTGATGGCGTTCCACGGGCACTTTGACCTGGGCGTAAAAGCCGAAGGCGATACGCATGTCGACGACCATCATACGGTCGAGGATGTGGGCATCGTCCTCGGCAAAGCGATCCGCATCGCACTGGAAGAGAGTAATGCAATCGAGCGATACGGCGACGTTGCCTCGCCCATGGACGAAGCGCTCGTTCTGATTGCTTTGGATATTTGTGGCCGGGGCCAACTTCATTACGACCTCCAGTTCACGCGGACCGAGATCGGAGCGATGGCGACCGAGAACATCAAGGAGTTCTTCCGCGCGCTCTGCCAGCACGCAGGGATCACCCTTCACATCGACATGCTACGGGGCAACAACGATCACCACATCGCCGAAGCGACGTTTAAGGGGTTCGGTCGAGCGCTTCGTCGCGCGGTCGAGCGAACGGATGCACGCAGTTTTTCTAGCACCAAAGGCCTGATCGACTAAGCATGCTCGTCGTACTCGACTACGGGATGGGCAATCTAAAGAGTGTCGTGCGAGCGCTTGAGCACGTTGGCGCTCAACCAACGATCCAGCATGACCTCCGGGGAGCGACGAAGGTCGTCCTACCCGGAGTCGGCGCTTTCGCCGCTGCCATGGAACGTCTGAAGACGGTCCAAGGAGACTTGCGCGCCTTTGTCGAGACTGATCAGCCGTTGCTTGGGATCTGCCTGGGACAACAGTTGCTCTTCGAAGCGAGCGATGAACACGGAGGCGCAGGCGGACTCGGGTTCCTGGGAGGACACGTGCGCTACTTGCCCGTCTCACCCAGCATCAAAGTTCCGCACGTTGGTTGGAACGAGCTCAACCCGCGTCAAACGACCGGGCTGGGCGCAACGACACTCCGCGGCGACCAGGTTTACTTCGTCCATTCTTTGTATTGCGATCCCACCGACAGCGAAGTCGTGGCCGCTACCAGCCACCACGGCATAGAATTTGCCGCTAGTGTCCAGCGTCGAAATCTCTGGGGGACACAATTCCACCCGGAGAAGAGCGGCGAAGTGGGTCTCAGAATGATCAAGGCTTTTGTCGAATGTTAATTTTCCCAGCGATCGATATCTTGGATGGACACGCAGTCCGCCTCATACGCGGCGATTACGCGCAGCGGACCGACTACGGTAGCCCGCTAGAGATCGCGAAGAAGTTCGCAGACGAGGGTGCAGCGTGGCTCCACATCGTCGATTTGGACGGCGCAAAGCAGGGTGTCCCCGTGAACACGAACGTGATCGCGGAAATCTGCTCCAGTTTGCCGATCAAGGTGCAGATGGGCGGCGGCATTCGGACCGTCCAATGCGCTCGGATGATGACCGAGATGGGCGTCAAACGCGTGGTGATCGGGACCCGCCTGGTCCAAGACGAGGGGTGCGCGGCCGGATTCTTCCAGCAGATGGGAAGCAAAGCGATCGCCGGGGTGGATACTCGTGGCGGCAAAGTGGCGACCCACGGCTGGACGGAAGACTCCACGTTGAATGGCACCGAGTTCGCCAAGCACATGGAGCAGATGGGATGCAAGCGGGTCGTCTTCACCGACGTCGCGACCGATGGCACCCTGTCGGGTCCCAACTTCTCGGCAACGCGCGAGATGGTGCAGGCGCTCTCGATTCCCGTGATCGCCAGCGGCGGCGTCGGCTCACTGGAAGACATCGACGCATTGCGCGAGACGGGTGTGGAAGGCGTCATCGTCGGCAAGGCGATCTACCAGAATCGATTCACGCTGGCCGAAGCCATCGCCCTCGCCGCAGGCGAACAGTCCTAGGACGACCTCAAAATGGCGTACAATGAGGCGGAGATCAAGCATGAATTTCGGTCCTGAGTTCTTTGTTCCGTTGCTGATGTTTGGCATCCCCATCGTCGCGATCCTGACCAACCATCAGCGTCGAATGGCCGAGATCGTCGCCCGACAGCACCAAATTCAGGGCCAGCCGCAAGCGCACTCGCCGGAAATCCAGATGCTTCGATCTGAGATCAGCGAGCTCAAGGATTTGGTGCGCCAGCAGATGATCATGATCGACGGGATTCGGACGAGTACGACCGCTTCAATAGAGCCCATCCGCGAGGACCTCAAAGTATGAACGGCGATTCGATTGTAGGGCTGGCTTCGGTCATCCTTGTCTTCGCCATCCCGCTCGTGGCGATTCTCTCCAAGCACCAGCGCAGCATGGCCGAGCTAATGCGCCAGCAGATGCCCGGTCACAACCAAAACAACGACGCGCTCCAGCAAGAGATCCGTATGCTGCGGGCTGAAACCCAGGATCTGAAGGACCTCGTCCGGCAGCAAATGATCATGATGGACAGCCAAACCGCGGCGGCCAAGAACGACACGCTGACCCAAGGGACGAACGAATTACAAGAAATCGCGCAATCGAAGGCGTCAGAAGCACTTTAGGGTTGAAAAGCGGGGGGCAACAAGGTATCATTACCTTTCGCGCAAATTCCCCCGGAGGCATGGATGAAGGTTATTCAACCGTCTTCTAAGCGAATCGGTCGATTCCTAGAAGTACCCAATCTCATCGAACTTCAACTCAATAGTTATAAATGGTTTCTAGAAGAAGGACTTCCGGAGCTTTTTAAAACATTCTCCCCTATTTGGGATTTCACCCAAAGCAACTACATCGAATTCGTCTCATTCACCCTTGGCGAGCCTAAATACAGCTTGCAAGAGTGTCGAGATCGAGACATGACATTTGAGGCCCCAATCAAGGCGACTGTCCGCTTCGGCGGAAAGGAACGCGAGGAGATGGAGACCGAGGTCTATCTGGGCGATCTGCCTCTGATGACCGACAAGGGCACGTTCATCATCAATGGACGTGAGCGGGTCATCGTGTCGCAGCTCAGCCGTTCGCCGGGTCTGTACTTCGAAGAAGGCGTCGACGCCTCGATGCAGGTCTTGGTTTCGGCCCGAGTCATCCCGACCGAAGGACCGTGGCTGGAGTTCGAATCCGACTCGAACCTTGTTGTCCATACCCAGATCAGCCAGACCAAGAAGCTCCCGCTGACCCAGTTGATCAAGGCACTCCACGCCTTCTTCGACTCGAACAACCCGGACAAGCTCCGCGGCCGCGTGCGTCAGAACCTGCTCGTCAAGGACGCCCTCCACAAGAAGGTCGTCGAGCCGGTGGTCGATGCAGAGACGGGTGAGGTGCTGATCGAGCGAGGAACGATCCTTACTCGGAAGCACCTTGCAGGCTTGAATGGTGCGACCCTTGGCCAGACCATCCACTGCGAGACGCCTTTGGCGACGAACGAGGAGATGCTGTGGGCTGCAAGTGTCGAAGAGACGCTGGAGAACCCAACTGCGGACGTCCTGGAAGGGACTCGTCCGCTCGATGATATCAAGGAAGGCGGCTCAGTCGTCATCGGCAAGCTTCAGCGCATCGATCGTGAAGTCGCAAAGAAGATTGAGGGCATGGGCCTCGCTAGCCTGGATGTGCTTCGCGTGAGCAAGCTCATCGAGGCCACTCTTGAAACCGACAAGACGAACACGATGCGAGATGCCATTCTCGACATCTTCAAGCGTCTGCGCCCGGGTGAAGCTGCAACCGAGGAATCGGCAAAGCAACTTCTGTACAATCAGTTCTTCGAGCCGAAGCGGTACGACCTTGGTAAGGTCGGACGACGCTTCCTCAACAAGCGACTCGGTGCGGACATCGCCATCGATGTTCGAAACTTGACGAGCGACGACCTTCTCAACATCGTCCGCGCGATGGAACCGTTCATCCTCAAAGATGCCGAGCGCGACGACATTGATGATCTGCGCAACAAGCGCGTCCGCAGCGTAGGTGAGCTCCTCCAGAGCCAACTCCGCCTCGGTTTCGTCCGCATGGAGAAGGTGGCCCGCGAACGCATGACGAGCGCAGACCAGGAGAACCTCCTGCCCGGCATTATCCTATCGGTGAAGCCGGTGAGCGCGAGCATCAAGAGCTTCTTCAGCAGCAACCAGCTGAGCACGTTCATGGACCAGACTAACCCGCTGAGCGAGTTGACGAACAAGCGTCGTCTCTCAAGCCTCGGCCCAGGCGGTCTGCAACGTAACAGCGCCAAGCTGGAAGTTCGCGACGTCCACCGTTCGCACTACGGCCGTATCTGCCCGATTGAAACGCCAGAAGGTCCAAACATCGGTCTGATCAGCCAGCTCACGACCCACGCTCGCGTGGATGAGTTCGGCTTCATCATGACTCCGTACCGACGGGTCATCGCGGGCCGAGTGACGGAAGATGTCATCTACCTCACCGCACAAGAGGACTTCACATACCGAATCGCCCCGGCCGACTTGGCCACGGACGAGACCGGTCTGATTGCCGCCGAACGAGTTCAGGTGCGCTGCCCAGGCGGCGACCGTGAATTCGGTGGCGCAAGCTACCCAATCGTGCCGCGTGAGAGCGTAGACCTCGTCGACGTTTCGCCGGTGCAGATCATCTCGGTCGCCACCGCGCTCATTCCGTTCCTTGAGAACGACGACGCTAACCGCGCCCTGATGGGTGCGAACATGCAGCGTCAGGGTGTTCCCTGTCTTCGATCCGATGCCCCGATTGTGGGTACCGGGTACGAGCGCATTGCCGCCGTCGACTCGGGCGCAGCCGTTGTGGCTCACCGACCGGGCACTGTCGAGCGGGTTACGTCGCACGAGATCACTGTTCGAACTGACGACGGCACCGTTCAGCACTACGAGCTGATGCACATGGTGCAGAGCAACAAGTCCACGTGTTTCACCCACCGACCGGTGGTCGCACCTGGACAACGCGTGCTCAAGGGTGATCCGCTTGCGGACGGCCCAACCTGCGACAATGGCCGCTTGGCTCTGGGTCAGAACGTCCTCGTGGCATTCATGCCTTGGGGTGGCTACAACTACGAAGACGCGATCCTCATCTCCGAGCGCATGGTGAAGGACGACGTGTATACGTCCATCCACATCGAGCGGCACGAGACCGAGGCCGTGGATACGAAGCTCGGCCCGGAAGAGATCACGCGCGACATCCCGAACGTGGGTGAAGACGCGCTGAAGGATCTCGACGAGAACGGCATCATCCGCGTGGGCGCAGAAGTTCGTCCTGAAGACATCCTTGTCGGAAAGGTCGCACCCAAGGGCCAGACAGAGATGACCGCTGAAGAGCGGCTCATCATCGCGATCTTTGGCAAGAAGGCCGAAGAGACCCGCGACGTCTCGCTGCGCTTGCCGCATGGCGAGAAGGGCACGATCATCGACGTTAAGGTCTTCAGTCGGTTCAAGTACCTGTCGCCGAGCATCAACTACGTCTATAAGGAATCGAAGAAGCGCGAACGCTTAATCTGTGATCGCACGGAGGAAGCGCTGCTCCAGATCCCCGGTGACGAGCTCCCAGCTGGTACCAACATGACGGTTCAGGTCTACATCGCCCAGAAGCGCAAGCTGATGGTCGGTGACAAGATGGCCGGACGGCACGGAAACAAGGGGGTCATCTCGCGGGTCTTGCCCGTCGAGGACATGCCGATGCTCGCCGACGGCACTCCGGTTGACATCGTCTTGAACCCACTCGGTGTTCCGAGCCGCATGAACATCGGCCAGATCCTCGAGACTCATCTCGGTTATGTCGGACGCCACCTCGGCATCCGGTACGAGTGCCCCGCGTTTGAGGGTGCAACCGAGCACGAGATTCTGGGTGAAATCGATAAGCTTGCGCAGCACTTCCGCCGCCAGGTCTTGATTGCGTACGTCAACACCGAACTGATGCTAAACATCGCGTTCGAGAAGGACGATTCGCTTGACAAGATGAATGAGCGCATCGAAGCGCGCATCCGCTCGCTGGATGACGCTCATCTGGAGCGGGTGTCTCGCATCGTCGCCGCCGCCCCTGCCAAGTCCACTTCGGACCTGCTTGAGGTCGACTTCGAGACTTGGGTTCCCGAGGAACTCGAAGAGGCGATGGGCGCACCGGCAAAGGCCTCGAACGAACTCTACGCCGACATCATGAGCCGGATTCAGGCGAACACCTTCGACCGCGCGGGCTTGGATCCCAAGTCGTGCAAGTCGATCGTTCGCGATGGACTCACGGGCGACCGAGTACCGAACCCGATCACGGTCGGTGTGATGTACTTCTTGAAGCTTGAGCACCTTGCCGACGAGAAGATCCACGCACGATCGATTGGCCCATACTCGCTCGTCACGCAGCAGCCGCTGGGTGGTAAGGCGCAGTTCGGTGGTCAGCGATTCGGTGAAATGGAAGTGTGGGCGCTGGAAGCTTATGGCGCAGCGTACACGCTCCAAGAGCTGCTGACGATCAAGTCGGACGACGTGATGGGTCGTGTTCGAGCCTACGAGAGCATCGTGAAGGGCGAGAGCATTGCCGAACCGGGAATCCCCGAGTCGTTCAAGATCCTCGTCAACGAGCTTCGATCGCTGTGTCTAAAGGTCTCGGTCGAGGACAAGCAGAACAAGGAACTCAACTTGAAGGACCTTGACGAGCTGTCCCCCGGCCAGGGTGAAGATGTCCGACTCGCCAAGAGTGTCGGCTTCTTTAACTAAGCTCAGACAACGAAAACAAGAGGGACCGCGGGCAGATGCCTGCGGTCCCTTCTTATGTTTGCTGCCTAGAGTCGAACGCTAGCTAGCAATTTCGCGAGCGCTCGATTCGAGCTTGCAGGACGCGGATTCGCAGAGCGAAAGAAGGTCCGAGATCGCGTCGGTCACCACATTGGGCTCTGACCGACGTCCCTTCAGCATGATCGCCGCAATGCCTGCGCCGACCAAGAGCCCTGCCCCAATTCCCCATCCCCACCACAGTGATTTCGAGTTCTTCATTGATTCGAGTTCCATTGGTTGTTAACCGCTTATCACTTCCATCGGAAGGACGACATCCACGGCTCAGGGTTCCCGGTGAAGATCGCTGTCCTTTCGCGAGCAGATATACTTCGGGTCCGCATCCATGCCCCGCAAGCCAACCTTGAGTCCATCGAAGATCAGCACGTTCCTCGCGTGCCCCCACAAGTTTTATTGGACTTATCTGAACGAAATGGGTCGGTACTTCCTGCGTTCAAAATCGTACTTCAGCTTCGGAACCAGCCTCCACCGGGTGCTGCAGAGGTTCCATGACTCGGGCGACAGCGGAGTACAGACCGCGAGCCAAGCCGCGGCTGCGCTCGAAGAGGGCTGGATCGACGCCGGTTACCAGACCCCCGAGCAAATGATGGAAGCTCAAGGTGAAGGCAAGGTTATCCTTGAGAGCTACATCGAGAACTTTAATGCGCTGAACCCAGAGGCAACTCCCCTGCTGATCGAGAAGATGCTCCGCTACGACATGGGCGACTTCGTCCTACGCGGCAAGCTCGACCGGCTGGACGAGCATCCGGACGGGTTGCTGGAGATCGTCGACTACAAATCCGGTCGCACCGAAGTCACCGCTGATGAGATTGAGGACGATCTTGCGATGAGCGTCTACCAGCTCCTCGTCAAGCGGAACTACCCAAACCGGCCAGTTACCGCGACAATCATCGCCTTGCGGACCCTTGCCAAGGCGAGCGCATCGCTGGATGACGCGAGGCTCGCAGAGTTCGAGCAGGACATTCTCAAGATCGGCCAAACCATCCTAGAATTTGAGTCCCGCGAAGCGGGGACCAAAGAGCCGAGCACCATCCCGCAATCAAAATCGCTTTGTGCGAGTTGCGACTTCTTAAGCCTGTGTCAGAAGCGGGGTCTCACTCTGCCCGAACCGGCGGCCGCCCCGCCTGAATCGTGACCGGGCTGGCGAGGAGCCTCTTAGCATCCGCCTGAATCTCCGCAAGGTCCACCAAACCCAACGCCGAGCCGACCTCCGCGCGCCCAAAGGGGCGACCGTGAAGCGCGCTGATCCCGACAAGGCTCGCCTCAGACATCAGGCCCGAACCAAACCGCGTGTCCGTGCCGATCCCAATCGGGTTCATCGGAAACCTCCCTGCAAGGCACGCCAGTGCGACCTGCTTGGCACGCTCCAGAGTGGATGCGTCCCAGCGCTCGATGTCCTTCGCAACTTCGGCGCGCATCGCCTCGGCGACCTTCGAGGCCTCAGCCTGCGAGGGCTGGACGGTGACGGCGGTCAGCGACCAATCGCTGCCATTCGCCCGCCATCCTGCCGCCTGCTCATATCCCCATC
Organism: Chthonomonas sp.; assembly: GCA_016788115.1. Taxonomy (NCBI): domain Bacteria; kingdom Bacillati; phylum Armatimonadota; class Chthonomonadia; order Chthonomonadales; family Chthonomonadaceae; genus Chthonomonas; species Chthonomonas sp. The sequence continues at coordinate 32,171 of JAEURR010000008.1, read as the reverse complement.
GATGCTGCTGGCGCACGATCCGGAACAGCGAGGCGTCCTTCCCCGCCCCCAAAGAGCACGCAACCAGTAACCCCCGCGCACATGCCGCGGCCGAAGTCACCGGCGTGCGCGTCTCCCACCGAAAGACGCTGTTCTGGTCCGGCCGAGTTACCGCCGCGGTTGGCTTACCGATGGGCACCACACCCGCGCGCGTTCCCGTCCATGCGCCAAACCGGCGATTGAACTCGAAGGCGGCCTCGCCCGTTCCAAATCCCCCCACGACTGCGAACCTGACCGAGCTCGGTTTGAAGGTCGCTCGGTGAAGCGCGCGCACCGATTCAGGGGTTACGCTTGCCTCCACAAATGGCAGACGCGACCAGGCCGAGGGCACTTCCATCGCGAGCTCATGGCGAGCTTGCGCGATATCCTCCTCGCGCAGGGTCGGCTGCGTGAGAAACTCGAACAAGAAATCCGATGCAAGCGAGAGCCCCGACTTCCCTGCTGGAACCTCCATTCGGACTTGCATGAAACCCTCTCCCACCACAACGTCTGGCACCGGACCGGCCTGCGAACCGTATTCGTACAGCTGCCGCCTCGTGTAGCTTCGAGATCCTCCGAGCAACGACCGACTGAGCACTCGCCAGCGGGAGTCGAGTTCGACACCCGTACCACCGGAGGTGACGGTGGCGACTACGGCAATGGTTTTTGAGTCGGTCATCGGCCGCTCATCCACGCGGATCGCCGCCGTCAATGTCATCGAAGCAATAAGCGCCAGCGAGATCAACGGACCTTACCCCCGGGTTTCTGGACGAGGAGGGTGTCGAACACCGCCTCCAACTCCGAGTCGGGCACCTTCTGGAGCGCGTCGAGAAAGCTCTCGGGTCTGACCCTCAGGGAGCGCATCAGCAATTGCCCGCGGACGCTGGCAGCTGCGCTCGGATTTGCCACTACTGCCCCCAGCCACTTGGTCGCTGCCCGACGCGCGGCAATGGGCACATTGAATCCAGCCGTCCGAAGGAACTCTAACTGCTCGGAGACTCCAGCCTCGTCCGCGCCGACCAATGTCAACGTACTCGTGCCGACCGTAGGGTCAAAGACGACTCTCAGCCGAGACGCATCCGCGACGAAAAGCGCGATTGCCAGCCGGGCAGCATGTGCATCGCTTCCCCACTCTGGCAGTTCCATGGCGACGAACGACCTGCTATTCGCCCGAGGGGTGGATGCGAACTCGATCGCAGCGGGAGGCGACGCAGGTTCAGGGACTAGCAACGGACTGAGCACCTGTCGGACCATCGCGAGCGTCTTGTCCAAGTCCACATCGCCCGCGATGGCAATCGTGACGCGCGGAGCAGAGGTCAACCACCGGTGCAACTCCGCCAACGAGTCGCTCGTCGCAATGGTGAATCCATTAGGATCACCGAACACATCGATTCCGGAGTTGGCCGCCCTGAGCGGTGCGCGTTCAGGTTCCGTGATCAAGTCTTCCTGAGCCAGTGTCCTGAGCTCTGCCGCGATGGAATCGGCGGTGATGGAGGGCGGTGCCAGAAGCTCGGCACACGCGGCCAATGCGGTCTCTAAGTCCTCCGGCGCACCCAAAATCTCAAATCGATTGGCTGTACGAAGCGTCGCGGCGTTCAGGAACATCCCGCGGATCTCAAGCGTGTGATCAAGCTGCCCATTGCGCCCGATCGCCACCAGATGCTCAAGCAAATGACGCCAACCCGCTCGCTCGATGCTCGGGGAAACACCATCAGCTGACCAGAACATCTGAACGGACAACGATTTCGCAGCAGGCATCCGCTCAACGAGAACGCGTGTACCTCCGCTGAGCGTACTGACGCGCCGCGGCGCATCGACAATCGGCGAATCCGCGATGCACAGCGCCATGAGCGCGAGTGCGAGGCTAGTGGAAATAGCTCGCGCCATTGATGTCGATGACGTTGCCACTCAAGTACGACGCTTGATCGCTGAGCAAGAATCCAACGACCGCCGCGCAATCTTCAGGCGAGGCCATCCGCCCGAGCGGAATGTCTTTCAGAATCGTCGGAAGGCGATCCTGCATGCCCTCGCGTGCCATCGCAGTATCGACCCAACCGGGCGCAAGCCCAAACACCTGAATTTGCGCAGGAGCAAGCTCCATCGCCAATGAGCGCGTGAGGTTGATAAGCGCGGCCTTGCTCGCCGCATAGAGCGACGCGCCCGACTCGCCTTTGAAGCCAACGCGACTGCAAATGTTCAGGATCTTGCCGCCTCGGCCTTGCGACTCGAAGAGGTTCGCGGCCTGCTTCGCCAGCCGAACCGGAGTCTCAAAATTCACGGCGAAAGTCTTGCGCAAGGTCGCTTCCAGCTCGGCATCCGAGGCCTTAAGGAAATTCATTGGCATGTAGACGCCCGCATTGTTCACAACTGCGTCGAGCGAGCCGAGACTCCGCACGGCCCGGAAGAGGTTCGCCGCTGCGTCGGGCTGAGCCAGGTCCGCCTGAAATACACCGATGGAGGCGCTGCCCAATTCCTCGTGACAGCCCTCGGCCTCGGCCCGATCCTGGACATAGTGGATCGCGACCTGCCAACCGTTCAGGGCCATCCGTCGAGAAATTGCTCGACCGATGCCGCGTGAACCACCCGTAACTAAGACTCGCTTCGCCGCCATGGGTCTAGTTTGACATGCTCGCTGGCGGAACCTCGACGATCAGCGTCACTGGTCCATCATTCTCGACCACAACATGCATCATTGCACCAAACTGCCCCCGGCTCACGCGCGCCCCGCGCACCGCACATTCGTGGCAGAAGCGATCGTAAAGAGCTTCTCCGAGCTCCGCCCCAGCCGATTCTGTGAAACTAGGCCTACGGCTCTTGCGGGTGTCGCCGTAAAGAGTGAAGTTGGAGATGACGAGCACTTCCTCCGCGGTCGCGTCGGCCAGGGCGAGATTCAACTTGCCCGCTTCATCATTGAAGATGCGTAGGCCAATCACCTTATCAGCAAGCTTGATTGCCTCGGATTCGGTGTCGTCTCGGTGCGTGCAAACGAAAACCACTAGCCCCGCTCCGATGTCACCGACCACCTCACCACCGACCGCAACATGTGCGCGACTTACCCTCTGGACGACCGCTCTCAACTCTTCGCTGTGCCCCTGCCAAAGATCCTGAGGATGCTGATCACGTCGGAGAAGTTGCTGATCTTGTTCATCACCCATGTCAGGTGCATGATGTCCGTGACGTCGATCGTCACATCGATCTCGGCGGTTTGATTCGGGAGCGTTTGGACCTTCGCCGCGACGACGTTGATCTTTGCCTCGCCGAAGATGGTCGTAATGTCCATGAGCAGCCCCTGACGATTCACGCAGATCACCTTCAGGTGCGCGGAGTAGTAATTGCCGTCAGGCGGCCAGTTCAGCGGTTGCAGGCGCGCCCCATCTGTTTGTTCGAGGGCAAGCGCATTGGGACACAGGTTCCGGTGGATGATGATGCCCCTGCCCCTCGTAACGTATCCAACGGCGTCCTCGCCCGGCAGTGGGTCGCAGCACTTCCCCCGGCGGTACATGACGTTGTCGACGCCGCCCCCGACCTGCATGACGTTGCTCTCACGGGTTCGATTGGTTGCATGGAGCACGTCCGAGCCCATCTGCTGCGGAACAATCCCGCGAAGCTTCGTGACGATGGATGCGGCGCTAAACTGCCCCTCGCCCACCCGTGCCAGAAGATCTTGCGCCGTCTCGCAGTCGCGAACATCAGGCAAAATGCGTTCGAGCTTCTCTTCTCCGATGTAGTCCTTCGGATCCAATCCGTGGAATTTGAGCTCGCGTTCAAGCGCTTCTTTCCCCCGAGCCGCATTCTCCGTCTTGTTGCGCTTGCGGAAGTACAGGCGGAGTTTGCTTCGCGCGTGGGCGCTCTTGGTGAACTCAAGCCAGTCGAGACTGGGCTGCGCATTCGATCGAGTGATCAGTTCTACGACGTCGCCGTTTTCAAGTGCCCTACTCAGCTGGACAATCTGACCATTGACCTTCGCTCCCACCAGGGTCAGACCAAGGTTTGTGTGGACGCGAAAGGCGAAATCGACCGGAGTCGATCCACTCGGCAAGTCAATGACATCGCCCTTCGGCGTGAACACAAAGACTTGCTCGCTGAAGAGGTCGCTGGTGAGCGATCGAAGGAAGTCACTCGAGGTGCGGTGGTCCGAGGACCAGTCGAAGAGCTGTTTGCGGAGAGTATTGATCGCACCGCCCGGAGAAACTGCGGTCCCCTCCTTGTATGCCCAGTGCGCCGCCACGCCAAACTCGGCGATCTGGTGCATCTCCTGAGTGCGAATCTGGACCTCGAGCGGATCTCCATGCGGCCCCACCACCTTTGTGTGCAGGCTGCGATAGCCGTTTGGTTTCGGCTTCGCGATGTAATCGCCGAAGTACTGCGGTATCGGCATCCAAAGGTCGTGCACGATCCCAAGCGTCAAGTAGCACTCGGGCGAGGTCTGGACCACCACGCGCAAGGCGAGGAGGTCAAGAATCTCCTCGAATGCAAACCCGTGGAGCCGAATCTTGTTGAAGATGCTGTACAGGTGCTTTGGCCGCCCGTAAACCTCCGCACCTTTCACGCCGCGCAACTCCAGCTGCTCCTTCAGCGCAACAATCGCATGCTGCAGCTCGGACTCGCGAACGTCTCGTTTCTTGGCGACGAGGTCGAGGATCTCGCGGTACTCCTTCGGATGGAGGTGCTTGAAGCACAGATCTTCGAGTTGCCACTTGATCTGCCAGATTCCGAGCCGAGCAGCCAACGGAGCGTAGATGTCGATGGTCTCACGAGCAATGCGCAACCGCTTGTCATCGGGCATGTCATCAAGCGTGCGCATGTTATGCAGCCGGTCCGAAAGTTTGATGACCATGACCCGCACGTCCGCGGCCATGGCGAGCAGCATTTTTCGGAGCGTCTCTGCGGCCTGCTCGCTCTTGGCAGCCAATCGCTGGCGCTCGGTGAGCGCGTCCTGGGCACGGAATTTTAGCTTGGTGACCCCTTCGACAAGTGCCACGACGTCGGGACCGAATTTCTCCTCAAGGAACTGGGGCGTAACGTCAGTGTCCTCCAGAACATCGTGAAGCAGAGCTGCGCAGATGGTGTCGTCGTCCATGCGCAGCTCTGCGATGTTATGCGCCACGGCCAAGGGGTGAGTGATGTACGCGTCGCCGGATTGCCGCATCTGCCCTTGATGGGCCTCTTCCGCTACGTAGTACGCGTACCGGATTTTGCGCAAGTTGGCCTGAGGGTGGCTGTCCCGAATCATGTTCAGGAGTTCGACCAGCCCCTCCGGTTCTTCCCATGTATGAGGGATGTCGTAGAGCGCCATCATCGCAGTGGTTGGAAACCACTAGTATATCGGTTTCTAGGTCCGCAGACCGACTCTGAAAACGAAGACACCCCGCGTCCGACTAGCGAACGAGGGGTGCACTCTTCTTCGAATCGAGCTTATTGCTCGTCGTCTGCGATCTTGAATTCCGGCGACTCGGCCATCTCGCTGAGAGACGGGAAGTCGAACCCAAGTTCATCGATCTCATCCAATTCGTCGGCGTCAACCAGTGCCTTAAGCGACTGCTGAGCCCACGTCGGAGCGCTGCGATCCACTTCGATGCTGACATCTCGGTACGTGGCGACACCCGTTCCGGCGGGGATCAGCCGACCGATAATGACGTTCTCCTTCAGACCGATCAAACTATCGTGCTTACCGCGAACAGCAGCCTCGGTGAGGACTCGAGTGGTCTTCTGGAACGATGCAGCGGACAGGAACGACTCGGTTGCAAGCGACGCTTCGGTGATACCGAGCAAGATCCAGTTGGCGTTGGCCTCCTTCGGATCACGCTCCACCATGTCTCCTGAGATCGGGTCGTTGTAACGGACCTTTCGGCCCGCGGCGATCATGTGTCGCACACGGTCGTTCTCTCGAACGAACCGGAATCGGTCAACGATCTGCCCCGGCAGGAACGGGCTATCGCCCGGCTCCTTGACCTGACGCTTCCGCATCATCTGTCGAATGATGACTTCGATGTGCTTGTCATTGATGTCGACGCCTTGGCTCTTGTAAACGCGCTGCAGGTTCTCGACGAAGTAGTCGTGCACTGCAGATGCGCCGGCAAGTTCCAAAACCTCGTGCGGATCAAGCGGACCATCGGTGAGCGGATCGCCCTTGATGACGCGGCTTCCTACCGAGACTGGCAGGTTGCCCGATGGCGGAACAAGTACTGGGAAGAAGATATTGACCGTCTCCTTGTTGTACTTGCGCAGCGTGGTCAGCGAGGCGGCCACCAGCTTCTGGCCGATGAGTCGCTCCAAGGTGCTGTAGCCGTCCTCGTTCGCGTCCCAATCCTGTTTGTCCGAGATGTAGGCATCGCGGAGCGGGGCATCCGTGCGTACCGTCGATTCGACTACCACAAACCGTCCAAAGCTCGATTTCTCGATCTGGACGACCGTGCCTGTGACCGGGCAGATGATGGCCTTACCTCGGGGCTGCTTTCGAGCCTCGAAGATTTCTTCGACGCGGACGATACCGCTCGACTCACCCGTCCAGGTAGCAAAGAACGTCTTTCGGCTTCGATCCCAAAGCTTTTGGCTCTCTTTGTCCACGCGCTCGGCGGCCTTCTGGGCTGCCTTGGTCTGGCGGGCAGTCATCTTCTTCTCGCCCGACTCGCCTTCCTCTGCTTCCTTCGCGCCGGCGAAGAGGCTCTTGACGATGCTCTCCTGGCTCTCGAGGAGCTTGCTGGCGTCGAAGTCCTTCAGGTCGGTCTGCGTTGCCTGCGAGAAGTCCTCCAAGAACTGCTTGATGAACTTACCGGTCTTGTACTGGTTGGTCGCGGCGATCGTTTTCGCACCCGCAACACCACCGGTGTGGAAGGTACGCATCGTAAGCTGCGTACCAGGTTCACCGATCGACTGTGCAGCGATGATACCGACGGCAACACCCACTTCGACGAGCTTCTTCGAGGCAAGGTCGAGACCGTAGCACTTGGCACAAATCCCCTGCTCGAGTTCGCAGTACAGCGGGCTGCGCGTCTTCAAGCACAGGTGACCGTGCTCGTTAACCATGAAGCCCATCGCTTCGTACTTGGTGACCACCTTGGCCTTCTCGGCGTCGGTTGCACAATCCTCGACCTCCGAGACGTACGCCAGCTCAAGCTTGTTGATTTTGGCCGCCTCTTCACTTCGAATCACTTCATCGTAGGTGGCGAACACTTCGCCGGTCGGCGCGGTGATCGTCGCCATCGAGATGCGTCCGGCGATGCGCTCGGCGATCGATTCGATCGCTTCTCCCTCTTCCAAGATGCGGTGCGCGAGAATCCCTTCGGTGGTGCCACAGTCGGCCTTGCGGATGATGACCTCTTGAGCGACGTCGCACAGACGTCGCGTGAGGTATCCCGCGTCCGCAGTTCGCAGAGCGGTATCGGCAAGTCCCTTGCGGGCACCGTGGGTCGTCACGAAGTACTCAAGCATCGAGAGTCCGCGGTGGAACGAGTTCTTAACCGGGAGCTCATAGATAACTTCGTTGAACTGGTTGAACATCAGTCCGCGCATACCAGAAAGCTGCGCGAGCTGCTTGATCGAACCGCGTGCACCGGAGACCGTGATGATCGACAACGGATTGAACTGCTCCATGCCGTTGACAATCTCCTTACCGACCAGGTCGTAGGTTTCCGTCCACAGCTTGATCAGGTTCTGCTGCATCTCGTTAAAGGTCAGCAGACCGCGTCGATACTGTTCGCTGATGCGGTTGCTTCGGCTTTCGGCTTCGGCAAGCAATTCCTCTCGTCGCTCCGGCGGGTCCATGTCGGTGAGCGCGATGCTGATACCGTACTTCGTGGCCCATCGGAATCCGAGGTCCTTCAAATCGTCCAGAAGTCGAACGGTGGCATCGTAGCCCACGGTTCGGTGGCAGCTCACAATGACTTCCGCAATCGGCTTCTTACCGAGTTCGGTGTGCATGAACCGATCGCTGTAGCGCATCGGCCACGGGAGCACCTCGTGGAAGATGAGCTGGCCCGGCGTCATGGTGGCGACGATCGTCTCCCACTCCATGTCCAGCGCCTTCAGATCTCGCTTCTCTTCGCCTTCCTCGTCCACCGTGGTCTCGTAGGCGTATTCAGCGCCGGTTCGAGCATCGCGATAGTCCACCTCGGCATCGGGGCGGAACTTCGGTCGCTGCAAGCGCACCTTGACCGGATCGTTCAAACCGAACGGGCGATCGCCGCCCGGGACTTCCAGGATGAACCGTACTTCGTCGGGGCTTGAGTAAATCGTAGGAGCCGGATTCTTCTCGGGGTTTGCCTTGTGCTTCGCCTCCATCTCCTCCAGTCGGGCCTTTCCAGCCTGGCTGAGGAACGTAAGCGAGTACGCACCCAAAACGATGTCCTGGATCGGCGAAACCGTCGGACGTCCGTCTGCGGGCGAGAACAGGTTCTGTGTCGACAGCATCAAGACTCGGGCTTCTGCCTGAGCTTGGGTACTGAGCGGCACGTGAACGGCCATCTGGTCACCGTCGAAGTCAGCGTTGTAGGCGTAACACACCAACGGGTGAACCTGAATCGCCTTGCCCTCGACGAGGATTGGCTCGAAAGCCTGGATCCCGAGTCGGTGCAGGGTCGGAGCACGGTTCAGAAGGACCGCATGCTCCTTAATGACTTCCTCAAGTCCATCCCAGACCGCCGGGTGCATTCGGTCGATCATCCGCTTGGCCGTCTTGATGTTCTGGGTGATCTTTCGCTCAACCAACGTCTTCATGACGAACGGCTTGAAGAGCTCCAGTGCCATCTCCTTGGGGAGACCGCACTGATTCAGCTTCAAGTGAGGGCCAACAACTATGACCGAACGTCCGGAATAGTCAACGCGCTTACCCAGCAGGTTCTTGCGGAAGCGACCTTCCTTACCCTTGAGCATGTCGGACAGCGACTTGAGCGGGCGGCTGTTGCTGCCCACGACCGGTCGCGACCGTCGGCCGTTGTCGATCAGTGCGTCAACCGCTTCTTGCAGCAGGCGCTTTTCGTGGTTAATGATCGATTCCGGCGCCTGGATCTCCATGATCTTCTTCAGGCGGTTATTTCGGTTGATAATGCGACGATAAAGGTCGTTCAAGTCCGATGTCGCGAAGCGACCACCATCGAGCTGTACCATCGGGCGCAGCTCTGGCGAGATGACCGGCACGACGTCCAGGATCATCCACTCCGGTCGGCTCTTCGAGCTCAGCAGGGCTTCGATGATTTCGAGCCGCTTGATCGCGCGGGCGCGGCGCTGGCTCGTCGTGCGGACGATCTCCTCGCGCAGCTCGCGATACATCCGGTCGAGATCGACCTTGCGCAGGAGCTCCTTGGCGGCATCGGCACCGATGTTGGCGCGAACGAGGCCGTCCAGGTCCTTGCGAAGTCGGCGACTCACCGAATCGAGCATCTTGCTCACGGCACGCCACTTGTCTTCGTCGATCAATTGGTGTCGCTCAAGCTTGCCAAGCAAATCAACAGCAACATCGAGATCCTTCAACCGGTCATCGGCGTCTCGGCATTCCGCACGGATGCGGTCAAAGTTGGCCTTCATGCGCTCGCGAACGAACCCTTCGTCGAGGTACTCGTCGGGGTTGTTGCGCATCTCGGTCGTCAATCGCTCGACGCTCTCGAGTTCAAGCTCGCGCATGCTCTCTTGGATCTGAAGCTTCTCGTCCTCGACCGCGCGGCGAATCTCCGGCATCATTTCGCCGATCTTCTCGGCGTCAATGTCGATGATGATAAAGCTGGCGAAGTAGATGACCTTCTCAAGCTGTCGCGGAGCGATGTCCAGGATCAGCGCGAGAGGCGAAGGGATACCCTTGAGGTACCAAATGTGGCACACGGGCGCGGCGAGCTCGACGATCGCCATGCGCTCTCGTCTCACCTTGCTACGGGTGACTTCAACGCCACACCGCTCGCAGATGATGCCCTTGTACTTAATCTTCTTGTACTTGCCGCATGCACATTCCCAGTCCTTCATCGGACCGAAGATGCGCTCGCAAAAAAGTCCGTCGCGCTCGGGCTTGAAAGTTCGGTAGTTGATCGTCTCAGGCTTCTTGATCTCGTAATGGATCATTTGGCCGTTAGAGTCTTTGCGGTAAGACCAACTGCGGATGTCGTCGGGGCTGGCAATTCCAACTCGGATTTTATCGAAGAGGCTGACGTCTGCCATAGAATTATTAGGTTCACGGACACAAGAACTGCCCCGAGACACCATGCTAGGGGGTGGGGTGGTTTCGTCCGAACTTATAATTATACCTGCGACACCTGCTGTGTCGCCACATTCAGGAACCGTTTTTTAACGAGTTAACGTCGGCGGCGCGAGGTGCTCCCACCGAGCAATCCGCCCAAGATTCCGCGCACCAAGTTTCGACCCAACTGTGACCCTGCGGCCCGCGCTACGCTCTTAGCCATCGACTCAAACACCGAGTCGCTGCGCCGAGCGGGAGCCCGCTCTTCACGCGCCTCCGCTTTCTGTTGAGCCTGCTCCGCCTCCATGCGCTCTTGCTCCTGGGTGGCCTGCACCGCCCGAGCGTGGAGCACTTCATAAGCGGACTCCCGGTCCACCGCGGTGTCGTACTTGCCTCGCACTGGACTCTGACCGATCACGGTCGTTCGCTCGTCTGGAGTGGCCGGACCAATCCTGCTCACTGGAGGCGCAATCAACACCCGATCCACGATGTTGGGCGTACCCTTCTCGTCTAGTGTCGAGACGAGCGCTTCGCCGACCGCAAGCTGAGTAATGACCTCTTCCGTCGAAAAATTTGGATTTGGTCGGAAGGTCTCCGCTGCGGATCGAACCGCCTTCTGATCCCGTGGCGTGAAGGCTCGCAAAGCGTGCTGCACCCGGTTGCCGAGCTGCCCAAGCACCGTGTCTGGGATGTCAATCGGGTTTTGCGTGATGAAGTAGACACCGACCCCTTTCGATCGGATGAGCCGCACGACTTGCTCGATCTTCTCCAGGAGCGCTGGAGGAGCATCGTTGAAGAGCAAGTGAGCCTCGTCGAAGAAGAAGGCCAGTTTGGGCTTTGGGGCATCACCCACTTCGGGCAGGTTCTCGAAGAGCTCGCTGAGCATCCACAGCAAAAAGGTCGCGTAGAGTCGCGGGCTGCGCATGAGAATGTCGGCGGCAAGGATGTTGACCAGCCCCCGACCATCGATGGTCGTGCGCATGAAATCGCTGAAATCCAATGCCGGTTCGCCGAAGAAGTGCTCGGCCCCCTGCTGCTCCAACACTAAGAGCTGTCGCTGGATAGCCCCAACCGTCGCGCCGCTCACGTTGCCGTAATTTGCCGTCAACTCAGCGGCATTCTCGGTGATGTAAGCCAGCATCGACCGCAAGTCTTTGAGATCCAAGAGCAAGAGGCCGTTGTCGTCTGCGACCTTGAAAGCGATATTGAGGACGCCTTCTTGGACATCGTTCAGGTCCAACAATCGGCTGAGCAAGACAGGACCGAGCTCGCTGATGGTCGCGCGGATTGGGTGGCCCTGCTGACCGAAAAGGTCCCAGAAAATGGTCGGATTGGCTTCGTGAGTCCAATTGGTCAGCCCAAGGTCGGCAGCGCGCTTCTCGAAGACTTCCTTGCCGCCGCCAATCATGGACATGCCGCTCAGATCGCCCTTCACATCGGCGAGGAACACGGGCACGCCCATGCGCGCAAACCCCTCGGCGATCCTCTGCAACGTGACGGTCTTTCCCGTTCCAGTTGCGCCCGCGATGAGGCCATGCCGGTTGCCAAACTTCGCCAGCAGCCGCGCCTCGGTCTCACCCTTGCCGATCAGAATCGAATCAAACTCGCTCATGCCGGGGCTAATTTACCTGCGGCAGGCTCTTACTCCTCGCCCGCTTGCTCATAAAAGTCGGACAGAGCCAGGTAATCGAAGAAGTTGACCGTGTTGTCGTCATTGAGATCAGCGCCCGCGAGGTAGGCGGGATCTCCCAAGTCCGAATCGTACGCATTGCTCAGCACGAAGTAGTCGAACAGATTCACGACGTTGTCGCCGTTGCAATCGCCGGTTCGCAACGTGAAACTCAAACCGCTCACACCAGTCAGCGGCAGGCTCGCGGAGATCACCGAGTCTGCAAGCCAGTGATCCACCTTGACCCACCAGTGGACACCAGGATTTGCATGAACGAGTGAAGGGTCAAGCGTAGCGACGAAGGTGCCCGCTGCGGTCGCCGTCACGGTCTGCGATTGCAGCACCGAATTGTCCGAGTTGCGTCGCAGTTGCAGTTGGAGGGTCCGACTGGCCAGGTCCGGTGTGTATGCGCCGTAGCTCACCGTGCCCGTGACCGGAATCGGGGGTGCGTCAAGGAAAACGTAGTACACGTCCTGCTCGTTGTTAAAGGTTCCCGGGAACGCGACGTGAGCTCCTGTGGCCGTGCTCACCACCCCCAAGTAGTCTCCAATCTTGTTTTGGTTGGGATATCCCACCCGCGGATCAAACGTTTCGGTGACCTTCTCGTTCGCGCTCCACGTCAGACCTCCGTCGAGGGAGTACGACCGATAGAGCGCGGAGCGGATGTTCGAAGTTGGATCATTTCGCGTGTCGAGCCACACTGCATCGAGCCGACCGTTGGGCGCGCAAGCGAGTGCGCCAAACCACTGTTGCCGACCCGTCCCCGTCGGATCATCGTTGACCCTCTTCGCGGTGCTCCAAGTCGAACCCCCATCTTGGCTTCGCACGAACATGACATCGAGGGAATTGGACGTGCCCGTGTTCAGAGTCGAGAGCATGTAGACGTTGTTCCGAGTCGATCCATTGCTCTTGTCTACGCAAACGGACATCTGACCGCTCAACCCGCCCGGATTCACCGTCGCGAAGGCGTCGATCTGCCCGCCCATGTTCGGATTCGTCACAAGCGCGAAAGTCGGCGTCTGCCCCGAGTTCGAGGCGTTGGACGAGCGAGCCAAGATCATGGTGCTGCCACCGTCAGAGCCACCGAGGTAGACCCGACCCAAGGCGTCGGTGTCCAGGGTCCCCCAGTACGGCTGACTGGGAATGTTGACCGGATCGGCCCAGGTGATGCCGCCATTCAGGCTCCGGCTAAACTGCCGCCCACTATAGTTGTTCCCCGCCCGGCTCCAGGCTTGATACACCGCAGATGGATTCGCCGGATCGACCACCATCCACTGCTTGTCGCCGCCCGTCGCGAAGTTCGCACTGCCCCAAGTAGACCCACCGGTGCTAGAGAGAAACTGGTCGGAATAGAAGGTGTTCTGGAGGCTGTTGTAGTGGATGATCCCCGTCGAGCTCGCCGCGAGCACCGGATCGCTCCGGAACAGGCCAGGAGTTAGCTTCGAGGCGGTCCACGTCACCCCGCCGTCCGCCGAAAACCCGTATCCCGCTTGGCGAAAATTGCTGGTCTTGTTGTCAAACTGCCGCCAGCCGATCACAATTTGGTTCGGATTGGCTGGGTTCACCGTGATGGAGGGTTCGTTGGCCGCGTCGTTCACGATGTTGAGGCCGGAACTGTTGACGTTGACCTGTCGGATCACGAAAGGCCCATTGAACTGGCGATGGGCATTCGAGAATGTTGGGAATGCTTGCGGCATCGGTGGATCAACCGACCCAAGCTCCTTCTCCATGTACTCCTCGCTCGGGGTTGCCGACACCGGCACCGCAAGAAGACTCATCGAACCCAATCCAAACGCAAAAAGCAAAGACGAACGCACGAAACGGCTCATAAATTTCCCTGGCTTTCACTGTACATCAGAACCCGGCGAGCCGAAGACATTCCGATGGGCAGGCTGGTATCTTTAGCGAGGGCTGAGCCCCCACCAGGATCACCTCTTTGACCGCAAGTCTCGTGTTGAGCGATGGGACCGTTTACCAAGGCACCCGCCTTGGCGCACAGGGCGTGACGACCGGCGAAGTCGTGTTCAACACCGGTATGACCGGTTATCAGGAGATCCTGACCGACCCCAGCTATGCCGGGCAGATCGTCTTGCTCACCTACCCGCTCATCGGGAACTACGGCATCAACGACGACGACGTAGAATCCGCGCGCATCCAACCCTCGGGCCTGGTGGTCCGCGAAGCGTGCGAGTATCCGAGTAACTGGCGAAGCACCAAGACGCTCCACGCTCACATGGAAGAGCAAGGGCTGGTTGGAATTCAGGGCTTGGATACCCGCGTGATCACCAAGCGGATCCGTCACGGCGGCGCGACGATGGGTTGCATCACCACGGGCGATCCGCGCGAGGCACTGGAGACGCTGCGGTCCTCGAAGTCTTACGACGAGACCGACTTCGTGATGTCGGTGACGACGAAGCGACCCTACGCTTGGGGCTACTCGGGCCGGGACAACCTCGATGCCTGGCACGAGAAAGAGTCGTTCAAGCATAAGATCGTTGTGGTCGACTGCGGGCTCAAGTACAACATCCTCCGGCGTTTCGCTGCGCTAGGAGTGCGTTGCTTGGTCGTACCCGCTACCACCTCGGCTGAAGAAGTCTTAGAGTGGAACCCGGATGGGATTCTGCTGAGCCCCGGCCCCGGAGACCCTGCTCGGCTACAGCCCGTCGTTGAAACCGTCAGAGAGCTCCTTGGCAAGCGCCCGATCTTCGGGATTTGTCTCGGCAATCAGCTGCTATGCCATGCCATCGGCGGCAGGACCTACAAGCTCAAGTTCGGTCACCGTGGGAGCAACCATCCCGTAAAGGACTTGCTTGATGGGACCGTGACAATCACGTCGCAGAACCACGGCTATGCGGTCCACGCGGACTCGCTGCACGGGACCGGAGGCGAGATCACCCAGATCAACTTGAACGACGAGACGGTTGAAGGGATCCGGGTGCCTGAGCTGCGCGCCAGCAGCATCCAGTACCACCCCGAAGCCGCGCCTGGCCCCTGGGACAGCCGCAAGTACTTTGCCCAGTTTGTCGACCAACTCGCTGACAGGTAGAACCTAACGGCCCAAAGAATCGACTATTCTTTAAGAAGTGGCGATCAAGATAACCCTCCTCGGTGCTGGGAATCCCTGCGTCTCGCCGCAGGTACTGGCGGCCCTCGCCACGTACTTCGGAGAACGTCCGTTGGACGTTTGCCTTTACGACCCGGACCCCGAGCGTCTGGACCTCCATGCACGCTTGGCCAGATTCCTCGCCGAACACGGGACGACGCGCTACCCGATCATGGACACGGTCGATCTCGAAAGTGCGCTCATGGACACGAGCCTGCTCCTCGGTGCGCTCGATGACAATGGCGCGCAGAGAATCGCCAGCCCGCGTCCCCATTCGAAGCCACTCAAGAAACGGCTGCCAAACGAATGGTCTTTCGAAGAACAGCCGCTCGAGGACGAACTTCCCAAGCTCCCGGAAGAAGAGGCCCGAACCCGAGCTGCCGAAGCGGTCCATTTGGCCGGTGGCCCAGAGATGCTCGTTATGGTAGGTACGAACCTCGGGCCTGGTCCCCATGTGCTCAGCCATCTGCCCGAGCTAGGCTGGCCTTCGCAACCGATCCTGGAAGACGTCGGTGCGCTTCCTCATTTGATCCTGCGTTGGGTGCGTGGCGACGATTCGATCGCGAACCTACTCGTCGAGAACGAGCAGTCACCGCTCAAGGGCTGGATCGACCGCTGGATGGTCACGGTCAGCGACTAGAAGCCGATCCAATAACGCGCGGTCAGTCCAATCAAGTGTGATCGGAGTCACGCTCACGTGGCCACGATTGATGGCCTCAACATCAGTGTTCGGCTGGTCCCGGTGCATCGCCACGACCCCTCCCTGCCAGTAGTAGGTCCGCCCCCACGGGTCCTCTCGCTTCTCGATTCGATCCTCGTACACTCGCCGCCCCATGGAGCAGAACACGGGTGCGTTCAATTCTGCTCGGTCGATGGCGGGAACGTTGACATTGAAGAAGGCGAGCGCAGGCCACTCTAGCTGCAGCAACCGCGGCAGGAGCTCGCGAAACGCCGCTTTGCCGGTCGTCAGGTGGAGGGGTGCCTCCTCTGTAAACATGGCCATCGACGCCGAAACCGAGCGAATACCGTTCAGCGCACCCTCCATCGCTGCTGCGACCGTGCCGCTGTAAGTGATGTCGAATCCCAGGTTGGGCCCGTGATTGAAACCGCTGAGTACGAGATCGACCCGCTGATCCATCAGTTCGCGGCCAACGTTCACGCAATCCGTCGGCACCCCGGAAAGCTCGAACGCGTGCGCACTCTCCCATGGATGGGGCTTCACACGCAACGGATCACGCATCGTCAGTGAGTGTCCGCACGCGCTGCGCTCTCGATCCGGCGCAACGACCCACACCTCGCCAAGTTCCTGCGCTACTTCGACCATCGCCTTCAAGCCCTCGGCGCGGATGCCGTCGTCGTTCGTCACCAGGATTCGCATCGCCGCGTAGCGTACCTGGCATAATTGCAGCCAGCGTGCGCCACCCTCGAACCCAAGCCCTCACCCTCGCGAGCCTAGCCATCGCTCTGGTCGCCTTTGGGCTCCCGTACGGATCGCCGATCTGGGTGACACTCATCCCGGGCGTCGCCGCTTTGCTCTTGGTTCGCGCAGCCCGATTCGCCACGGCGTGGGAGGCGAATGTCGCTGCGTACCAGCTCGCGGTCATTGTCGCATTCCTGTGGAGTTACCCGCATCGAGGACCCCATGCAGCTCATCTCACCGCCGCCATGGCGCTGGCCGGAATTGCGTTGGCACTTGTGGCTATCGGCCTCATCGGTACTCGCGAGCACCTAGTTCGAGCACTACCCGTCCTGTTCTCCGGGGTGATCGTCGCATTCATCAGTGGGGGCGCAGGTTCGGCGGGAGGCTGGGCCGAGTGGCTTGTCGAGCGGTTTCACCTGCCCCTCGACCAGGCGGAGCTGATTGTCCACTTCGGGCGAAAAGGGATTCACTTTGCATTCTTCGGACTCGTGGGGCTCTTTGCTTGGCTCTGGCTGCGGACGCAAAACCTGGACCTGCGCCGTATCGCGCTACTTGCGGTGCTGTGGTCGGCGAGCCTCGGCACCTTTGATGAAGTGCGGCAGTCATTCCACCGAGACCGGACTGGCAGCCCTTGGGACGTACTCATCGACAGCGGCGGAGCGCTTTGCTTCGTGGGTTTTTGCACCTGGAGGGCGCGTGGCATTTCGTAACTTCTCGATGTGGCGCGGGCGACTTCCCCATTGGCGCGCCGATGACGTCACATACTACGTCACCTTCCGCCACCGACGGGAGCTGGATGAACGCGAGCGCAACGACCTCATGCGCCAGCTGCTCCGCGGCCAGACATCCAAAATCGAATTCAACCTGCTGTGCATCCTCCCCGGCCTGACAGAAATGATCTTCCGCGTTCACCCGAGCGCGAAGGCGGATTTCGAGTTCGCCGACTTCATCGAGAAGGCAAAGGTCCGCGCCGGGAAGTCGATTGTCCAGAAGTCGGGGGAGCGCTTCCCTCCTTTCTATCATGAGAGCTTCGATCGCATCCTGCGCGACGACTCCGAGTACGAGACTTACTGGCTGCGAATCCTGGAGTCCCCCGTGACCGCTGAGCTATGCGAAGATCCCGAGGAGTACGAGTCGCTCTGGGTCGCGGACATGCCCCACACCGAAGGCGTAGAATGAGCTGATGCTCACCGATCGGTCCCAAGCCACCGTCACCCTCGCCCGCCGGGTGACGTTCAGTTGCGGCCATCGGTACTGGTTGGCCGACCGCACCCCCGAGGAGAATCGAACCTTGTTCGGTCTCTACGCTTCACCCTTTTCCCATGGGCACAACTATGCGTTAGAAGCGTCCTTCGCGGGGCAGATCGATCCCGTCACGGGCATGGTCATCAATATCAAGGATCTGGACGCAATCCTCCATGAGCGCGTGCTCGGTTCCATGGACCTGCGCAGTCTCAATGACGAGGTCGAGTATTTCCGGGACCATTGCCCCACCGTGGAGAACATCCTGGCCTATATTCGTAGTCAACTACAGCAGCTGCCGCCAGCAGTCCGATTGACGCGGTTGAAGCTGGAAGAGACGCCGCTCCTTTACGGCGAGCTGTACTGTGACGAATTCAAAGACATGTTGACGATCACCCGAATTTACGAGTTTGCCGCTTCCCACCGCCTGCATAGCGACCAGCTAACTCAGGCTCAGAACGATGAGCTCTTTGGAAAGTGCAACAACCCCATGGGGCACGGCCACAACTACGTATTGGAGGTGACGGTGGGAGGCGAGCCCAACCCGACGACCGGCATGATCGTGGACATCACCGCCTTGGATCACGTTGTCAACACCGAGATCGTGGATCGGTACGACCACAAGAACCTGAACGCCGATCTACCGGAGTTTCACGGTCTGGTCCCGACCAGCGAAGTAGTCGCCCATCACATCTTCAAAGCGCTTCAAAACTCCGTGCCCGCGAAGCTAGTCCGGGTAAGGCTTCACGAGACTGCCCGGAACATCTTTGAGATCAGCGTCGGGGCATGATCTGCGACTGCCCCGCATGCTTTCGAGCTTGCTGTTGCAACTAAATCAATGTACACTGATCCCATGACAGCCCGGATTCCTATCGCCAGGGCCGCAATAATCCATGCGGCCCTAGTAATTTCATGTGTATCGCACGCGCTCATTCGCGTCGATGGCATGCTGGATTCCGACGCACTGAATCTTGGCGCGCAGCACCCTTTTGTCGGGCGCATTGAGTTTACACCTCCCAGCGATTACCGAAGCTGCGTGCTCATCGCCGACAAGTGGATCCTCACAGCGGGACACAACTTACCAAGCGGCTCTGCTCCGCGCGACGTGAAGTTTGGCAACGAGACCCGGACAGTCGTTCAGTGGTTTCGAAACGCGGGCTACAACTCCGCGGACCCCACCAACGGCTTGGACCTGATGCTGGGGCGCTTGAACCAGCGCGTAACCTCGGTCCCCGTGGCTCGCATCTACCGGCAGCCAGATGAGCGAGGCCGAATCGGGACCATCGCGGGCTACGGCGCGGGAGGATTCCCTACCGCCTACACGTACGATTGGAAGCTCCGTGGGGGCACCAACCTGATTGAAGGCAACTATGCCAAGAACCAGCTCAATGTGCTCGTCGATCAGTGGCCGAAGTGCCTCGTCACCGACTTCGACAACAGCAGCACCGCCAACAATGCGTTGAATTCGAGCCGATCGCCGTTCTGGAACATCTGGGCCACGAGCATGGAATCGAATATTGCCCCCGGCGATAGCGGAGGCGGCCTCTTTATCAACATCGGCGGCGTCGCCTACACGGCTGGTATCACGTCGGCACGATTCCGGTTCGACAGCGGGACGAACTACAACCTGTACGGGACTGCGAACCTATTCATGCGCATCTCGTCCAGTAAGGACTGGATTGACACCACTGCGCTCGAGGCGGGCGGAGTAGCTGGCGAAGTCCAGTACAACGATTTCTTGGGAGACATCACCAAGCACCCGCTCACCGTTGAACTACGAAACGTGGGCAGCATCACTCCGCTCGAAACCCAGACGGTGGTGCCAAACATCGCGGGCACGTACTCCTTCACCACCGCTTTGCGAGGCACGTACGATGTCGCATTCAAAGCTTCGCATTGGTTGCGCTCAGTTTCAACCGTTAACATCAACGAGACTGGTATTTCTACCGTCAATGTGAGCCTCAGAAATGGAGACGTGAACGGTTCAAATGACGTCGATCTATTCGACTACCTTCTCATGTCGGACGCCTTTGACACGTCCGTCGGCGATACCAAGTTCTCGACGAGCGCCGACCTCAACGGCGACAACATGGTGGACTTCTTCGACTACCTGGTATTCAGCGAAAGCTATGAGATTTCGGGTGCACCCTAGTCATTTGTGGGAATTCATGCACCGTATGCGCAAGTAATAGACTAGTGGACGGGTATCCTTGTCAGTAGTAGCGGTGGCTGGAATCGCGCACACTTTCTTCGAACTCGGTCGCCGCTGACGACGTCCCAGCTTAGGAGTCCTGAACCCTTATGAGAAAATGCGCATTTTTGGCCCTGATGGCCACGCTTGTCCCCTTTGCCAATGCTGCCCCGATCGGTGCAAAGAACATCCTTGCCGTCCAAGTCGGCGCGAACGGACGAACAACGCCGCTTGACGGTTCGGCGACCGCCGTCCTGCTTAAGGAGTTCACTTCGACCGGCACCTTGGTGCAAACGATCACGCTCCCAAGCACCGGCGGTTCAAACAAGCTGACGATTTCTGGAAACAATCCCTTCGAAGGGATGATCACCTACCTCAACGGGTACTTCTGCATTGCGGGGTTTGACGCCGCTGCCGGAACCGCCAACATTTCCAAGACCAACTCGACGGTCGTTGGAAGAACATTCGCGGTCATTGATCCTAGCGGCAATGTAGACCTCACGACCCGGATCACGAACTGCTTCCCGAGCGAGGATGCGGGGGTCGCTGGCCCCTACGGCGCGGTCACCGATGGCAGCCGCATCTGGATGTCGGGCAAAGCGAGCCCGATCACCGTTGCGGTCGGCGCTGGCTATCGAACTGCGCTCAAGGGTGCGACGAGCTCTTCGATCTTGTCAACCGGCCAAGGACGCACCATGGGTGCGTACTTCGGCCAGCTGTACGGGAGCAACTCGACCGCCATCCTTTCGTTCGGCGTCGGCATGCCTTCCACCGTGGCCATCGGAGCGGTCCAGCCTGGATTCCCCGACTTCGCCATTTCGGCGACCGATTTCGGCTTCTTCAGCCCGACGACTCTGTACGTGAGCGACCAGACGCCATCTCCGGGTCACGGGGTGACTCGCTACGATTGGAACGGCTCCACCTATGCCGTGAGCTACGACCTGCTGCTGCCTACCTTGCAAGGAGTTCGCAGCATTGCCGTAGGCTCCACGAGCGCGGGCGAACCCATGATCTTCGCGGTGAGCGAATCCAGCGGAGGTACGAACAGCATCTACCGATGCGTGGATACCGGCCTGGGCAGCCCCTTCTCGCTGGTCACGACCAGCGCTGGCACGACTCAGTTCAAAAGCGTCAAGATTAAGGGCCCCATCGGCACAACGGTCCAAGGCAAGATCAACATTGGATCGTTCGCGGGCGCGGTGCCCGTGGGCAACTTCGACATCGAACTGCGCCAAGGTGGGGTCGTAAAAGATTCCGGATCGATTCCGGTGGACAGCCAAGGTCGCTATACTTTCGCCACGGACGTTCCGGCGGGTGTCTATGACGTGCACTTCCGCGGCTCCCACTGGTTGGGCAAGCTTGTCACCGGGGTAACCATCTCCGGCACCGTCACCCTCAACCCGGCCGTGCTCAACGGGGATATCGTCCCCGACAATTCGGTCGACTTCTTCGACTATCTCAAGCTCAGCGATGGGTACGAATCTCTGTTCGGCGAAGCGGCCTATACGGCGAATGCCATGGCCGACCTGAACGGGGACGCAACGATCGACTTCTTCGACTACCTCATCCTCAGCGAGAACTACGAAAAAGAAGGCGATAACTAAGACCAAACGCGATCGTATGAGCGCTCCATGCATAGTCATGCATGGAGCGCTTCTCGTGTCATCTGGAGCATTTGCGGGGATCATCCACTTCGTGGCCTAAAACCCGTATTTCTAGCAGGAACTGGTTAATTCGAACTTAACCAAGATGCCTCACAATAGAGGGGTAAGAGAAGAGTGGGCAATTTTGCGCCGCTTTTCTTATGCCAGTTGGAGGAATTCATGCGAAAGATTTACAGCTTAGCCTTTGCCAGCCTTGCGGCTGCGAGCGCAATCGCCGCCCCGCTCACCCCGGGCAACCTACTCGTCGTTCAGCTCGGTGCTGACAACAATGCAAGCGCACCCAACTCCGCCGGTACGCGCGTGATCCTGAAGGAGTACACCCCCGCCGGTACGCTCGTTCAGTCGTTCCCGATCAACTACACGGGCGCGGCGACGAAGCTGGTTAACAGCGGTACCGCCACGAGCGAAGGTTTCCTCAGTGCACTCAACGGAAACTACGCTTTTGCTGGCTACGATGCGGAAGAAGGCACCGGTGCCGTCGCGTCAACGAACGTTGCCACAAACGCCCGCGTCGTCGGTTTCGTTAACAACGCGGGCACGGTCAACCTTTCGACCGTCCTGACGGACGCGTACGACGCGGGCAACTTCCGATCGGCTGTCACGGACGGTACGACGGTTTGGACCGCTGGTACCTCAGGCGTCTTCACGACGGGCGGCGTTCGATCGGCTGCGGTCGGTGCCAGCACGAGCACCCAGCTGGATGACATCCCGACAAACATTCGCGTCGTCGGCGTCTACAACGGCCAGCTTTACGTCTGCTCGAGCACGATCGTTGCTGGGACCGATGTGTACAAGGGTGTGAGCTCCGTAGGCACCGGCCTTCCGACCACGAGTGGCCAGCAGATCACGGTTCTCCCTGGTTTCCCGGATTCCACCTTCGGTGGCACTGCGACCGGTACGAACCCGCCGTACGACTTCGTCTTCGACGGTACGAGCCGACTCTACCTCGCGGACGAGCGCACGACCGCTTCGGGCGGCGGCGTCCGACGGTACAGCCTCGTGGCAGGCACCTGGGTCTTGGACTATGTGATGAACACCGGTCTGCCCAACGGCGTCCGAGCCATCACCCTGAAGAAGGATGCCCTGAACAACAACGTCCTGTACGTGACCAGCGCAGCGACCGCACCACAGATCTTCACCGCGACCGACACGGGCGCAGCGTCTGCGTTCAGCCAGATCGTGACTTCGGACAGCGCCGTTCAGACGAACTCGCGCATGCGCGGTATTCGAGTGATCACCGCCTCTGGATCGAGTTCCACGACGGTTAGCGGAACCCTAAATCTCAACGGGTTTGCAGGCCCGCTGGTTCCCGGTAACTTCACGGTAGAAGTCCGCAATGGCGGAACCGTGGTTGACACCAAGACCGTGTCCGTCTCGACCAGCGGCGCATACTCGTTCACCACGACCGCATCAGGCACGAGAAGCATCTACTTCAAGGGCCGACTGTGGCTCGGCAAGCTGGTGGGCGGCGTTTCGCTCAGCGGATCGCCGGTGACCGTCAACGCAACGCTCATCAACGGCGACTGCAACGACGACAAGGCCTGCGACTTCTTCGACTACCTGATCCTGAACGCAGGTTACGAGGCGAGCCAGGGCGAGTCGGCCTACGACACGAACCCAGGCGGAGACCTCACTGGTGACACCACCATTGACTTCTTCGACTACCTGATCCTGAACGACAACTACGAAAAGGACGGCGACTTCTAACTCGTCCGTTGAGGACTGCAGTGGGTCGGACTTTTTGAAGGTCCGACCCACTTTCTTTTGCTCGGTTCTATTTCTGCAATAAAGATGCAATAATAGAACTATGAGGAAGCATTACGCGGACCCTGACAAGATCGGGATGATCGCAGGCACCGCCTGCGCCATCCATTGCGTCTTGCTTGGCCTCGTCGCGAGCATTCTCCCATTTGTAGGACTGTCGTTCCTCTCGAGCACGTGGACCGACGTGCTCTTCTTCGGGATCGCGCTCGTCGTCGGCCCGATGGCCATTTTTCGGGGCATCCGCGCACACCACTCTTGGAAGCCGGCCATCGTTTTTGTGCTCGGCCTCAGCCTCATCGTAGGAGCGCACACCCTCTTCGGCCACTCTCACGGGCCAGTGTCTCACCCAACGCAAGCGGGACACATCGCCAAGGTGTTTGCCTCAGTTTTGGGCGGCGTTCTGCTCGTCACTTTCCACGTCTGGAATCTGCGACTGGCCCGTGCTCACGTTTGCTCGCATGCATGCGCGCACATGCACGAAGTCGCAAAAAAGCCGTCAACGCTTTCGCATTGACGGCTTTCCCAATCTCGCCTCCGGGTCTTAGCTGAGCGCCATCGGCATGATCACACAGAACTGCTCACCCACTTCGTCGATGGGTCGGAAAACGGCAGGCCGCGTGGATTCAGTTAGCTCGGCACAGATCCCCTCGCCCTTCATCGCCTTGAGCGCATCCAGGACGTAGCGACCATTAAAGGCGATGTCGATGTCGCCGTTCTTGCTGATCGTGGCAACCTCTTCCTTGGCCTCGCCCTTCTCGTCGCTGCGCGCAGAGATGACGATCATCTCGCCGTTACCAGAGAAGCGCACGCGATTCGCGCTGTCGCGCGCCAGAATCATGGCGCGGTTTACGTTCGACATCAGTTCTTCTCGATCCAAGGTCCAAGACCTCGTGAATTCGCTCGGAACGACGCGCTCCCAATTGGGATAGACGCCCATCAAGAGCATCGAAACCACTTTCGCGGAGCCCGCATCGACGTACAGTCGCTGCTCGTCAAACTGAATGGTCAATTCATCGTCGTCACTCAGCGGCAAGGACTTCACCGCCTTAAGCGCCTTCTCAGGGACGATGGCGTCCACGTGCGATCCGATCCCTTCGCGATCGATGTGCCGAACTGCGAGCCGGTGCGTGTCGGTGGCGACGAGGGTGAGCCGCGCGCCATCGTATCGCATGAGCACTCCGGTCAACACGGGACGAGAATGATCATCGGCGACCGCGTACGAGACTGAATCCACGGCTTCGCGTACGCTCTTCATCGGAAGTCGTAGCTCTGCGGTGCCTGTGTTCTCGGGAATGGGCGGGAAGTCGTCCGCCAAGTAGGGCATCAGCTTCCAGTCAGACTGCCCGTGACGAAGTACCACCTGATTCTCGACGGTCTCGATCTCGACCATGCCATCGGGGAGTGCCCCAACGAGTTGCTGCATCACCTGACATTCGACGCAAACCTTCCCTGGTTGGTGGACGTTCGCGGCCACGGTCCGTTCGGCCCACATCTCGCCGTCGCATCCCAGCATCCGTAAGGCCGAGTCTGATGCTTCCAGGAGCACGGTCTTTAACAGCGGCACGCCCGAGCGGGTCGTCGAAGCGGCCCCGGCATGGGTCAACGCATCGGAGATGTCTTTGCGGTTTATTTCGAGCTTCACGTGGGTTCAGGGATCTCCTTAGAAGGATACGATCGCGTTAGCCGTTCAAGGGCAATCTGAGTTGCCACGGATTTGATTCGGGCTCGCGCGTTTCGAGAGTCGCGCCCCGCGCATACATCTTCATCAAGACGCGCTGGAACGATTCCTCGTTAAAATTGGGGTCATCCGCGTTGTGTAGCGCATCCACAGTGAGCTTCAGGGATGTCATTTCGTGACTCAACGCAGGGTCTTTCATTGCCGCGCTTTCCAACTCTTCCTTGAGTTCGGCCGGCAACTCGTCACCAGCGTAGAGGTCAACCAATTTGTCGTACAGATTCTTCATGGTCGGTGCTCTAGCGTTCCTCCGAGTTTGTCTCTTAGGGCTCTCCTGCCCCGGTACAAGCGCGATTTAAGCGCCGGTACGCTGATATTCAGTACCTCCGCCGCTTCCTTGGCAGAGATGTCTTCTAGGTCACAGAGAACGAGCGGTTCACGGTATTCCGCAGGCAGGTCGCGCAATGCTTGCTGCACGGTCAGCCGCAGAGCCGTCCGGTCTTCCGAACTATTGTACTGCGCATCGGGTGGCAACTCAATCAGTTTGTGTTGCCGCATCTTGTCGATGCACAGATTACGGGTGATCCGAAAAATCCAAGTGCGAAACGCGCCATCGGCACGCAACTCGCTCGATCGTCGCAAGACCCGCAAAAACGTCTCTGCAGTGACATCTTCGGCATCCGATCGGTTGCTCAGCATTCGATATGCGTAGCGGAAAATCCGCTCACCGTACATCTCATAGATCGCACCCAAGGCCTGGGGATCCCCCTTGGCCAAGGCGCTGAGCCACCGCTTTTCAGCCAGTGTGTCCTGCAGTTGATCGCTCGACATAAGATGACGTTGCGGGTCGGTCAAACGACGCGCCGTTCATTATATCCCGTGAGAATTGCCAGCACCGGTGCCACCGGGCCATTGTGCTGAAATCGTACACTTGGCAGTTGCACGTGCAAGATTGAGGCGAACCCCGCAACCGTTGCCAACGATGCCAGGCCAACAAGCGTCTAATATGTAGGAGGCCGCATAATTCCGGCATCCTGATATATTGAGGTGAAATCATGACCCCGCGACGACGCGCCTTTACTTTGATCGAGCTCCTCGTTGTCATTGCCATCATTGCAATCCTCGCTGCCATCCTCTTCCCGGTTTTCGCACAGGCGAAGAACGCTGCAAAGAAGACCGCCGACTTGAGCGGAATGAAGCAGATAGGCTTGGCTTCGATGATGTACATTGACGGCGACGACGACCGCTTCCCTGCCATCCCATTCGCCAGCGGATCCGGCCGCGACATGGGCCCGCACTGGGCTGACCGGCTGCAACCGTTCATCAAGAACAAGCAGATCATGGCCGACGCATCGAACCAACAGACTCTCTACCGAGATGATGGTTACTGGCGACCAGGCGCAACGAGCTTGACCGACACCACCGCTTCGCGGCTCTACCGCGTGACCTACACGTTCAATGCGTATATCACGCACTCGGACGCTCCGGTTACCGCTCCAAAGTCGGCTTCGCAGACCGCCATCCCAAACGTCGCGGGCACCGTCCTGATGGGCCCGTCACCCAACTGGTACAACTGGAGCACCTGCCGACGCAACGCCACGACGACCGACCTCGTCTGGAACGTCAGCAAGCCACCGGCCGGTTCATGGCAGTGGGGCTACGAGTTCTGGGGCGGCATCGATGGCGGCGGTTACGCCGGTGGTGCAAACTTCAACTACGTTGATGGGCACGCTGCGTACGCCAAGCTGACCAAGGGCAACGATCCGGTTTCCGGCGCAGGACCAAACGGCCTCTACATGGCCGCTTTTCCCGCTGCGAAGACCAAGCCCGAAGCAACGACGACGACCACGTGTCCGACGGGCTACGACAGTCAAGCACAAGGATTCTAATGAAGAACAAGACTCTTGCTCTTTGGATCCTCGCGATGGCCCTCGCGGTCTCCCTCGCTGGTTGCAGCAAAGGGGACTCGAAGGCCGGTCAGAGCGTGAACGAAGGCGACTACTCCGGGACTCCCGGTGGCGCAAGCCAGCAGAAGTAACTCCGCATCGTCACGACGCGCAGTACGGCTCATCCGTCAGGGTGGGCCGTACGTGCTTTGAACTTCTTTCATAATAGGATCGAATGGGTGACTATCGCGTCCTGCTGTACTATCACTTTGCGCCGATCGACGATGTCGAGCGGTTTCGCGATGAGCATTTCAATCTGTGCCAATCCCTAGGCTTGCGCGGGCGTATCATCGTCGCCAGTGAAGGGATCAACGGTACGTGCTCCGGGACCGCCGAAGCGTGCGATGCCTATAAGGCCGAGCTATGGGCGCAGGCTGGGTTCGAGACCATGGTGTTCAAAGAGGACGCCGACGTCGAACACCGGTTCAAGAAGCTCTTCGTCCGAGTTCGCCCCGAGATCATCTCGCTCGGTGAGCAGCCACCCGCCGATGCGTTCGGCAACCACCTGTCTCCCGTCGAATTTGAGCGCAGACTGCATGAAGCTGGCACGATCGTAATTGACGGTAGGAACGATTACGAGTCCGATATCGGCCATTTTGAAGGGGCCCTGTGCCCGCCGGTCGAGAACTTCCGCGACTTCCCCGCCTGGATCCGGAGCCACTTAGCCGAGTCCAAGGACGCTCAGATCTTGACGTACTGCACCGGAGGAATCCGTTGCGAGAAGCTGGTGGCCTGGATGCGAATGGAAGGATTCACGAACGTCTGGCAGCTTCAAGGCGGAATTGTCACGTACGGCCAAGACCCCGAAGTTCAGGGCAAGGGATTCGTCGGCCAGTGCTATGTGTTCGACGACCGTATCGCCGTGCCGATCAACCGCACCGAAAACGCCCAGCCGCTGACCCACTGCGTCCATTGCAACCAGCCCTGTGAGCGATACGTGAACTGCCTCAACGTCGAGTGCAATCGGCTGTTTGCCTGTTGCGAGGCGTGCGAACGCGAATGCAATGCGTCATGCAGCCCCGCATGCCAGGAGGCCGATTTCCGCCGTGAGCCAGGGGCGAAGCTCCCCAAGCCGAAGGGAGCGCGAAAGCGAGCGCCAGCGACACGAATTAGTCCGCTGCTTTCATCGTAAGTCACTCGAATCGGAGCGTGCCGAAGAACTCGGGTCGATGGAAGTCCGGCGATTCCGTTTCGATAGGTGACCAACTCCCGAAGTGCGGATGCGAATTGTCCTCACAGCACTTGTAGAAGTTCGCCCGCCAATCGCGGCTGTCCTCCGAGCTCACTGCCTCCCACGGCACGACGTAGCTCACCCGCCACACCATAGGTTCTCCGTGCTCGGGGTCGATGATCACTCCCGGGTCCACCCGCAAGTCTCGTAGCAGCCCCTCCGGCATCGTGCGGCGATCAACACCACGGCTGCGCTGGTAGTTGAACTTGACCCCGCCAGACACGTTAACTTCGATGTTGTAATACCCCTCCAATCGACCAGGCAGTGGGTTGAAGAAGAACTCGACGCAGCTGTCCTGATAGACCGGATCGTCGTACCCTTGATACCGTCCAAGCAAGAACTGATCGTGGACTTCAAATGCAACCAACACACCCACTGGCGAATGCGCAAGCAGCACCTGAGTGTCTGGACGCCAAGTTTCCGTAGGCTGCCACGCATACGATTTGATCGACAACTGAGCACCCTGCCCTTCGCGGACGACAAGCTCCATGCGGGCGAGGTTACCCATGAAGAATCGAAACCCGGTTTCAATACGCTTCTTCCCGGTGTCCCCATGGCGTATACTTTCTGAACTTAGGTTCATATGGCCTTAACGTTCATTCACGATGCGCCCCCGCGGCCGCGGGCACTCAACGGCGGGACCCTTAGCTATTCCCCGGACGACATGGCGTACATCGTGTCCCAATTCCAGGTGGAACTACCGATCCATCTCGACGACTTCCCTCAGAAAGGCAATATTAACCTTCACACCTATTGGGTGAAAGATGGGACCGGCTCAGAGTTCCTGCTTCAGAAGGTCAACAGCAGCGTCTTCACTCGGCCGTACCGAGTCATGGACTCCATGCTGGCGTGTATCGCCGCGCAACGCGGCGCACTCAACGACCGACCCGAGTTCTGGGAACCGATTACCCTTGTCCCGAATCGACAAGGTGGCTCTTATCTGGACATTAGCGATGAGCACGGCTGGTCCGTCTGGCGGCTCATGCACCGGATCCAGGACGTCGTTTCGTTCAAGAGCCTGGGCGAAGTCGCCGAAGACCAGCGAACTAAGGTGGCTTTTGAGGTGGGGCGTGGCCTCGCGCTGCACGGGGACCTGAGTTCGGCCATGCCGACCGAGCTCGCGAGCCCTCTGCCCGGGTACCGGCACACCGATATCTATTTCGCTCAGCTCGATGCGGTTTTGCAAGGTGTTCGCAGCCCTGACCAAGCGATGAGCTACCTCCCCGAGAGCGAGGAGCTGCGCGAAGCAACGGGTCTTCACTACATGATCCACCTTTCGCCAGAAGAGGCAGCCGCTAGGCGCGAAATGGCGACCCCGTGGATCGAGTTTCTCAATGCCCATCGAGGCCGCGCGATGACGCTGTTCCACAACTTGGAGCAGGGCAACGTCCGCCGCATGATGATTCACGGCGACACGAAGATCGAGAACTTCCTTTTCTGCAAGGACACGCTTCGGGTCAAGTCTCTGATCGATCTGGACACGATCGTCCCCGGCACATGGCTGTCGGACTGGGGGGACATGGTTCGGTCCATGGTCAACCACGCGGGCGAGTGCGAGTCCGACCTCAGCAAGGTCGAGGTCTGCCGCGACACTTACGAAAACGTGGCCAAGGGTTTCTTGAGCGCCAGCTCCCTCATCTCCCAAGCAGAAGTTGATTTGATGGTTGACGCGGTGATCTCGATCACGCTTGAGCTTGGCGCGCGATTCTTGACCGACTATTTGCGCGGCGACACGTACTTCCGCGTCCCCGAGGGCAAGCGCATTCTCAACCTCACCCGCGCGGCTGTGCAACTCACCCTCGCTCAATCGCTCATGGATTATGAGAGCGAAGCGCGACAACTCATCGCGCGCGCGGCGCGTCCAAGCATCGCCTAACCGATCTAAACAAGACGGCCCCGAGGGGATTCCTTCGGGGCCGTCGTCGGTTCAGAGAGGTTGAGTTACTTCTCGACGCACTCAGAAGCAGGAACTTCGCCCGCCTTGAGCGTGAACGGCTTCGCCGCGGAGATCAGCTTCGCCACGCCAGCCGTGTACTTGGCCGGCTCCTTCTGGAACTTCGGCACGCAGCCGGGGCAGCAGATGAAGTAGCGAACGCCCTTCACATCCTGGTACGCGTAGGCGCCAGCATAGCCATTGAGCTTCTCATTGGCGACCGGGCACTGCAGAACTTCCTTTGCGGGCATCGCGGTGTAGGTCGCCGGACTCTTCTTGAACTTCGCCAGGTTCGCGGCGTTTCCAAAGAGATAGCGAACGCCCTGGTACTCCATCGAAGCCGAGGCCGTGCCGGCGGTGATTGCAGTGCGGCTTACCGGGTCGAAAAGGAAGGTCCCGATGGTCTTGCCCTTCAGCTCCGGGTTCTTCAGATACTTGTCAGGGTTCGCGGCGAAAGCGGTCGGGCAACCGTTGCAGCAGAACGAATACCGGGTGCTGCGGAAGTCCACAGTGGACACGGAAGCGTTGGCATCGCCATGGCCCATCACAGGACAAGTGGTCGGCTTGACGGTAACTCCGCCCAAGAGGATGGCAGAACTTGCGAGTAGTGTGGTGATCATAGATTGCTCCTTCCCTGATTCTACTTTACAGGAATGCGCAGAGACTCACCGAGTTCCCTGCAGCGGCACCGAACACAAACAACACCGCCCTCTTCAGCAAGCGAAGAATGCGGTGCAAGAATGGGCTGGAGCCGATGACCGGATTCGAACCGGTGACCTGCTGTTTACGAAACAGCTGCTCTACCACTGAGCTACATCGGCGGTTTTCGAACCTTATTATGGGCAAAGTCCGGCCAATTCTTCAAGGGGCCGTACGAGGCTCACTTCCCTGCCCGCGGGTCCGAGACACGGTCCTTGCAGCAAGAGAGGCACCTGTTGCAAGGCACCTCCCCTAATATCAACGGCACTATCTATCTCACCCTTTTTTGCGGCGACGGATGAGGACAAGCGAGCCGAGGGCCAGGGCTCCCCAGGTCGCAGGTTCTGGAGCTATCACCATCGCAAGCGATCCGATGTACTCCGTCGAAGCCATCTGGTGATTTACACTCATATAGTTGGTTCCAGCATCATAGGTGTACCAGCGATTAGTATAGTTGGTGCCGTTGTAGCTGGACTGGATAAGGTGGAGGTTTCCGTTGTGACCCACCACCATATTGGTCCAACCGTTCGTAATGAAGTAGTTATATCCGCTCAAACCGGAGACAGTTTGGGAAGCACCATTTGGATGCCACTTGAAGTTAAGACTACTAGTTCCCGCTCCGGAGGAGTAGTACACCCGGCCATTCGCCGCGACGACGTTTCCGTAGGCATTTGCATCGGCAACGGTTCCCAGATCGTTGTACCCTTGATAGCTTCCAACGGCATCAAAGACAAAGCTGTAGTAAGCGTAGTTGCCTCCTGAAAGATCGTAGCGAACCAGTTGGTAGATGCGATTGTCCGTGCCCTGAGCCGTGGAGAGGGGAAAGTACAATGAACCGAACGGGCTCAGTGTGCTGATCAGGCTACCACCGGTCGTCAAGATTCTAGTCTTTTGGGCAGGAGACGCTCCGCTGTACCCCGTGATCGCGTAGTTGCCATTGGTCATCGCAGTGAAACGCAGGGGACCATTTCCATAGTACGTGGTATCCACCGTGCCGAATTGACCCGTCAAGATGCCCGTGCTGTAGTTAAAGATGCGTACCGCACCGTCTCCATTGAAAACGGACAGCCGACCTGGACGAAGCGGGTCGGTGCCTATCACAGGGCCTGAGTACTGCCCCAAAGAATTGGTACCAAAGGTACCAAGCGATACCCGATTCACCGGATCATATCGGCTGATCCCAAGGGATCCGTTCGTGAACATCGCAAGCTCGTAGCTCGCCATAGAAACGGTAGTCAAAGACCCGAGAACGACAAAAACGGAAAGCTGCCTCATCTCCATGTCATTCAGTTTAACTCATCATTGATGATTCGGCAGAGAAATTTTCAATGAGTATCTCACCCCTGTGTCAAGTTCTACCGTCAAGAGCTGAAGAAAACCGAGGCGGTCCGCGTCGCGTCGCCTCGGCGATCCAGAAAGAGCGACCCAGTCTCAGGCGCGACGTCGGCGACGCA